>JAUCGD010000058.1 GCA_030377945.1 Desulfobacterales bacterium HSG17 | reverse complement strand
TCAGGGTTGATTATCTTTTTTACCTCAGTTTTTCCGAATCTGGTTTGAATAAAGACAATATATGGATTGGAAGGTATTTTTACTTTTTTAGAAAGGGGGAGCATTTTGAATAGTTTTAAAACTAACCTCAAATATCATTTCAGATCTACGATTCTTGCTATTGTTTTTATGGCAATAATCCCGCTCTGGGCATTGTCCGAAGAAATTCAGTCTGTTTTGATAATTTCTATAGATGCTTTACACCCAGATGCGCTTGGTCCAAAAACTACAAAAACAATTAGTAAACTTATGTCAAAAGGTGTTTTTACACTTGATGGGAACAGTACAAAACCACCCCTGACCCTTTTAAGCCATGCTGCCATGTTTTCCGGTGTTGGGCCTGAAAACGGAGGACGTAATGTTAATATATGGAATCCTGGGCAGGAACAAATAACTCATAAAACTATTTTTGATGACGCAAAATCAGAAGGTTTTACAACTGGTTTTTTCTATTCTAAAGAAAAATTAGGGTATCTGATTTCGGGCGCTGTGGATCGACATAGAATGGACCCAGATTTTTCAGTTGATAATGCCTTTGATTTTTTCAAAAACTCGGACCAAAAAAGATTTTGTTTTATTCATATCAGTGGACTTGATAGAACTGGGCCTCTGGAAGGTTGGATGTCTGAAGGGTATATGGAAGAGCTTTTTTTTATTGACGACAGCATCGCTCCATTAACCGAATTTGTCATATCAAAAAAAAGATATCTGATTGTCATTACCAGTGACCATGCCGGACATCAAACCATTCACGGCAGTAACCACCCAGATGATGCAAAGCTTCCTTTAGTAATGGTTTCCGATATTGCAGATTTAAAACAGTATCAATATATTAAATACCATGTGATACAACTTAAACCTATGTTGGAAAAAATTCTTGGTTCTAAAAAATAGGTTATCAATCAAGGATAAATTTCTAGTTGGCTTATTTTCAGTCAATATTGCTCAACAAGTATTGCTGTTGGTGATAGAGTATACAGCACTTCAAACCCTGAAAATTATTATTATGGAATCAGCTAAAATGTGTTTTATATAAAAATTATAGTTGAAGAATGGCATATAACAATGGGTTTAGTCTATATATCCACACATGTTTTCCGAAGAATGAGTGCAAAAGCGTTTGGAGAGACGAATCACCTTCCCAAAGAGGTATTAAAAAAAAAATTTGCATTATCAAGTCCTGATGACTTTAGAAAATCTTTACAAGAAAGAATTATGAATCAAGCAACATATAACACAAAAATATTTTAAATCGTTCATTGTTTTTCATTTAATATGCTTGCTATGACTGTGTTTTAAACGATTGTTTGAGAATAGTCTCAATAGATTTGAAGTCCAAGGGTCTCACCAGTAAGCCGCGTACTTCCTTTACAATTAAATATGGAAAAATCAAAAAAAATTTAGTATATGTTATTCCTTTACTTTGTCAGAATGCAAATAATTACATAGGGGATAATATAATGATAAATTCTCAAAGAATGGCTCAAAGATTTAAAGAACTTGTTGAGATTGACTCTCTTTCTCGGAATGAACTTGATGTTGCCAAAAAGCTTGAAAAGATATTAAAAGATATGGGTGCAACAATCCATTATGATACTGCAAAGGAGCAGATAAATGGAAACTGCTCCAATCTTGTGGCAAAATTTAAGGGCAGTGTTGATACGGAACCTCTGTTTTTATCAGGTCACATGGATACAGTGGGACCGGGAAACAATATAAAGGTGCAGTATGAAAATGGTATATTCAGAAGCGACGGAACAACGATTCTTGGAGCTGATGACAAATCAGCCATTGCAATTATACTGGAAGTCATGAATGTAATCTTTGAAAACAATCTTGATTATCCTCCCGTTGAAATTGTCTTTACTGTGTGTGAAGAGATAGGTCTTATTGGTGCAAAACATTTTGATTACTCTTTGATGGACTCAAAATTTGGATATATTCTTGATTCAATTGATCCAAAAGGAATTGTCACAAAAGCTCCGGCTGCAAATAAAATCAAATTAAAAGTATATGGCAAAGCTGCCCATGCAGGTGCAGAACCTGAGAATGGTATCAATGCTATTGTTGTTGCATCAAAGGCCATTGCAAAACTTCAGCTTGGACGGATTGATGAAGAGACCACATGCAATCTAGGAATAATAAAGGGTGGAGTTGCAACTAATATTGTACCTGAATTTGTTGAAATAAAGGGGGAAGCAAGAAGCCATAATGAAAAACTGTTAAAAACTGTTACTGACAATATTGTAAACACATTTTATGATACTGCAAAACAGCTTCAGGATGAGTCAGGACTTCCCAGGGTGGATGCCATTGTTGAAAATGATTTTCCCGCTACTGATATACCCGATGACCACAAGGTTATCCGCCTTGCCAGAAAAGCTGCTGACAACATTGGTATATCCCTTGAAAGCAAAACAACCGGTGGGGGAGCTGATGCAAATATTTTTTTCAATAAAGGTATTTTTGCAGGAGTCTTAGGAACCGGCATGACTGATGTCCACACCTTAAACGAATCCATTGACATTAAAGATATGAACAGCACTGCAAATCTGGTATTAGAAATATTAAAGATTCATGCTTCAGGGAAAAAATCATAAATGATAGCTTATTTTGATATTTTTTCCGGTATCAGCGGAGATATGACCCTTGGTGCATTTATTGATCTTGGTGTACCTGTCTCCTGGATTGAAAAAAAATTATCTAATGTTTTAACAGGTTTTAAATTAACAGCAGATATTGTAGAAAAAAACCATATAAAAGCAACAGATATTGTTGTTGAAATTATCGGGAATGATGAATTATCAAGGAATTATAAAGATATTAAGGCCTTGATTGAAAAAAGCTCTCTGCCTGAAAAAGTAAAAAAACAAAGCCTTACTGCCTTTGAAAAAATTGCACAGGCTGAATCCACTATTCACAATAAAGATATTGAAACCATCCATTTTCATGAGATAGGCGGTGTTGATTCCATTGTTGATATTATTGGCTCTTTTTTGTGCATTGAATATCTTGGAATACAAAAAGTTTATGCCTCTGTTATCCCACTTGGATCAGGCACTGTCAATTGTTCCCATGGAAATATACCGGTTCCGGTTCCTGCTACAATGGATATTTTAAAAAATATCCCGGTAAAATCGTCCGATGCAACGACTGAAATTGTTACGCCTACAGGGGCAGCTATTATTACCACTCTTGCCACCTCTTTCGGGCCAATGCCTGCAATGAAAATAGGCAAAACAGGTTATGGTTCAGGCAAAAGAGATACAGGCTCAATACTGCCTAATTTACTGCGCATTGTATTGGGAGATCCTTTAAAAGCCCCGTTAAAAAATCCTGCAAAACCTGAAAAAAAACTCCAAAACAGTATTCAAAAGGAAAACATTTATGTAGTTAAAACAAATATAGATGATATGAACCCTGAAATTTCAGGTTTTTTAATGGAACTTCTATTTGACAATAATGCCCTTGATGTCTGTTATATTCCAGTTCAGATGAAAAAACAGAGACCTGGTCTGCAAATTGAAATCCTCTGTAAAAAAGAAAAACTCGACAACATTATTAATATTGTACTTACTGAAACCACATCCACAGGGGTGCGTTATCATGAATGTGAACGCTCTTTTCTTTTAAGGGAAAAAGCCTTTATTCAAACCAGATTCGGAAAAACTGAGGTAAAAAAGATAATCAACCCTGACAATAGCGTCAGATTTGTTCCTGAGTATGATGTGGCAAAAAAAATAGCAAAACAAAACAAAATCGTTTTAAAAGATGTTTATAACCATATTTTAACAGATGCCAACCCTGTTGAGTCCAGCCATTTTAAGCAGGGGGCTGGGCATGAGGTTGACCCTCTCCCCCTTGACAGATCCTGATACAGAATATAGATAGTCATAATGATTTTTAAGCAAAATTTAATAATATTTATAGCCACAGGTTTTTTTTTCAGGTAAAATCCCCTTTGCCCCGGGTACTTTTGGCACCATTGCAGCCATTCCCTTTGCACTGGTCTTCCTGATTATTCCAACATCTTTTCATGTTTTTTATGTTACAGGCTTAATACTAACAGCTGTTTATTTTGCAGACAGGGCAGAAAAAATCTTTAATAAAAAAGACCCGGGCGCTATTGTTATTGATGAAATTGCAGGATATGTTGTGGCATTATCAATAGTTCCTGTTACTGTTTATACTCTTGCTGCCGGATTTTTCTTATTCCGATTTTTTGATATCATAAAATGTGCCCCTGTAAGATATTTTGAAAACAGTTTTTCAGGGGGTGCAGGTATTGTATTAGATGATATTATGGCAGGAATTTTAACTGCAATTATTTTAAAGATTATATATTTATCAGGCATATTTTAGGAGGCAGGAAATGGACAAAAATCAGGACAAACAAAAAGCTATTCAAACGGCAATGAGCCAGATTGACAGACAATTTGGCAAAGGTTCCATCATGAAACTCGGAGGCAGAGAAGTTGAAGATGTTCCTGTAATAAGAACAGGTTCCCTTGCTTTGGATAAAGCACTTGGTGTGGGTGGATATCCACGGGGGCGTGTCATTGAAATATATGGTCCTGAATCTTCAGGGAAAACTACCCTGGCTCTCCATGCAGTTGCCCAGGCGCAAAAAAATGGTGGTATTGCAGCATTTATTGATGCGGAACATGCCCTTGATGTAGCATATGCAAAAAGGCTTGGCGTAGAGTGTGATGAACTTCTTGTTTCCCAGCCGGATACAGGAGAACAGGCCCTTGAGATAGCTGATATGCTGGTCAGAAGCGGTGGAATTGATATCATGGTTGTTGACTCTGTTGCAGCTTTGGTGCCAAGAGCTGAAATTGAAGGAGATATGGGTGATTCTCACATGGGGCTTCAGGCAAGGCTCATGTCCCAGGCTTTAAGAAAACTTGCAGGCACAATTGGAAAGACCAATACCACAATTATTTTTATCAATCAGATCAGGATGAAAATAGGGGTTGTGTATGGCAATCCTGAAACCACAACAGGTGGTAATGCCTTAAAATTTTACGCATCCATGCGCCTTGAGATAAGAAGAGCTGCTCCCATAAAAGATGGCCAGGAAATCATCGGAAACCGTACAAAAGTCAAGGTTGTGAAAAATAAACTAGCTCCCCCCTTTAAAAATGTGGAATTTGATCTCATGTATGGTGAAGGCATTTCAAGGACAGGTGATCTGCTTGATATGGGCGTTGTTCTTGATATTGTTGAGAAAAGCGGATCATGGTATTCATTTGAAGGAGAGAGAATCGGTCAGGGAAGAGAGAATGTAAAACTGTTTTTAATTGACAATCCAGATATGTTTGAAAAAATTGAAATTCTGGTTAGAGAGCAACTTGGGATTGCATCTCCTGACAGCAGTGACAAGAAAAAATAAAATAAAGCCTGATTGAGGTGAATTTTGAATGTTGAATTTTTAGCTCTTAATTAATACTTTTCCTATTTCAAAATTAACGACTAAAAATTAAAAATTATTATATTTGGAGTTATGACATGACAGGCAATGAAGCCAGAAAAATTTTTATTGATTATTTTAAAAAACACAATCATGACCAGATAAGGTCATCTTCTCTTGTTCCCCAGGATGATCCAACTCTTTTATTTGTAAATGCCGGGATGGTACAGTTTAAACGTGTATTTACAGGTGATGAAAAAAGGGATTATGCAAGGGCAGTGACATCTCAGAAATGTGTCAGGGCCGGCGGGAAGCATAATGATCTTGAGAATGTAGGCTATACTGCAAGGCACCATACCTTTTTTGAAATGCTGGGTAATTTTTCTTTTGGTGATTACTTTAAAGAGCAAGCCATTGATTTTGCATGGGATCTCCTGACAAACGGTTATGGATTTGACAAGGAGAAACTCTATATTTCTGTTTTTCACGAAGATGATGAAGCTTATGATATCTGGAAAGACCAGATTAGAATCCCTGAAGAGAGAATGGTAAGACTGGGAGAAGAGGATAATTTCTGGTCCATGGGTGATACAGGCCCATGCGGTCCATGCAGTGAAATTCATATTGACAGGGGTGTCGAATTTGGCTGTGCTAACAAGGATTGTGCCGTGGGTTGTGACTGTGACCGCTGGCTTGAACTGTGGAACCTTGTATTCATGCAGTTTGAAAAAGATGAAACAGGTAAGATGACACCTTTGCCAAAGCCAAGTATAGATACAGGTCTTGGGCTTGAACGGGTGATTTCAGTCCTGCAGGATGTTCCCACAAATTATGATACAGATCTTTTTATTCCCATAATGGATAAAGTAGGCAAGCTTTCAGGAAAGAGACGCAATGAATCAAATCTTGTTGAAATTGCCATGAAAGTTATTGCAGACCACTCAAGAGCTTCTGCCTTTTTAATTTGTGACGGGGTTTTGCCGTCCAATGAGGGAAGAGGTTATGTACTGCGTAGGATCATGAGACGTGCCATCCGGTATGGAAGAAGTATCGGTCTTGTAAAACCATTTTTACATGAAACTGTAAAAACAGTTTTCACTATAATGGATGAAGCCTATCCAGAGCTCAAAGACTCTTCTGCCTTTATTTTAAATGTTGTTGAAAATGAAGAAAAAAAATTCCTTGAAACGCTTGATACTGGAATGAAACTTCTTGAAACAACAATTAATGATTTACAATCACAAAACAAATCCACAATTTCCGGAAATATAATTTTTAAACTTTACGATACCTTTGGATTTCCCGTGGACATTATTGTTGACCATGTTAAAGAGATGGATATTGATCTTGATATTAAAGGCTTTGATAAAGCTATGGCTGAGCAGAAGGCGCGATCCAAATCTGTTAAAAAATTTGCAGGTGTGAGTGAAGCCTATAAAACATTAACTTCAAAAGGTATACAAACCACCTTTGAAGGTTATGACAAAAGTGAAATGGAATCAGATATTCTTCTCATTGTTCAAGATGACAAGCAGATTCAAATGGCAAAGCAGGATGATTCAATCGAAATTGTAACTGATTCAACCGTATTTTATGCAGAATCAGGCGGTCAGGCAGGAGATTCAGGAATTTTTGAAAACAATAAATGTGTAATCAACATTGAAGATACACTCAAGGATCCCAGCGGATTAATCATTCATAAAGGTGTGATTCAAAAAGGTGAGACAAAAAAAGGAGATTCATTTACACTTAAAGTGGATGCGCAGCAAAGAAAAAACACAGCCTTGAATCATAGTGCCACCCATATTCTGCACTCAGCGTTAAGGAATGTACTTGGAGATCATGTTAAACAGTCAGGCTCTCTTGTTACTGATTCAAGATTAAGATTTGATTTCAACCATTTTTCATCAATTTCCCGCAAAGAACTTAGCTCCATAGAAAATGAGGTGAATTTAAGAATTCGGGAAAATCATGCAGTAAATACTAAAGAGATGAATATGGACGATGCTGTAAAACAGGGTGCCACAGCACTTTTTGAAGAGAAATACGGCAATGTTGTTCGCGTTGTATCCCAGGGCAGTTTTTCCTCTGAGCTTTGTGGAGGAACACATACTAAAAAAACTGGAGATATCGGACTTTTTAAAATTTTATCAGAAACCGGAATTGCTTCGGGAGTACGACGAATTGAGGCTGTAACTGCCCAAGCTGCATTGGATTATATTCATGCGGATCAGCAGCTAATCAACTCTTGTGCCAGCCTGCTCAAAGGTGCAAAAGAAGATATTGCTGTAAAAATAGAAACTCTATTAAAAGAGAAAAAAAATCTTGAGAAACAACTTGAATCCATAAAAACAAAAATTGCTTCCAAATCCATTGACAATATTGATGATGAAATTAAAACAATCAATGGAGTCAAGGTGATTGCAAAAAAAGTTGAGATTGAAAATCCTTCCCAGTTAAGAGATCTTGCAGATAAATTTAAAACAAAAATAGGTTCGGGGATAGTTTTACTTGGTGCACAATCAGGTGAGAAAGCCTTGTTAATCTCTGTTGTAACAAAAGACTTAATCAAGGATTATAAGGCTGGAGACATTGTAAAACAGGCTGCAAAAATTGTTGGCGGTGGAGGTGGAGGCCGTCCTGACATGGCCCAGGCCGGCGGCACAAAACCTGAACATCTTGACAAGGCACTTGAATCCATATTTAAAACCTTGTCATGACCGCATATTTCATAAGACGACTGCTTCTGGTGATACCGACATTTATCGGTATCACCATCATGGTCTTTACCATAACACGTTTTGTGCCAGGCGGGCCCATTGAAAGAATAATTGCTGACACAAGGGCAATGCAGACAGGTCAGGGCTCATCAGGTATATCATCCACAACCGGTCAAGGCGGTGGTCAGCCTCTTTCCCAGGAACAAATTCAAAAATTAAAAGAGTATTACGGATTTGATAAACCAATATTAACAAGCTATTTTTTATGGCTTTCAAAAGTATTAAAAGGTGACCTTGGCAAATCCACAAGATATTATGACCCTGTCTGGGATATGATAAGAGAGAGAATCCCCATCTCTCTCTATTTTGGAATCCTAAGTTTGATAATGATTTATGGAGTCTGTATTCCCCTTGGCCTTGCAAAGGCTGTCAGACATAAAACAGGATTTGATAATATTACATCAATTATTATTTTCACAGGCTATGCCATTCCAGGATGGGTGGCAGGTGTTCTCATGCTTGTTTTATTTGCATCAAATTATGATCTATTCCCCCTGGGAGGACTTGTATCAGAGCTGTTTGAAGAGATGACTATTTTTGAAAAAGCTTTGGATATTGCCTGGCATACTATTTTACCTCTTTTTTCCTATGTAATTGGCTCTTTTACTGTTATGACACTTTTAATGAAAAATACATTAATGGACAATTTATCATCTGATTATGTCAGGACAGCCATTGCCAAGGGCCTTCCCTTTAAAAAAGCTGTACTAAATCATGCCATGCAAAACTCCATGATCCCCCTTGCCACAAGCTTTGGCAACAATATTTCTATTCTTTTAATGGGATCTTTTTTGATTGAAAAGGTATTCAATATTAATGGCATGGGACTTTTGGGATATGAATCCATACTTGATCGTGATTACCCTGTGGTCATGGGTATCCTTGTGATATCTTCTCTTTTGTTTATGATTGGCAATATTTTATCTGATATCTGTGTTGCCATTGTTGATCCCAGAGTAAGGTTTAAATAGGAGTGAGGTTTAAATGAACCCTGTCACCATAAAAAAAATTCAACGGTTTCGATCAATTAAAAGGGGTTTCTGGTCATTAATAATACTTTTTATAATGATATTTATCTCTTTTTTTGCAGAGTGTTTTATCAATTCAAAAGCATTGATGGTTTCCTATAATGGTGAACTCTATTTCCCAACGTATACAAACATGATTCCTGGATCAAAATTTAATCTTGATTATGATTATGAGACCAATTACAAAGAGCTGCAAACAAAATTTCGCAGGGAGAACTCATCCAATTTTGTTATCATGCCTCTGATACCCTACAACCCCTACGAAAATGATCTTAAAACAAACTCATACCCGCCATTTGCTCCATCATTTAAGGAAAAACATCTTTTTGGGACAGACAATGTAGGACGGGATATTCTCGCCCGCCTTGTATATGGATTTCGCACTGCAATCATTTTCTCCTTTGTCCTTTTAATTATGAACTATACCATTGGCATAACAATAGGATGCTCCATGGGATATTTCGGCGGAAAATTTGATCTGTTTTTCCAGAGAATTATTGAAATCTGGAATAATGTTCCATTTTTATATGTAATTATTATCATTGCTTCCATTATGATTCCAAATTTTATGATTCTGCTTTTGATCATGGCATTTTTCGGATGGATAGGTATTACCTGGGTCATGAGAACCATGACTTTTAAAGAGAAAGAGAAGGAGTATATACTTGCTGTGCGTTCCCTTGGAGCATCCCACGCAAGAATAATATTCAGGCACATAATCCCCAATACAATCTCTGTTATTGTCACCTATGCACCCTTTGCCATTTCAGGCGGGATCGTTTCCCTGACATCCCTTGACTATCTTGGATTCGGGCTGCCTGCCCCAACACCCTCCTGGGGAGAATTACTATCCCAGGGCTGGCAGAATATGGAAGCCTGGTGGATTGTATCTTCAGTTGTAGCTGCCCTTGTTATAACCCTTATGACAGTAACCTTTATCGGCGAAGGTATCCGTGAAGCCTTTGATCCAAAGCTTCATACGATTTATGAATAAGCTTTCTCTAACAGCTGTAATTATGGCTACAATGGTTGAAGCCAAACCCTTTGTTTCAGGGATGTCGCTAGAGCCTGTCAGCAAAAAACCCTTTCTTGTTTTTAAAAAGGAAAAAATAATAGTTGTCATTTGTGGAATCGGCAAAGCCAATGCAGCAATGGCAACAGCATATTGCTGCACAAAATTTAAACCTGATACTGTTTTAAATATTGGAGCTGCCGGCGCTCTAACCAAAACTAAAAAAAGAGGCGAAATATATCATATAAATAAAATTATTGAGCATGACAGATTAGATTTTAAAACAGACAAACCCTTTATTCATAATTCTTCAATGATGAAAGGTTTTAAATGTGCCATACTTTCAACTTCAGACAATGCGGCAGTAAGTAAAAAGCTGAGAAAAGAAGTAGCAGCATATGGTGGAGAACTTGTTGATATGGAGGGTGCATCAATAGTGCAGACCTGTAAAAAATTTAAAACTCCATGTTACCTGTTCAAATATGTGAGTGATACTCACGAAGATGATGAAGAGCAAAGTATTATAGATAACATCAGAGAATACAGACAAAAATCTTTTGTTTTTTTTGAAGATAAAATTTATGACAGGTTGTAACAGGTGTGAATAGTTATATAAAAAACTAAAAGAGGCAGAAAATTTCTTATCTGCCCCTTTTGTTTTAAATATCTATTTTTTAAAATTATAGATATTTCAATTTTTGATATGGCTCTTCAGTGAGTTTATTCCACTCAAAAATATTCTTCTGGAAATTAAGGAAAGAATCATAGGCTTTCCTGCTCATTGGATCTGATGCTGCAACTTCTTCCAATACTTCCAACGACAATTTTTTAAGTGATTTGAGTACTGCATCAGGAAATTGTCTAAGCTGAACTTTATGTTCATTCACAAGAATTTTCAATGCATCATTATTCTTAGCTTCAAATTCAGACAGCATCCACATATTGGCTCTGTAAGTCGCTGCCTTTACAATGGCTTTAAGATCATCTGGCAATGTATTCCATGCATCAAGATTCACCATGGCTTCAAGCCCGGTACCACATTCATGCCATCCAGGAGAATAATAATATTTGGCTGCTTTATAAAACCCCATTTTTAAATCATGAAAAGGGCCTACCCATTCTGTTGCATCGATAACACCCCTGTCAAGGTTGGTGTATATTTCACCACCGGCAACCAGCACTGCGTTACCGCCTGCTTTGGCAAGGACTTTACCACCCAGACCCGGAATTCTCATTTTAAGGCCTTTGAGGTCTGCCATGGAATTGATTTCTTTATTAAACCATCCTCCCATCTGAACACCGGTATTTCCTGCAATAAATGGTTTCATATTAAATTTTGCATAGAGTTCTTCCCATATCTCCATTCCGCCGCCTGAATAGAGCCATGCATTTAAAGACTGGGCATTAAAACCAAAAGGTACAGCAGCAAAAAATTGGGTAGCCTGAGATTTGCCAGCCCAGTAATAGGCAGCACCATGACCCATTTCCACTGTTCCCTGGCTGACTGCATCGAAAACACCAAGTGGAGGAACAAGTTCACCACCGCCATATACACTGATCTTCAATCTTCCTCCACTCATTTCATCTATCCATTTGGCAAGGTTATCAGCACCTTCTCCCAGCATAGGAAAGTGAGGAGGCCAGGTTGTACACATTTTCCATCGATAAGTTTTTTCTTTCGTAGCCATGGCAGGAACTGCGCTGGTTGCAAGCCCTGCTCCAATAGCAGCAGCTCCAATACCAACATTTTTAATAAATTTACGTCTGTTGTTTCCATTTTGATCTTTGTTCTCTTTTTCCATGCAAATCTCCTTTTTAATATTCAAATTTTAAAATAATCAGTTTGCCAACACCAAATTTAACTTTTGGCTAAAGAGCTCAATCTATGACAAAACCACTCCCTAAATAAAATTCATTTACTAAATTTTGTTTTATGCCCAAATCATATATCAAGTCAAGGAATATTTGAATTTAAAATATTTATTATAAAGCTGCTCAATATTACCTGTCATGGAGTGTTTACCTCTGCCATTTAAAAGAAGACATGATTAATCCAGATAAAATCAGTAATCCACCTGCAAAATGATATAGAAAAAGACTTTCATTTAAAAAAAGATAGGCGATTATTGAGGTAAAGACCGGCAGTAAATACATAAATACCGATGCAATGGAAGCACCTGCTGTTTTGACACCAAAGTTCCAGCAAAGATAGGATAAAATTGAAGGGAATATACCAAGATATACAAAAATTATAATGGTGCTTGTTTTAAGTTCAAACCCATTAAAAACAGAAAATTCCCATAAATAAAAAGGTAAAATACAGAGGACTCCAAAAAATATTAGCATTGTCAGCAAAGATACAGGTGAAATATTAATCTGTTTTTTTTTAAGCAGTACAGAATAAAATGACCACGATGCAATGGAGAGAACAATAAGCAAATCACCTGGATTAAAGGAAAAAGTGGACAAGACCTGCCATGAGCCGTTGCTTATAATAGTCATCACTCCAATTATGGAAACCATGATGCCTAATGTCTGTAAAACAAGAGGTTTTTCCTGACTCATTATCCAGGAAAATAAAATGGTCATTACAGGCATTGTTGCCACCACAAGGGAAATATTTGTGGCACTTGTATATTGGGCTCCAAGATATAAAATTGAGTTATAGGCTGCAACACTTGGAATAGATAGAAAAAACAGAAACCCCAAATTCTGTTTAATCAATATTATATCTTTTTTAAGATGGGGTATTGCAAATGGCAGGATAAAAATAAAAGCCATGACCCAGCGGTAAAATGAAAGAGTCATGGGCTTGAGTTCCATTACAACAGCTTTTGCAATAACTGTATTGACCGCCCAGAAAAAAATAGTCAGGGTAAGTCCTGCGTATGCCAAAACCATTGGAGAAATTTTAATCTTGTTTTTTTTCAAATTATACCATTGAATTCAGCTACAATTACCAGTGCAGGTTATGTATTATCCTTTAACGTCTTTTTTTTCTTCTGACCACTCTTTTTTTCTTTTTCTTTGGTGCTGCAGCAGCTGCTGACTGTACCATATTCTGTTTTGGGTCAAACAAATTATTCTGGGTATATGAACAGGATGCCCGGGGACATTTAAGTCCTTTTTCACCATCTGGCACTGTGGTTTCTATTAAAAATGAATTTTTGCATAAAGGACATTCAAAATGATAGGGTTTATCCCAGGATACAAAACGGCAGTCAGGTTTGGTACATGAATAAAACTCTTTGCCTTTTTCAGTAGTTTTGGCAACAATTTCTCCATCTTTGCACATGGGGCAAGGCATGGTAAGACTACTTTCAAGGGCTGCAATCTGAGCTTCAATATCATCATCATCCTTGGAAGCTTTTTCTTTTTCCTCATCCTCGATTTGTTTTTGCCTTGCAGTTTCTTCTCTTTTTGCTTTCTCTTCGTCCTCAAGTTTGAGTTTTTCTTCCAAAGCCTTTAATTGCGCTTCTTTTTGCGCCATTTCAGCTTCACGCTCTTCGAGCTGGGATGCCTTTTGCGCTGCTATATGCGCCTCTTCCTGTGCTTTTTGAAGTTGTTTCTCTCTCTCCTGGATTTCTTCAAGCTGTTGTGCTGCAAGCCTTGCTGCTTCCTGGGCTTCTTGTATTTTTTCATCTTTCAAGGCAAGTTCTTTTGCAAGTTCAGCAGTTTTTTTTGCATCCTCTTCAGCTTGTTTTATTTTTGCTTTTTCAGCTTCAATTTCTTCTTTGGTAGGACCTTTATCAAACACATCTTTTATTTTAAATTGCTCAGAAGAGCTTGAACTTGTTTTTTTTCTTTTACTGACCAATTTTGATAAACGCCCCAAATTAGCTTTTTTAAGTTTTTGAGAAACTTTCCTGGATTGAGCAGGAGGAGCTGAAATCTTTCCTGAAACCATCTCTTTTGCTTTCTTTTGTGCTTTATCTTTTGACACTGATACACCACGGCTTTTAAGTGTGGATTTAAAACTATCCTTGGCAATATCTAAGCTTTTTCTTCCTGAGTTGACTTCATCATTAATCTGAAGAATAAAGGCAACAAGATTTATCCCCTGCATGCCGGGAAACATATTATCAAGAAAACCCACCATCATGAAGGCAGGCATTTCAGCTTTTAATTCTCCATTGGAATCAGTGGAAATATATCCAGTATTCATAACTGTATCAACTGATTTTTCAAGAGCTTCATTTTTTTCAAGTCCAATTTCCATTAATTCATCAATAAAAGAGTCTTTTGTATATCTTTCTGGTGGGAAATCGGAAAACTGCTGAACTTCATTTTCTCTTTCAATAATAAGCGTGATGCATGATATACTTGCCAGATTAAAAGACATCATTGCTGCATTTGAACCTACATCTAATAAAGCTTTAATTTCCTGTGCTAGAATCGCATCTAACTGTTCTCTTACAAAGGCGGGATCAAGTTCATTGTTTTGTTCTTCATTCATCTCCATTATTCATCTCCTTGGTTAATTTCAGAAATCATATCTGCAATATTTGAAGCCATTTGCCCTACCTTGTCTTCCGGCGACAGGTTGTCATCAGAGATGATTTCATCATTATCTTCGAGCAGCAAAGCTTCTTCATCGTCTTCACTTAGTATTTCAGTTTCAGACTCAGACTCAAAGTCATCTCTCATGGTTGAAATTTCAAGGCATTCACCTTCCCTGTCAAAAATCACAGACAAAGGAACCTTGATTTCAAAATTAAATTTATAGGCGATATTATCATTATGGACTATCAGATCACCATCTTTGTAATCTATCTCTTCCTGCAATGTGAATTGATGTTTTTCAAGGAGCATTTTTTCTATGGCTTCCCAATCTAATTCAGCATTGATAGTATCAATAAATTCTTTTTCACTCTCTGCAATATTATCCTGGCTTGTAAGTTTCATGTAATACCTCTTTATATGTTAAAGAATCAATTAAAACTTTATCGTCCTTTACTGCTGGCGGCAACAATTACAGACCGCCTGTACTGCTAATCAAAAAAAGAATGCAATTCCCGGGCAAAGTTCAAATATGCTTCTGCTGCCTTGCCTTTAATATCATCTAATAAAACAGGGACTTTTAAATCAATTGAACGTTGAATATTACCATCTTCAGGAATAAAATTATTAAAAACCATCTGCTTGATATCTAGCAGATTCTGCTTTTTAAGAAAGGTTATAATCTGCTCTTTTGTTTCACATCTGTTAAAAAGAAATCCAGCTATTGTCAGAGGCACATTATGATTGACCTTGATATGTTTTACTATTTTTAAAAACCCGTGAAAATCTTCAAGGCAATTGTGTTGCACCGACATGCATACAAGTAAAAAATCAGATGCTGCCATGGCAGCCACACTTAAAAAGCTATGGGAAGAAGGTGAATCAATAATAATATACTCATATTCATCCTGAATATCTTTTAAAAAAAGGCGTAAAAGTTTTTCATTTCCTGGGTTTTTAGCAATTTTCAATGAAACTTGAAACAGAGTAAATCCTGCAGGCATTATATCAAGGTAATCTAATTGAGTTGTTACAATTGCTTCAACAACTCTTGCCCTTCCTGATAGAATATAGGATATATCACAATTATAATCGTTGTTGCTGATACCACTCCATTGCGTAGAACATCCCTGCGGATCACAGTCTATTAACAATGTTTTCTTTTCAAATAAAGCAAAGGAAGCAGCAAGATTAACAGCAGTAACACTTTTTCCTGTTCCGCCCTTTTGACCTGCGATGGTGATTATTTTACCCATGATCATATATATTTATCACAATTATGAAAAAATTCAATAATATAGTTTAAATATTAAAAAATATTCAAACCAAGTTGAAATATTTGAATGAATATATCATAATGCTGTACAGTATCAAAATAAATCCTGACAAAACTATAAACAGGAGATTAAAAAACCTTTGGCAAATTCATCAATCTCTCTTGAGGGTATAGACCAGGCAATAGCTGATCTTAACTACCGGTCGGGTTCGGTCAAACAAAAGGCCATCATGGCAATCAGAAGTTTCTACCTTTCTGATGAATCCATAAACGAATTAGGTTTTATTGACACTGATACCTTGATTAAATCAATATGGGATGTTGGTGATAACTTAACAAAAATCAAATCAAAGCGAAGAAATTTTTCAGCCCTTCGATCCTCGATTACTACAGATTTAAAAAAGCTTTTAAAAAAAGATAAAAACCCTGAAAATATTATCATTGCTGATTCCAATATCTTTGATTTGACCCAGGAGGCAAAAGACAATCTTCTGGGCTCTATTTCTGATGCCTTTAAAAAAAGCAATGTTGATCTTGACCAGGCAGAAAGTCTTCTTGAAACCATAATAGATTTTGTTGATAAGGTTCAGTCAGGTGGGAAAGACGATGCAGATGCTCAAAGTATTGCCGATAAAATTAAAAATATGTTGGATAAAATCGCAGAAAAAGGTTTTCCAGCTGATGGAATATATGACGATGTTGAAGAGGTTGAGCTTGATGAAGATGAAGAACTTGAAGAGATTGATGAAGACGAGGACATCGAAGAAATTGAATTAGATGAGGATGATGAACTAGAAGAAATTGATGAAGATTTTGATGACGAGGTTGAAGAAGTTGAGCTTGACGAAGATGAAGAGTTGGAAGAAATTGATGAACTCGATGATGATGTTGAAGAGATAGAACTTGACG
>JAUCGD010000516.1 GCA_030377945.1 Desulfobacterales bacterium HSG17 | reverse complement strand
ATTTTCTTTTCTCCTTAAAATATTATTCTTGTATTATTTATTTTGGTTCTCTAAACAAAGCAATAGAGCCTGTTCTTGCAATCTCCTTAATTCCAATGGGGCGTAAAAGGGAAAGGATAGCATCCATTTTTCCTTCATCCCCTGTAACCTCAATAGTATAATGATCTATGCCAATATCAACAACCTTGCAGCGGAAAATTTCCACTATTCGTAAAATCTCTGGCCGGTTTTCCTGTTTTGCATTCAGTTTTATCAATGCCATTTCACGATGCACATATTTTGAACCTGTGAGTTCATGCACTTTGATAACATTGATAAGTTTGTTCAACTGCTTTTTAATCTGCTCAACAACAGGCATATTGCCTTTGGTAACTATGGTCAGCCTGGATATGTTGGGATCGGTTGTTTCAGCTACACAAAGACTTTCAATATTAAAGCCCCTGCCGCTGAATAATCCTGAAATCCTGGAAAGCACTCCGGGCTGATTATCCACAAGAATGGAAAGTATATGTTTTTCATCTGTCATAATAAAAACCTCCCTTTAAACCAAAAGCATTTCAGTTATGGGTGCGCCTGCCGGAACCATTGGGTAAACACATTCTTCTTTTTCAACCACAAAATCCATTATAACAGGCTTGTTTGCTGAAAGTCCTTTTGCAAGAACCTCCTCAACCTCTTCAGGTTTTGTGGCACGAAGCCCCATTGCTCCAAATGCTTCTGCCAGTTTGACAAAATCAGGTGCATGATCCATGCAGGTACTGGCATAGCGCTTGTCATAAAAAAGTTCCTGCCACTGGCGGACCATGCCAAGATAACCGTTGTTAAGTATAACTACCTTTACAGGAAGACCGTACTGAACTGCTGTTGCCATTTCCTGGATATTCATCTGGATACTTCCGTCTCCTGCAACATCCACAACTGTCATGTCAGGACAGGCCATCTGTGCGCCTATGGCAGCAGGAAGCCCGAACCCCATAACCCCAAGCCCGCCTGAAGTGATAAAACGGCCTGGTTTGTCAAAATGGTAATATTGTGCTGCCCACATCTGGTTCTGGCCTACCTCCGTGGTTATTATGGCATCGCCTTTAGTCAGTTCATACAATTTCTCAACAACATACTGGGGTTTGATAATATCTTTCTGCTTATAATCAAGAGTGCCTGCACTTAACCAGCCTTTAATCTGATGAAGCCATCCGCTGCGCTTTTCATCAAGATTTCCCAGATCAGCTTCAGCCATGAGCTTGTTCAAATTTTCAAGTGTCACCTTGCAGTCACCAACCACAGGGGTACTTACAGGGATATTTTTCCTGATGGATGTGGGATCAATATCAACATGAACAATCTTTGCCTGGGCTGCAAAAGTATCTGTTTTACCTGTTACACGATCATCAAAACGCACTCCTATTGCTATCATAAGATCACATGCAGCAGTTGACATGTTTGAGCGATAAGTACCGTGCATTCCTATCATACCCAGCCATAAAGGATCTGTTGCCGGAAATGCTCCCAGACCCATTAAAGATGTTGTAACAGGAATCTGTGCTTTACGGGCAAAATCTGTCAATTCCTTATACGCATCTGAAAGAATAACCCCGCCCCCTGCAAAAATCATTGGCCGCCTGGAAGATTTTAAAAGGTCAATAACCTTGTATAACTGCTTCATGTTAGGGCTGTATGTCGGGTTGTAGGATTTCAGCTTTACCTCGCCAGGATCTTTAAATGTAACCTTTGTATTACCCACATCCTTTGGAATATCAATGAGTACAGGCCCGGGACGACCGGATCTGGCAATGTAAAAAGCTTCTTTAATAATCCGTGCAAGATCTTTTGTATCCTGAACAAGATAATTATGCTTTACACATGGCCGGGTTATTCCCACAATATCCACTTCCTGAAAAGCATCATTTCCAATAAGATGCGAAGGAACCTGCCCTGTTATAATAACAATAGGGATGGAATCCATATAGGCTGAAGCAATGCCTGTCACCGTATTTGTAGCTCCGGGTCCTGATGTAACCAGGCATACCCCAACCTTGCCTAAGGCTCTTGCATATCCGTCTGCTGCATGAACAGCAGCCTGTTCATGACGAACCAGTATATGCTTAATATCTGTTTTTGCCATTTCATCATATATATCAATGACCGCACCTCCGGGAAATCCGAAAATGGTGTCAACCCCTTCCTCCATGAGCATCTTCATGAGGATTTGCGCGCCGCTTAATTCCATAAATTCACCCCCTTTTTCAATTAACAATTATCAATTAACAGTGAACAATTAGTTAGTTATTGCCTTAATGATAATTGTTAATTGGGCCACGATCATCGTTTGACCCGGCAGTAAACTGCCGGGCTATTTCCTGTCGTCCC
>JAUCGD010000515.1 GCA_030377945.1 Desulfobacterales bacterium HSG17 | reverse complement strand
TATATACACAGCAATTTTGGCAGGACGAATGATAACTCGTCCTTTTAATTATGCCGTCTAAAAAGTGGCTTAAAAATCTAAACGGAGGCAGGATTATGGAACTAAAGCAAAAAGGAGCAAAGGCAGACATTGGAGATTTTAAACAGCTTAACATATCTTTGATATGGACTTCTGCTGTTGACCTGGATCTTATGGCTTTTTATAAAACCAAAGACGGCCGGACAGGAGGAGTTTATTCTGAGAATTATGCAGGCGGCTCTATGGGAAATCTTGAACAATTTCCATTTATCCAGCTTTCAGGAGATGCCGGGGTTGGAGCAAGCGGCGGAGATAACCAGGAAGATATGAGCATTGCAAAGATTTCTGATTTTGAAGAGTTATTCATATGCGCCTTGAATTTTACTGATGCTTCAAGCGGAACAAATAAAGTATTTGCAAATTATGATGCCCGTGTCCGTGTTATGACTGATAAGGGTGAAACTCATAATGTTGTGTTAGATTCAACCCAGCCAGGAACTGTTGCTGTTATCTGCAAAATAACCAGTGGTTTTATTACCAGCGAGCTTATTAATGACAGCCAGGTCATGGGCCTGGATGAGTTCAGGGCAAAGATTCCAGGAGCAGATAAACTTAAGATTGCTTCCAAGGTAACACTTAAAGCCAAAGGAGACAGCTTTGCCATTAAAGCCAAGGCAGTAAGCGGTGAGCTGCTGATTAATCTTAACTGGAATCAGCATCCTCAAGGGGAGAAAAAAGGATTCTTTTCAAAAATCCTGGGAGGTGGAGAAGCCATTGATCTTGATCTGGGCTGTTTATTTGAAATGCAGAACAATATTAAAGGAGCGCTCCAGCCCCTGGGTAACAGTTTTGGAAGCTTTAACCAGCCTCCATATATTTTTCATCTTGGAGATGACAGAACCGGGGCTCTTTCAGCAGGTGAAAATATGAAGATCAACCTTGCCCATATCAGCCAGTTGAAACGGGTATTGATCTTTACTTATATATATGAAGGGGTTCCCAACTGGGCAAGTACAGATGCTGTTGTCACTATTAATGTTCCGGGCCAGCCTGTGCTTGAGGTGCCTATGGGCTCACTAATGGATTCACGAAATTTCTGTGCAATAGCCATGCTGGATTTCAGGGGAACGGATATAAATGTAACCAAATTAGTCAGCTTTCATAAAGGCCATCCTGAGTGTGACCGGGAATATGGATGGGGCATGAAATGGGTAGCAGGAAGCAAGGACTGATTAATACCGGTTTGAGCAGGAATCAAGTGCTTCAAGTATAAAGGAAATCTGTTCATCAATTCTTCTAAATCCTTTGGCGCTGAAACCTCCTGTTTTCCGGCTCAAAGCTATAATATCCAGGGCAGCCAGTTCCAGTGCTTTAAACCTGATGGGAATCATAGGGTGTGTTCTTACCCAGGTATCGGTATTGTTTATGGAACGGAGTTGATTTTCAAGATCAAGAAACTGCATTCTAAAAGACTGAAGAACTCTGTTTACATCAATATTGACAAGTCCGCTGGATGTTCGAAAAAGAGCTGTGGCTGCTGCCCCTAACTGGCCGCAGCACAGCATCCCTACCCTGTCTGCTGAAATCTCTGATGCCCTGGACCATCTGAAAAGCAGAGCAGCTGCTTTTGGGTCATGGTTTTTTACCTGGTCAATAATATCACGAACAGGAAACAGGGAATGTTTAAAAAGAACATGGCCCAGTTCATGGCCAAAAACAAAGCGGAGTTCGTCCGGCAGGAAATCATTTAGAAGTGCGGAATGGATTAGAATATCAAATTTTTTGTCATGGGCAAAAACGCTGGCATTGTAGAAATTGCTCTGTTGAACAAATAAATCTCCGCTGAATCCTCCACCCAGAATATCCAGGCAGGACTGATACTCTTTATGAATCTCAGGAAGAAGATCAGATGTTACCCGGACAGCATCCCCTAAAAGGTCCCGGCGCCGTGTATCCAGAAGCTGCCTTGACTGGGCATAATCAATAAGCGGGATTGGGCCAAGTCTGGACTTGATAGCATTAAAAAGATGGGTTTCATAGCTAAACCGAAGTGATTCAATATCTTTTAACATGATAATCTCTCGTCAATAGCCGCCATGTAAGGCGGCGCTACCATTCTTTTATATAAGCCGGTATTTTATATAAATCGGCTGAGATCAGGTTTGTCCTGTTGCGTTTGATTAATATTAATAAGTTGAGGCTTATCACCGCTATTATCTATTCTGGCTATGATACACCAGCTTCCAGGCTGTTTTTCCATAAGCGGAACTTCAATCTCCCGGCCTCCTCCACTTACTGTTACCATGCCTCCGTAACTTGAGAAATTTGATTTGGGCTTATTAAAAATATT
>JAUCGD010000514.1 GCA_030377945.1 Desulfobacterales bacterium HSG17 | reverse complement strand
TAATATACCACAGCGGGTCATAATTGCTCTCAAAGTTCAATTGAGGTACAAAGGCAATTTCACGGGGTATGATCTCCATGTATATGGCATTGGAAAGCCGAAAACCGAGACGGCCGCGTTTAATCAGCCCAAGATCCATAACATATTGAATATCATCCTGGGGAATTTTAGAGTCAAGATTGATTCCTCTGAGCATTGGTTCAATAACATTTATTACCCGGTCTTCAAGAAGTTTATCAGTAAGCTGGTCAATATGGGTTTCCCTGCGGAGGATGAGGTTTTCTCTGGCCTGATGGATCATTTCATGGGTGATGGTTACAGAGCGGTCCCTGTTTGGCTTCATTTTGAAACAGACTTCATAAGCCAGTGCATTGACCAGCCAGGGCTGGCCTTCGGAAAGTTCCCAAACTGCATTTATAGCGTCCGGTTCAAATTTTTGGCCTGTTTCATCTGTATGAATCTGATATAAAATTTCAACTTCATTTTTTGAAAAATCCCCCAATCTTAAAGACTCAGCTTTAATATTAAAGGCACTGCCTCCTGTTATGATTTTTTTTTCTTGATCAGAATGAATTCGGTAGTCTCTTACATCTCTTACACCGCAGAGGATTATGCTCTGGGGGAATTTTGCAGGTCTCTTGTCATACCCTGCTCTTAGCTGCCTGAGAACTGAGATAAGCGTATCTCCGACTAAGGAGTCAATCTCGTCAATCAGTAATACCAGTGGTTTTTCATTGCGCAAAGACCATAGAGTTAAGATTTCATTAAATGCAGCGGCTCCACGCTGCTGAAAAAGATCATACCATATACTTTCAAGGTATGGTTCATTTATAAAATCCCTGGCACGGGAAGCGGTTTCAGATAATATATATCTTATGCCTTCATCAATATTTTCCCTTGCTGCCTGTGCCATTTCCACGTTGATATATAAACATGTATATTTACCCTGTTTATTCAGGAGTTTCATCAAGGCATGAAGGGATGATGTTTTGCCGGTTTGTCTTGGAGCATGAAGTACAAAATATTTCCCCTGATCTATAAGTTGAAGTACTTCTTCCAGGTCAAATCTTGATAAGGGATCAAGGCAGTAATGATCTTTGCAGTTTACCGGCCCGGCTGTGTTGAAATATCGCATATTTTTCTCCTTTGTTTGAATCAGGATGGTCAGGATGTTGAAGGATGGCCAGGATATGTTTATCTTGGGTATCTTTGATTATCCTGGTTATCCTGATTCATATATCTGCTGTTTTCTGCAAGATGTATATTGCTTCTTTGTCTGAACCGCAGATAACCATGATTATTATGATAAGCATGATGGTGTTTTATCATGAATATCAGCAGCATCATGATTATCTGCGGTTTTGAATCAGGATATCCAGGATTTTAAAAAGATGGTCAGGATACGTCTATCCTGAATATCCTTAATTATCCTGACCATCTTGATTCATATACCCGCTGTTTTCTGTAATATGTATATCACTTCTTCCAGATAAATATAAGCATTTGTTCCGATTTTTGTATTCATGTTGATGGTCTGGCCTGAGATGTCTGCATCTGCACAGATTTTCAGGGCCACCAGGATTGTTGCCGGAGAGATGCTAGGTTGCCGCCGCTTTTGCTTGTGACGTAGAATATGAATTTGTATTCTCCGTTAAAGGTGAAGCTGCTGTATGTGGTTTCATATCAACCGTCTTTGTCAGGGGCTGTTAGAATTATTTTTTGCTCTTGTTGGGAAGCATGATTAAATGATTTTCATGAAGGTTCATAGTTAATCATATCAATCATTTAATCATGGTCACATGCCCCAAACCATGATCCTCTTTCCCTGAAATACTTCCTGCCGGGTAAATACCTTTTCCTCCCAGGTTTTCTTTTTTCTTCTGTCAAAAATAACCAGATGCCCCTGGTCAGTGCCGCATTTGTCCATGTACTTGAAGGTTTGCTCAAGTCCCTTAGTTATAGTTTTTTCAAGATCACCGTATCGGATTTTCAGTTCTATAACCACTTTCTGAACATCATTTTTATTTTTCCACAATACAAACAGATCAAATCGTTTTCTGCCGTAACCATATTCCCTTTCCACACGGCCGCCGCCATTTACTATCCTCTGTAAAAATGCCTGCATGAGAAGCTGAGGCCCGGCTTCCTTATATTGAAACCGTTCAAGCCAGTGTTCCGAATGCTGGCGGAAAAAATCCTGGAAAGCTTTTAGCAGCAGTTGCATATCCAAAAAACCATTATCCTTAATATACCACAGCGGGTCATAATTGCTCTCAAAGTTCAATTGAGGTACAAAGGCAATTTCACGGGGTATGATCTCCATGTATATGGCATTGGAAAGCCGAAAACCGAGACGGCCGCGTTTAATCAG
>JAUCGD010000513.1 GCA_030377945.1 Desulfobacterales bacterium HSG17 | reverse complement strand
TTCCCTTAAAAATATTTTCCGCGAGGAAGCAGCAGAACTTCTTGCAGATATTGAAGAAAACCTTCTTAATATTGAAAAAGATCCTGGAAACAAAGAATTTCTCAACAGTATATTCAGAGCCATGCACACACTCAAAGGTTCGGGCGCTGTGTCAGGATTTAATGATATTTCAGATTTTACACATAATATAGAGACAGTCCTTGACATGGTACGCAACGGCCTCATCCATGTCAGCAGGGACTTGAGCGATCTTATTTTTGCAGCACTGGATCAAATAAAAATAATGCTTGGACAAGATGAATCTGCCATATCTGAAAGCAAAAATGCTGTTATTGCTATTAATGCTGAATTTGAAAAATTTATTCCTGAAAACAGCAGCCAGGAAGAATATAGCTTATTTAATAAAAAAACTGCTGAATCTGAGCCTGTAAATACATGTATTGAAACAAACAAAACCTACAATATTGAATTTCACCCAGGCACTGAAATCTTTGCTGCCGGTATTGATCCCCTGCTGCTGCTGGATGAACTTCGTGAACTGGGTTTGTGCATGGTTGAAGCTCATACCGCAGACATACCCATTGTTCACAGTATGAAACCTGAAAAATGCTATTTTTCCTGGAATTTCACACTTACAACCAATTGCGGAATTAATGCCATTAATGATGTATTTATGTTTGTTGAAGACACCAGCCAAATTCAAATACAGGAAATAAAAGACAGCAAAGAAGATATTTCTGATATATCTGAACACGCCCTGGTTTTTTTATGTGAAAAACTTCTTGAGACAGGTTATATAACAGCATATGAATTTAATGAAACAATGTCAGGAAGAAAAGAAATCACTGACATGCTTGTTGATGCAGGTATGGTTTCCCAGGAGGAAGCCAAATCAGGAATAGACACATCAAAGATAATCAAGAAAAGTGAAAAAAGTTTAAAAGATTCAACCATAAGAGTAGCTCTTGAAAAACTGGATCACCTGGTCAATGTTGTGGCAGAACTGACCATTACCCAGGCGCAGATTGCTCAAATAGTATCAGAAACAAAAGATGTACGATTAAGAAAACCCCTTAAAGCAACAGAGGTGATATTGGCTGCTTTTTCATTTATAGTTTCCAGTTTTCCTGAAATGGATTTGGAAGCACCTTCCATTAGTTTGATGGCATCTTCCATACGTGCCAGGTCTGTCTGACCGCTGCTGGCAAACTTGGCTGTTTCTCCTGAAATAGAAGCTACCTGCTGCATTGTTGCCACCAGTTCTGTGGAAACATTTGATATTTCCGCAACTGATTTGATAACATAATTGGTGGATTCCACCTGGTTTTCCATAATGCTCTGCTGCTGCCTGGCGGTTGCTGCAAGCTGGGTTGATGATGAATTTACCTGGATGCCTGACTGCTGAACCTGGCCTATAAGGGAGTTCAGATTTTTTGCCATATGGCTCAATTTCAAGACAAGAATTCCAATTTCATCATTTCTGCCTATTAAAAATCTTGACATTATTTCACTGCGTTCCAGTTGAATCCTGGCTGTAAGATCTCCTTTTGAGATACTATCGGCAAAAGAAACAGCCTTGTTTATTGGATCAATAATCTGCCTGAATATAAAACCCCCGATAAGAATCATGGCAATACTGGAAAACAAACCTGCAAAAAGAACAAATTGGGTGGTTCTTTTTCTGACCTGATCTGCACGGTCTTCAGCTTCTTTACGTATGCTTTCCGCAAGTTTTTGAAGGATATCAAGGTTTTTTGTTATGGTAGAAGTGCTTTGTTTTAAGCTGGTCCTGATTTCAATCATTTTATTTTTCTTATCAAGCCATTCTTCTCTTAATTTACTGACTTCAGACAAGGTAGCGTTTAACAGTAGAAAATCTTTTTGAATCTTCTGACTTAAGGTCATCAGTTCTTCGGAATCAGTTACCCCTTTTTTTAAAGCAGTCAAAGAAGTTTCCACCAGTTTGACTGCTTTGGCTATTTCATTTTCTTTTATATTGTTGATATTTTCCTGATCTTTGACCAGTAATAATTGTCTGGCATAGGTTGAAAAAGATGCAACACCAAGCCTGAGATCATTACATGCTTTTTGTGTTTTAGTAAGATCTCCCTGGAGCAGTTCATTAACTGCTGATTGAAGATCATCGGTCTTATCTTCTGTTTTCATATATTCACGCAGGGCAATTTTTTCTCTCATGGCTGCAAAATTAATACGGCCTGAAATTGCTTCGGCATTTTTTTGCAGTTCAGCTCCCCCAATGTCCATATCATTTATAAGTTTGTCTATGCGCTCCTTTAAAGCCAGGCTGGTTTTTACCGATTCCTCAATAGAAGAATCCTTTTTTAAAAAGTCATTATTATATATATTCTTAAGCTGTTGA
>JAUCGD010000512.1 GCA_030377945.1 Desulfobacterales bacterium HSG17 | reverse complement strand
ATCTTTTTCATCCAATATTAACAGTACCGAGAGAAGTTCCCGTTTATGTTATTTTTTCTAAAAATGGAAACGCATTTGATAAATTTGGATCTCTTTGGGGCAAGACTTTGAAGAAATATTATTCAGAAAATGATATAGACGAACGAATCAAATATCATAAAGAGAAATCGGAAAATATTGCGAGCCAATGATCTCCCCCTAAAGAGACGACTTGATGAGTCCACTGAAAGAGCCCGTCACTTATGTTGTCAACTATTAACCTTAGAATGGGACCAGCCGAATTTTCATCGACTGGTCTCATTCTTTAAGCAGCATTTCTAAACCGGAAATATGGTAACATGTTACCACCAACGATAATACCTGATCAGAGAGAGTATGTTGCTGCTATGCTAAATGATTATTTTTATCCAAAAATGGGAAGGTTGCTTGATCGAATTCTCACAATGAAATTTCTCATCCTATGTAAAAAGAAGTTCAAGTGACTAAAGCGCGAATGAACTTTATGGGGATGCTTTTATTTTATTGTATGCGCACTTCACCGTCAATGACGATTGAAACGATTCACCTGCGTGTCGGCCTGATGATTGGCCACCAATGAGTACTATGAAAACCCTAAAGCCAAGACCGATATCACAGCTTATAGCACAGAATTAACCCTGACTATTTTTGAAAAGATGAATTTTGTAGTCGATCACCTATACATTTACCCTTGGGTAAGAGCGGAAGCCGAATTGTTTAGTGAAGATATGGATGCCTTATACAGTTCCAGTATAAACGAAAAAAGATGTACATATTGCTATTTCCCAGATGATCCATTGATCGAATCGGCATGGGCCCATATCGTAGTTTACCGAAACTTCATTTTTTAATCTTAACACCACAAAACGGGCGAACAAGATGAAACAACACCACGGTTCAGTGATCTTGATTGGGATCATTTTATTTTTTTTCAGCACGGCTTCATCTTCCGGTGAGAAAATTACGATAGTGAGCACCAACTACCCTCCACACATCTATAAAGAAGGGGATGAAGTTAAAGGGCTTAGGGTTGAACTGCTGACTAAAATTATTGAACAAATGGGATATCGTTATCATCCGAAAATTGAACCGTGGGCAAGAGCCATAGATTCAGTTAAAAATGGAGATATGGACGGTATTTGCTCTATTTGGCATAAACCTGAACGAGAAGCATTTTTACAGTATCCTAAATATCCGTTACATTTTGAGGTTACGGCAATATACCAACCAAAGGGAACCAAACCTATTCTCTATCGGTCGATTGAAGATTTTAAAGGACTGACCATAGGCACCATAATAGGGTTTGGCTATCCTAAGGAATTCATGGAATCCACCCTATTTACAAAAGAAAAAGTGGTTTCCGATGAACAGAATTTTTCTAAACTGGCATCGGGGAGAGTAGATGCGATAATTTCTGATAGTATCCTTGGAGGATACAAGATCAAACAGTATCGCTTTACTGATAAAATCTATAGGAATCCAAATAATTTCAATAAGGGTATTTGGGGGTATCTTGCCTTTAGCAAGAAAAATCCAAAACATCAGGAATTAGCTGAAAAATTTGATCACAGCATGAAAAAATTGGTTTCAAACGGTTTCTATGCTCATATTTATTGGAAATACTTAGATCGCGGTCCAGATAAACAGCCTGAAATTGACGTTACTCAAAAACATCCAAGTGGCCAAGTACATGCAACGCAGATGAAGATACTTACATATGAAGAACCGCCCATAACGGCTTATTCTCAAGAGCCACTTGTGTTTTCACAGATTGTTAGAACGCCGGATCAAGTTATTGGTGCTGAGATCTTAAAACGTGCTTACCAAAAATTAGGTATTTCTATTAGGATTGACATTTTGCCAGGCAAACGGGCCTTAGCCGCATCCAGCAAGGGAGTAATAGACGGAGAAGTACATAGAATTTATCAAATTGGAGAAGATTATCCGACCTTAATACGAGTACCTACACCTATCAATTACATTGAGCCTTCGGTTTTTTCAAAGAACAAGAAATTTATGGTAACCGACTGTGCGGCTTTAAAAGATTATAAAATTGCAAGAGTAAGAGGGATAAGACACGCAGAGCTTTGCACTGAGGGGATGAAGCAAGTTCAAGTAGTTTCAAGCAGTAACGAATTGATGTTGTTTCTTGAGGCTGAACGGGCCGACGTTGGAATCACCGCCAAAATTAACGGGCTTCTTCAATTAAAAAAATTAAATATTGATTCAGTATTTCCTCTTTCTCCCCCATTAAGCCGAATGTTGGTTTATCATTATCTGCATTGGAAACATAATGAATTGGTTCCCAAAATTGACAAGGTATTCAAATCAATGGAAGAAAGCGGAGAATTAGAAAGGATAA
>JAUCGD010000511.1 GCA_030377945.1 Desulfobacterales bacterium HSG17 | reverse complement strand
TTATATCTTTTATATTTTAATTTCAATATTTATTAAGATATTATGGATTTTTATCTTGTTTTTTCTTTTGTTTACATGTTTTAATGATTATTTTTGCAAATGAATTAAATGAGTTTTCATTCAAAAGCTGATGACAGGAATTAATGACCAAAGTTAAGGATTTTTATATGAAACAAGTTAAACCAGCTATACCTTCTATGCCAAAGATATTGCCTATGCCAAAGACATTGCATTTTCATGAATCAAACGGACCTGTTGACGAAGCTATTTATGACCTTATGGAAAAAGCAGGCGGGATTCGGCAGTATAAGTATATCAGGGAGATGATTATAGCTGCTCTTAAGGCCGGTCAAGAGGATGAAGATCAGGCTGATCTCAGGCTTATGAATACTACTCTTAAAGAAATGCGCTTTACAGCCAAAATTTTTGGGCCTTACCGGCAGGTTAAAAAAGTTACGGTTTTTGGCTCTGCCCGTATAATGCCTGATGAGAGTGCTTATAAAACTGCTGTTTCTTTAGGAAAAAAACTTCAGCAGGCCGGATATATGGTAATAACAGGAGGAGGCCCCGGCATTATGCAGGCTGTTAACGAAGGTGCAGGAGCAAGGTATTCTTTTGGAATAAATATCCAGCTTCCATTTGAGCAGAAAGCCAATCATATAGTTGACGGAAACCCAAAAAGCGTTAGTTATAAGTATTTTTTCAACCGCAAGGTGGCATTTATAAAGGAGGCCCATGCAGTAGTTCTTTTTCCAGGTGGATTTGGAACCCTGGATGAAGCAATGGAAATTTTAACACTTGTTCAGACAGGAAAAAGAAATCTCATGCCCCTGATACTGATTGATCCTCCAGAAAGCAATTACTGGAAAACATGGATTCGTTTTCTTAAAACAGAACTTATGGTTCAGGGTTATATAAACCCGCCTGATTTTAATCTGTTTCAGCTTGTGGATAATGTTGAGAAAGCTGTTGAAATAATAAATAAATTCTATAAAAGATTTCACAACCTTCGTTATGTGGGAAAAAAACTTGTAATTCGAATGAATTCCAAAATCTCTGAAAAGAAAATTCAGGGGCTTAATAAATCCTTTTCCGACATTCTGGTTCACGGCGGTAAAATCCTTAGTTCAGGCCCTCTGCCTGAAGAATCTGATGAGCCTAGCCTGGCCCATCATCCGCGCCTTGTCCTGGATTTTGACAGATCAAATTTCGGAAGACTTAGAAAAATGATTGATGTTATTAATGATTATGAATAGATGCTTCTTTTAGTTTTTCATTTCTTTACCGGAGTTATTACTGTCTGCCTTATCACTTTGTTTGACCTGGGAACGTTCCATTTCCTTGTTTTTTATCCGATCTCTCAAGAATCCGGTTCTTTTATAGAAATCCTGCAAGTTTGCAATATCTTTAAGTACTTTCTGTATTCTTGTCATTTTCCAATGCCTCAATATCTGCCTTGAACTACCCGTCTGCCTGTTCCCTGAGAAAGGCAACAGGTTTTTGTTTTAGAATAGACACAGAGGCCAGATTACCCACAATTATTACCAGGGCTATGGCTGCAAAAATCATTATACTGCTTGAGCCTGTATATGGGTCATAGGAAATATCAAAAATTCGAATACATATAATACCAGATGCAATCTGTGATATTATCATTGCAATGGCTCCGCTAATAAGTCCGATTATGGCATTTTCCAGGGTAAATATTTTAAGTATGAAATTATTTTTTGCACCAAGGATTTTAAAAAAAACCGCTTCCTGAATTCTTGCAAATCTTGTGGCAAATACGGAACTGATAATAATTAATATACCTGCAATAATGCTGAAAAAAGTAAAAAATCTGATAATACGGGAAAGGCGGTGCAAAATACCGGAAAAAGAAGCAATGGTCTGGGTAACATCTATGACACTGATATTGGGAAATTCGGAAACTACTTTGCTCTGCATATCCGAAATTTGCTTTTTATTAACCCTTACAGCGGAAAATATAGTCTGAGGCGCATCCTTTATCATGGAATCTGCGGGAAAGACAAAATAAAAATAAGGTTTAACAGATTCCTTTATCCTGGTTCGAATGCTTGAAACAACTGCTTCAACAGGAACACCCTGAACCTTAAAATTTATCCTGTCTCCAATTTCAACATGTTTCATCTTTACCACTGTATCAAGAACCGAGACCTGAAGCTCTTTAATGTCAGCATCAAACAAATTTTTTCCTTTTATAATCTTTTCATCATCAAGAAGATTATCCCTGTAAGTCAGGTTAAAATGACGTGCAAGATTATCTCCCCTGCGTTTACGTTCTGCATTTCTGTTTATTTTTTCTCCGTTTATAGAAATAAGGCGGGACCGGATAACAGGATAAATATCAGGTTTAGTTTT
>JAUCGD010000057.1 GCA_030377945.1 Desulfobacterales bacterium HSG17 | reverse complement strand
TTGCAGAATCATATTTATTATCAATGATATAGAGAGTATAAATAATGACCAGATAAGGGGATTATGTCTGCCGTTTAATTTTCTGAATAACCAGTTTACCCGCATTAAACGGTATAGAATATAAAAATTATAGAAAATAAAGGATGCCACACCCACAAGCCCGTATTTAAAAGCCACTCCTATAATACCAAGATCTGAAGGGAAAAATTTTTTACCAAAAAGATCCTGGTAAGATTTTGTATAATAACTGGCCTGGCCAAAACCAAAAATCGGATGTTCTGCAAAATTGCTCAATGCAATTTCCCAGCTTTTCATGCGGACCTGAAATGACCAGTCGCTGGTAAAATGGGCAACTATTGCCTGTAAGAGGATGGCAATAATGAAAAAAAATACAAGGAGACCCGAAGGTACTCCGAGAACCAGCAGGTTAATACGATTGGGACGGCTGAAAAAGATTGGATACAGTGACATGGATAGGAAAATTGCTGCAAGAGATGCGCGGGACATATTAATAAGAAGGATATAGCAGGTCAGTCCGATCAATAAAAATGATCTCAATACAATAATGGGCCTCAGTCTGGTAAAAAGAGACATCCCGGAATGGAGCAAAACTATAAATGTTACAAACATGGGAGGTTTTAGCCTGTATCCACGCCATTCATCATAGGTAACAAGAGAGGCTGTAAAATGATCTGTTGAAAAATAAGCTGCTTTAAGATCTATTCGGAAATAATGGAAAACATAATTCAGCAGTAAGATAACCAGGGAAATATAAAAAATCTGCTCAATTTCTTTAAGAGTGTATCCCAGATGATAGAGAAAATATATGACCGGAATAATAAATATGAGTAGAAAATAGCGGGAAGCCAGAATACTTGGAACCGGAGATTCTCCTGTATTTACTGCAAAAACTATCCCGAAGTTGATAACAATGAAAAGAGAAAACAAAGGTGCTGAAATTGCCCACCAGCTCCAGCGTATATTTTTCACGGAAAAAGCAGCCTGTATGGCTGTATAAACATACAATCCTAAACCAGCTGCTATGGCAAGCTCCTGAACCCTGTTTTTCATAAAATAAAATCCGCCCTGCAAGGCTCCGTAAAAGAAAAGAATCAGGGCACTGGAAATTAATAATTTAACAGGGATTCTCACGAATTATTCCTGGCAGATGACTGGTTCTCAAACTTTTTTTTCCCCAGCATGATACTGAAGATAAGAGCAGCCTTATCCCATTGGCCCCGCCTGATACGGTTTAAAGCCTGGAGAAAAGTTGTAGCATATACGGAGATCAATGCTTCAGGATAATATTTCCAGGTAAAAACAAGTTTATTTCTAAACAGATAAAAATCAGACAAAAGCGATGTTTTGCGTTTATCGCTGGATGAACCTATGCTCTTTCCCTCTTTATGATAGACAAGAGCCTTGTCAGAATAGCAAAGATCATATTTTTCCGCTCCCCGGATACACCAGTCGATTTCCTCGTAATATAGAAAATAGGCTTCTTCCATCAGGCCGATGTCCCTGAGATACCGCACAGGAAGGAGCCAGGATGCCCCGACAATATATGAAAGCCGGGATTCATATTGCTTTGGCTTAATCTTTTTGTCAGCTGGAATGCCAAGGCCGATTGATTTTGCCAGCCCAGTCCATTTATTGTATTCTGCTCCTCCAAGGGCCTGAATTATTTCAGGTTCATAATAAAAAAGAACCCGTGATCCGCAGATTGCAGGTTTTTCATGAATGGAAACAGATTCAAGCATATGATCCAGGCACATGGGATCTATTACAGTATCGTTATTTAAAAGCCAGACATATTCAGCATCTCCCATTTGCAGAATATAACGCATTCCAACATTATTTCCACCGGCAAACCCCAGGTTATCACCGGTCTGAATCAGGATAAGGGGCGCATCCGTGGTTTCTGTAAGGGTTTCAGCCTGATGCCTGTTATAGAATTCAAAGGAAATGGGCTTATTAACAGGGGGACGGGTCATATGAGCAAGCGGTGAATGTTCCTCCGTCTTTGCAGTTTCATCCCCGGCAGCCCAGGCACATATGCGCTCAAGCGAATTGTCCTGGGATGCATTATCGCAGACAATAACCTGGAATGAATCATATTTCAGACGAAAAACAGATTCCAGACATTCAAGAGTATCTTTCCACCCGTTCCAGTTAAGAATCAGGATATAAATCTTTGGTTTCATAAATCTGCCTCCAGGCCTGAATCAAGATGTGTTTTCATATCCCTGAACAGGGCCTTCCAGGTATATTTTTCACGGACCAGAATGCGGGAGCTGGCTTCCATGCCTTCCCATATTTTTTGATCATTAAGTAAGAGGCTGACAGCCTTTTTAAATTCTTCAGGTGTATCTGTTATTGCAATCTGCTTCATGCTCTCAGCCGCCAGACCTTCTGTGCCCACAGATGTTGTCACCGTGGGAATTCCGCGGCTCATAGCATTTAACACTTTTACTTTTATACCGCTTCCAAACCGGAGCGGGGCAATATAAACCCTGGATTTTTTTAAATAAGGTTCCAGCTCTTCAACAAAACCTTTGAATATAATTTGAGGCTCATTTTCAGCAGCATGAATCAGCCTTTTATCAGGATTTTTACCTGCAATCCAGAGTTTTAAATCAGGATGCTCCTGTTTTAACAAAGGCCAGACATCTTTGAAAAACCAGAGCAGGCCGTCAACATTGGCTTCCCAGGTCAGGGTCCCCACATAGAGCAGGGCCTTTTGCGTATCTTCAAATTTCAGGGAGGGAAGATCAAGTTGGGAATCATCTCCAAGATGATATGTAATTTGGCATTTTTCCCGGTATGCTCCGATTTTAACCAGGTTTTCAATATCATTTGGTGCTGCAAATACAAGATCAGCGCGGTTACATGCAAGACTTTCATGGTGTCTTATTCGCCTGGATTCAAGAAATGCAACCACCCGCCTGACCGGGCTGCCTCCCTCTGCTGCATATCTTTCCCACATTATGTATTCTGCGTTGTGGGTGTGCAGGACAACAAAACCTTTGTAATCATCCGGTACATACTGGCAGACTTCATAGTGATCCACAAAGATCATATCAAACTCTGATGCTTTTTTATTTACACTTTCCTCAAATTTCCGGGAATAAGTCCTGAAAAGATTCAGAGGAATGCCTTTTATATAGCTGTGTATAAGGTTTAATGCACTTCGATCAACTGCAAGCGCTTCTGCAAAGAACTCCTGTAAATCTGCCTTTGCCAGAAATTCATCCTTAAAGTTTTCATCGTCCCCTTTCAGAATACAGCCGACTGTAAGATTATAATGCTGACTTAAGAATTTCACCAGGTTCCAGCTTTTAATCCGTCCGCCGCTGAAAGGAGGGTAGGGGAGTTCTGATGATAGGAATAATATTGATTTCATAGTAATCCTGCTCATTATCGCACTCGTGGTCTCATTCGGGTAGAAGCAGGATTAAGAGCACGAGCACGATCATGAATTTTATTAAAATTATTATATTATGGCTGCGTATATATCAACGACGAATTTCGATATCCTTCAATATTCCTGTACCAGTCAGGATAACTGACACCCCCGGTTTCAGCCCATTCAACAAAATGGAGATGTGCGCCTGTTATATCCTGAAATTCTATGGGATAATCAAAGCTTTCAGGGATGTGCAAAACCCAGGGTAAATGATTTATTGTTTTGTAGTAGCGCGGTCCTGCCTGGTTAAACGGGGATATGCTGCTGTCATCTTCAGCGCTCAGGTATCTGTCAAAAGAAGCTTTATCTGTTGGTGTATAATCCGGCAGATGCAGTTCTCTCTGTCTGCGTTTCCAGTCCTCAGCCGGATTACTTCCTGTTGTATCAATAAAGATAAATGGGTTGAATGGCGGCGCTCCAAGGTCTTCCAGGGTCATAGGTGCGTTGAGTTCTATGAGCAGTGATACGGTTCTTGGTGTTATATAAGGTTTGTTGAGCTGAGTGTTGACAAAGGACATGGTGGAAGGACGCTGGTCAGGGTCAAACATCAGTTTATTAAGATTGTCTGTTACAATGACAATAGCTTTGCTGGCAAACCATGTATTGGAGAAGTCTGATACTTCCAGCTTGTTGGCTGCAAGGGTGATGTAAGATGGTTCGTAAAGTATAGGGCCGCCTCCTGAGACTAAATCTCCGTCAAGCCTGACATCACTGATTGAATTTATTGCTGCGGGCTCAAGGTTGTCTATTTGAAAAGCAAATCCATTGTCCAGGGATGCACCTATTGCCCGTATGATAAACTCAGCGCCAATTTCCACAACCTTGTTGTCAGCGTTGGTTATTCGGTTAAAAGTATAGTCAGTTACCAGATCATTAAAATCATAATCCCCTTTTGCGGGCCACAGGTCTTCAAATGCAAGGGTGCCGGTTGAATAGTTATTAAAAGCTTTAGCTGCATCAAATTTATAATCGTCAAAAGCATCTGTAATACCGTCACTGTCTGAATCCGATTCTCCAGGTGTTGAAATCGGGGCAACATTTGCACTGGAAATTGCTGAAGGAGGATTTGAAGTAACGTAAAACATGGCATCGTTAAAATCCTGATCACACCCGCTGTTATCCCTTCGTATGTCTTCAAAGCCCAGTACATACCTGTCACCTGAAGCCTGAAGATGAACAACATGCTGTCTTAAATCATCTTCCCCGGTAGCTGGAGGTGACTCATCATTGAAATTTCTGTCAGAATATACTATCCAGTTGCCTTCAGTTACATTGGGGGCCTTGTAACCGTTTGCAAACAGAAACCATTCAATGACAGTACCTGGAGAGAATCTTCCGATTTTAACTTTGTCGCCTGTAATAAGGCCGCCGCCGCTTCCTGCAAAGGAAACATTGGGAAATATAATGGTTTTGTTGGCAATCTCGGTTTCCTGATCCGGCGGACTGTTTTCCTGGTAAGAATAAAAGCCTAGTACATTTTTGTATCCGGCCCCCTCATGAACAAAGGTTATGAAAATATCTGCATCCTGATCTCCAACAATAACAGTTTTACTTACAACATTTTCTAAAAGGTATTCAGGATGAAGTTCAGGAACCTTATATCCTTCAGGAAGTGATGAATTAATATTTGCCATTAATTCTGAATCGACAATATCGCGAACTGGTTCCATATAGTCGGGAACTCCGTTACTGTCCCAGCCTCCAAGGGTCAGATAACCGGCCGGAACACTTCCTGTTCTGGGTGTTATCCGGGACGCTCTGGCAATGGTATTTTGAAAATATGTATAATAATCGAAAGTCATAGTATTATTTACGATATTTACAGGAACAATACCGGGAAATCCAAGATAGTCAGTACCGATGAATAATGTATCAAGGTATGACGGGATTGTGAAATCGGTATTTGTATATAAACCGCTAATATCTGTAACAGCCGTGAGCAGAGCTGTTTTCTCATCCTTTTCAGCATATTGAAGAATCAATGATTCATACTCAAGAGCCGGAAGAATCCCTATTTTTTCTCCTAGTGCATCCAGAAAAATGTCTTTATTGTCATAAACAATATCTTTTAAATCCTGTAAACCGGATAAAATATCTGTGGGAATCTTAGCGGCCAGTTCTGTTAAAGAGGTCTGTGATAATTTGAAATTCTCATCCTGCTGCTTATCCCAGATTGTAAAAGGAACTCTTGAAAGTGGAGTGTTTGAAGGGGTATTGGTTGCAATGGAAATGCTGATATTTTTTGTGGTGTTGAAATTAAAATCCGGGTCTAAATCCAAATCTTCCATTGTTACGTCTGTTTTTCCATCAGCTGTTCGTCTGAGCGCGTAAATAGCATCTTCAATACCTATTTTATTATCTTTGTCTATGCTGTTTTCTTTGATAACAGTGCTTTGTATATCAACTCCGCTTATGGTTTGAAGTGCAAGTATGGCATCTGTCAGGTCAATTGTCTGACTGTCATTAATATCCCCGGGGGCAGCAATTGCAAAAGGAACAAAGGATAGAACAAAAGATATTAGAAATGTCATAATATAAGTAATATGTTTTAGGTTTTTTTTCATGGGACAACTCCTTTGTTATATGGTTGGTTTGTATAAAAATATAAGAACATAGATTTGATTATCAACTATTACAAAAAAATTATCCAGGCAAAATTATATCCCACAGGTGTTTTTCAGGAAAGATATCAATCCCCAAAGCTGATTTGATAATATACAGAATCATGAAAATTAATAAAATAAATGGTATAAAGGCAAAAATTACAAAAAGAGAATCACCTGCAAATTTAGCAACCTTCAAAAAGCTTGTCTTCCTTGCCTGTTCAATCGCTCGCTGCTCTATGGCATCTGCAATTAAGGTTTTGTCATCGGAAGATAACTTGTCTGTGGGTTTCTTTTCTTTATTCAAAACCTGCCTATTCGTCTCCGGGTAAAGGCACAAATCCTGTTATCTGGCCCAGGTATTTAACAAGAATTTTAAGGTCATATTTTAATCCTGCTGATACGGAATAAAAGGTTTCAGCAGAAAATAATTCATCTTCATCAGGTTCCGGCCCAAAATTTACCAGTGCTTCGCTTATTAAACCGGGCTTACTTTTCAGATAGAGCAGTTTCCATTCCCGCGGAAGTGCATTTATCTCTTCAGAAGTTCTTGGCTTAACCCCGACAAAATGGAGATTTCCCTGAGCTATATTGATAAGCCCAGGAAGAAAACGGAGAAACAGATCATTCAGTCCTGCTTTTTGAACAGCTTCGGGCCTGGAAAAACTGAGAAGGGAAAATGTGCGCCATAAAGACATATCCGGTTCAGCAGGAAGACATATTGCTTCTTTTGCATGGAATACATTCCCTTTACGAAAAAATTTTAAAAAAAATGTAATAATTAGAAAAAATGGGGAAGTGAGCAATATAAGATTGAATGCAATTATCCTTGAAAACAGTTTTTTCCACCATACGACCAAGGGCTTTTTGGTTAAACTCCCGAGAATAAGATCTTCACTAATGGTTAATTCTGTTCCCAGTCTGACATTGACAAGATGATTCCTGTTTACCAGTACATCCCGGAGTTCAAGTGCTTCACCAACATAACTTCCCGGGAATATGACTGTATTTTCAAGAATGGATTCACGGTTTATGAAACAGTCTTTTCCAACCACCACCCCTGGACCTAAGCTGACATTTTTTTCTATATTACAGTTTTCGCCAATGTAAACAGGTGGTGTTATTTTAGCAGAAGGATGGATAGATACATTTCTTGAAACCCATACATTGTCTTCAACTTCCCGTCCTGTTATCATAAGATTATTAAATTTTTTTTCAATCACAGCCCCATGAGCCAAAAGCAAATCTTTGTGAGATTGAGCATTAAGAATAGGGGCATCAAGAAGTATTTTCCCGCAATTGGGAAAAGAGAGAAGATAAGTCAGAAGATCTTTTTCATCTGAATCCTTTGGCAATTCTTTTCCAGAGTCATGAGGAACCACAGCCCAGCCTGTCCATTCATCATGGTTCTGGAAATAAAGAACAGGAAGGGGTTTGTTTTGAATGGAAGAAGATATGTCAGCCAGGAGCAGTCTGTCAGTATGAGCCAGGATAACAGGGGGGCCTTTTGGTTCAGATGAAATTCGTTTCAATATCTCATAAGGTCTGGCCGGGTCCCTGACAAGATGGTAGGTGAAATTTACACCCCATCTTCTGCCGTTTCCCAGTAAATCCTTTATTTTTTCAGGTGACTGACAGAGAACCACATCAAAATCCTTAATCCCCTGATTCACAAGATATTCAATAACATGCTGAATAAATGGCCGGTCAATCAGAAGCATAAGAGAAGAAGAAATACTGTCGCCTGAAATACTTATTTCCTTCAACTCCCCGCTAGTTATCAGTATTGCTCTCATTATTGGCTATTTCCTTGTAAAAACATATTAATAAGCCCCTTTACCTGTCAAGACTGCTGGGACGGTTTTTAAAAGTATTTTGATATCCAGCCATAAGCTCCGGCTTTCAATATACTCCTTATCCAGGGCTACCTGCTGGTCAAAAGGGATATCTCCTCGTCCGCTTACCTGCCATATACAGGTCAGGCCAGGTGTTGCATCAAGTCTCCTTCTGTCAGCAAGGGTGTATAATTCAACTTCCCTGGGTACAGGAGGCCTGGGGCCGACAAGAGACATGTCACCCATTAAAACGTTCCACAATTGTGGAAGTTCGTCAATACTCAATTTACGGATGATACGGCCTATCCAGGTTACTCTTGGATCTTTTTTCATTTTAAAAGTAATGCTGTCTTCATGGTGGCTTTGTTCAAGTATTTTATCTTTTAATTCATCTGCATTAACAACCATGGATCTGAACTTTGGAAAGGGGAATTCTTTTCCCCATTTTCCAACACGGGTCTGCCAGAAAATCACTTTTCCTCTGTCTGTCAGTCTTATTGCGGCAGCAACAGCTATAAACAGTGGACTGAGCAGAATAAGCATTGTAACAGAGACAAGGATATCCATTGCCCTTTTTATAATATATGTGGCACTGACAACAGATGACCATGCGTATTTTTTCCAATTAAAACGGAAGCGGCTGGACAGGGTGTTAACTCCCGGCCCTGTCCCGTATCTTTGATAGAGTTCTTCTATCATCACGGTTCGCTGATATGTTTTACTTTTATTTGTGGAATTTATGTTATCCGAATGCATTTACAGCCTCTTGAGCAGTATCAAATATTTCAACAATTCTGTGCATACGTACCAGTTCAAAAAGTGTTCTTACTTCTGTGCTTACTCCACACAGGCGGAGATCACCTTTAAAATTTTGAAGTTTTCTAAGGCAGGACAGGAGTGCACCGCATCCTGAGCTGTCTATGAATTCAACCTTTGTCAAATCAAAAACAATGTTCTTATTTTCCTCAAGAACCGGGGCAATTGTTTTTTTAAATCCTTTTGAATTGCCTGCATCCAGAGCTTCCGACAAAAGTTCTACTACCATAACGTCTCCGTTTTTTTCAGTCTTAAAATCCATAAGCTTATCCTCCTGTTTGTTTTTAGAGTATATATTTGAAATAAAAATTTATTTCTGTGATTGCCTAATTGTCAGGCAAACGCAGTTTATTCCCTTTTTATTCTGATAATAGCATACATTATCAGCAGACTGCTGAATAATCCAAAGACCCATTCCCCCGTCAGGACTTGGTTCTGGAGGCTTTGTTATCTCCTGTGGATTAAACTCTTTTCCGCTCTGATCCTGAAAATATAAATTTATCTCATCTGATGACAGCACGGCCTTTATTTGAATCGGTTCACCAATACGGCCTTCATATGCATGGCGGCAGATATTGCTCACAATTTCAACAGCAGCTAACTGAAGCCGAGCTATTTGATTAGCATCAGCCTGTAAAATCGGAGCGCTGTGAATACAATCCTTGACAAAGTTACGAACTTTTGCCAATTGGTCCTCCTGAAATCCGCTTTTGATTTCAAGTTTTTTTATGCAAGTTTCATTCATTTTAATCAATCCTTACAGCTATGCATGTGAAATCATCATTAAAATTATCTCCCTGTGCAAAGTCAAGAATTGCCTTGTAAATATTTTCTGCCAGTTCTTTGGGAGAATTGTCAGCCTTTTGCAATATAAGATCAAGAAGTCGTTTTTCACCAAACATTTTCCCATCAGGATTTTTTGCTTCTGTGAGCCCGTCTGAATAAAAAAAGAAGAGATCTCCATGTTCAAAGGTCAGGGATTCAATTTGAAAAGGATCTGCCTGGGGAAATCCCAAAGGCATATTCACACCCTGATGCAGAGATATTGTCCGGGTTTTAGTATGCAGACAAATGGTTCTCATATGACCGCAATCAATAAAACTGAATTTATTTTTTTCCAGATCAAATCTTGCATAGCATAAAGTCGTAAAGGTTTCAAGTCTTTCAAGCTGTGAAATCATGCGCCTGTTGGTCTCTGAAATAATGCTTGCAGGCTCAGGATATTCTTCTTTGGCAGTAATACGAATCTGTTCATTCAAGACATGGAGAAGATGGCTTTTAGTGGCTGCTCCCAACAGGGCAGCAGGAACTCCTTTGCCCATTACATCTCCGATGATAATATCAAGGCAATTATCGCTCATCTGGAAAAAATCATAGAAATCTCCGTCCACCCTCTGGGAAGGAATGGTCATTTGAGCAATCTCAATTCCCTTTAAATCATTTGGAGGATGGCCTGTTAACAGGGCTTTCTGTATTTCAGATGCAGTACTGATCTCCTGTTCATGGGCAAGAGCCAGTTCATTATTGGCATTGTTCAGGCTTTTATTCGTGTGTGCTAGATCTTTGGCATATTTCATCAATTGCCGGTTAGCGCTGTTCAGTTCATCAGATAATAAATTTTTTTCACGCTCAATGTTCCATTGATTTGTCAGGGCACGGGCAAACTGCTTTATTTCTTCGGAATTAAATGGCTTGCGAAGGTAAAAAATATCATCTCTTTCAGTAATTTTAATTATATCGTCCGGGGTAAATTCGCTGAAGGCTGTTACAATGATGATTTTTATATCAGGATCAATGCCCCAGATACGTTTTGAGGTTTCTGCCCCGTTAAGCCCGGGCATTTTCATATCCACAAAGGCAACAGCAAAATGCTGGTTTTGTTCTGCTGCTGCTGTGACTTGTTCAATTCCTTGTTCCCCGCAGTCAGCCAGAGCCAGATCATAATGTGTTTCATTTGTCTTTACAGGGGTCTGCCCTGCATGGCCAAACAACATGGCCCCTTTGTCTATAATATCTGATGTGCGAGTCTTCTTAGCTAAAATTTCATGATAAGCATCTCTCACACCGGGATCATCATCAATTACAAGTATTTTTTTATTATAATTATTCATTTGTTTTTTCTCAGTGTAAGGAAATTATGAAGTTTGAATTCCCCAGATATCTTTCGCATATTCTGCAATGGTGCGGTCACTGGAAAATTTTCCTGTTCTGGCTGTATTTAAGATTGCTTTTTTGGCCCAGTATTCCTGGTTGTTAAATAATGCTGCTGCTTTTCTCTGGATTTCAATATAAGATGAAATATCAGCCAGATGAAAATATTGATCTCCTTCATTCAGGATAAGCTCATAAATCCATCGGAACAGTCCAGGTTCTTTGGAGCAAAATATATCAGATTTAAATGTGTCCAGTATCCTCCTTATACTGGGATTTTCATAATATGCTTTTGGATTATAAATTCCCTTCTCGCTCATTTTCCGAATCTCTGAAGCTCTTAATCCAAAAAGGAAAATATTTTCTTTTCCCACTTCTTCCATTATTTCAATATTGGCACCGTCCATTGTTCCTATTGTCAAAGCTCCGTTCATGGCAAACTTCATATTCCCTGTTCCAGAGGCTTCTGTGCCTGCCATTGAAATCTGTTCGCTCAGATCCGCGGCAGGTATGATCTTTTCTGCCAGAGAAACTCTGTAATCAGGAATAAATACAATGCGGATAAGTCCGCCAACCCGCGGGTCATTGTTAATGACATTGCCCACATTATGGATAAGTTTGATTATCTGTTTGGCTTTCCAATAACCTGAAGCTGCTTTGCCTGCAAAAATAAAGGTTCTTGGAACCACCGGCTCCTGTCCATCTTCAATCAGGCATAAATATTCATGAATAATATACATTACAAAAAGTAACTGCCTTTTATATTCATGTATCCGTTTTGCATGAACGTCAAAAAGAGAATCCGGGTTTATGCTTATGCTATTAGTTTTTTTTATAATTTTTGCCAGCCTTTTTCTATTGGCCAGTTTAATATCCATAAAGTCTTTTTGGAATTCTTTGTCATCAGCGTAAGCTTCCAGTTCTCTAAGCCTTTCAAGGTCTGTAATCCAGGCCTGGCCTATTTTAGTGTTTATAAGATCTGCCAGCAGCGGGTTGGCACTAAGAAGCCAGCGGCGATGGGTGACACCATTGGTCTTATTATTGAATTTTTCAGGGCTGAAATGATAAAATTCAGGAACAAGTGAGTTTTTTATCAGTTCTGTATGAATAGCTGAAACACCGTTAACTGAATGACTTCCAATAATTGCAAGATGGGCCATGCGGATATATTTTCCATTTCCTTCCTCAATAATGGACATTTTTTGAAGATGTTCAAAATCACCTGGCCATGCAGATGCCACTTCATCTAAGAAACGATGATTAATCTCATAAATAATTTGCAGATGTCTGGGAATAACACGTTCAAATAAAGATACCGGCCATTTTTCCAAAGCTTCTGACATAAGAGTGTGATTGGTATAAGCCAGGGTGGATCGAGTAATATCCCAGGCAGTATCCCATGGAATTTCTTTCTCATCAACAAAAATTCTCATTAATTCCACAACAGCAAGTGCAGGGTGGGTATCGTTCATCTGAATGGCAACTTTATTTGAAAAATTGTCAAAATTTTTATGGTTCATTTGATAGCGCCTGACAATATCCCTGATTGCACAGGCTACCAGAAAATATTCCTGGAGCAGACGCAGTTCCCGGCCCCTCTCACCTGAATCCGAAGGATACAGCACCTTGGAAATGGTTTCAGATGCGATTTTCTGCTCAACAGCCATTATATAATCCCCGGTGTTAAATATATCCATGTCAAATTCATGAGATGCTTTAGCAGAATAAAGCCTGAGGTAATTAATTGTCTTTCCCCCGTATCCGGCAATCGGCATATCGTATGGAATACCTGTCAACAGTTTCCATTCCATCCACATGGGGTTGTAATTACCTTCTCTGTCTTTTCCATGTTCAATCCTGCCATATACAGGAATAAAACAGATTTCATCAGGATGGGCTATTTCCCAGGGTGTTCCGTGGCCAAGCCAGTTATCTGGCATTTCTTTTTGATAACCATTATGTATTTTTTGTTTAAATAAACCGAATTCATAGTTAATGCCATAACCGAATCCAGGCATACCCAGGGTTGCCAGGGAATCAATAAAACAGGCAGCAAGGCGTCCCAGTCCTCCGTTACCAAGAGCTGCATCATCTTCCTTTTCAATAACTGTTTCCAGATCAAATCCGATTTCAGCAAGTGCTTTTCGACTGGAATCCAATATTCCAAGGCTGTGAAGGTTGCTTTCAAGGGATCTGCCTATGAGAAATTCCATGGAAAGATAATACACCTGTTTGACATCGGCTTTTTTATATCGGACTTCCGTTTCCAGCATCCGGTCTGTCATAAGATCCCGAATAGTCAAAGCCAGGGCTGTAAAAATGTCACGACCCGAAAGATTTTCCTCGTTCTTTCCCAGCGAATATCTGACGTGACGGAGGATAGCTTGCTTCAAATTTTTTGCATATCTTGTTGAATTTTCAAATTTATTATCAGACATTTTATTATTATCCTTTATTTTACATATAAAACATTTATCTGTTGACTAGAGATGTTTGAAACTGGGTCAATCTATAAGATTGATACAGGCAGATTGATAATAAATGTTGTTCCTTTTTCTTTCCTGGTTTCAATTTTAATATCACCCCCATGTGTCTTAATGATGTCATAGGATATACTCAGACCCAAGCCTGTGCCCTGTCCTACCGGTTTGGTGGTAAAGAAGGGATTAAATATTTTTGAAATATCTTCCAGAGGTATGCCGCTTCCAGTATCTGAAATGGTAATTTCAACATGGGAGTCTTCAGATTGAGGGGCAGCTTCTATATGGCGGGTTTTGATTATTATCTGTCCTTGTTCTTTAATCGACTGTCCTGCATTTATGAGGATATTCATAAATACCTGACTTATTTTTCTGGAAAAACATCGGACCATTGGTAATTTACCATAATTTTTTATGATTTCAACTTTATACTTTAATTCATTCCTGATTATATTCAGGGTGGTATCCATAGTATCATTCAGGTTTACATGTTCAGGCGCATCCTGGTCAATGCGTGAAAAGGTTTTAAGATCTTTTACAATATTGTTAATTCGCATGGTTCCTTCAAGCGATTCATTTGCAAGGTCATCCAGATCTTCCAGAATAAAATTGATTTTATGCTTTTTCTTCAGGAGGTTGATATCATCTAAAAGGGATTGTACCCTGTCATGCTTTTCAGAACCGCTTATGGCTTTTTCCAGTTTTTTATATTTTTTAAGCAAATCTTTTATTCTAAGGCAGTATTTTTTCATGGCCGACAGATTGCCGTTTATAAAAGAAACCGGATTATTAATTTCATGTGCCACCCCTGCGGCCAAAATACCTATGGCTGCCATTTTCTCGGATTGAACAAGCTGGGTTGTCTGTTCTTTAACTTTTAGCTGAAGATTTTCATTCATATCTGCCAGTTCTGCATTGGCGTTTTTCAGTTTACGGGTCAATAATGCCTTTTCCTGTTCAAGGTTCCACTGGTTTGTAAAAGCTCTGGCAAATTGTCTTATCTCTTCATAGTTAAAGGGTTTACGCAGGTAGAATATATCATCTCTGTCTGTGATCCGAATTATGTCGTCAGGGGTGTATTCGCTGAAAGCTGTAACAATGACGATTTTTATATCTGGATCTATTTCCCATATTCTTTTTGATGTTTCAGCACCGTCAAAACCTGGCATTTTCATGTCTACAAAGGCTGCTGCAAATGGAGCCTGTTTTTCAATTGCCTCTTTAACTCTTGCGATTCCCTGTTCTCCGTTACTTGCTAATATCAGATCATATTGTTTTTGTTTTTTTTTGACAATAGCGGGCCCTGTTTCTCCAAAAAGGCTGGCTCCCTGTGCTAAAAGATTTGTTTCAGTAACAGGAATCAGGATTTCCCGGTAGGACTCTCTTACCCCGGGGTCATCATCTATGACCAGAATACGATTATTTATATTCATAATTTCAAGTATCTGCCTCCAGTATATTTAAATTTCAAAGCTCACCTTTATCTTTGCTCCTTTTCCAGGTCCGGGACTGCTTATACTTATTGTTCCCTTGTTTGCTTCAATAAACATTTTACAATAATGCAGTCCTACTCCTGAAGAACCTTTAAGGGAGCTTCCAAACTCAAAAATTCTATCCATATTTTTCGGTTCTATGCCAATACCTGTATCAATAATGGAAAAACCGACATGATTTTCGTCTTTAAATGAACAGATGGCAATCTTTTTTTCTTTACCTGTATTCTCCACAGCATCTATGGCTTCGTAGCTGTTTTTAATAAAATTAACTATAACCTGCATCAGCCTGTTTTTATCTATTATCAGTTTAGGCAGACCCGTGGTCAAATCCTTTTTCGAAATAATTTCTCTTTTTTCCAATGAACCGCTTTGCATATTCAGGGAATCTTCAATTAAATTGTTGAGATTTGTCTGTTCCCGTATCTCCTGCTCACTGGCTGCATGGCCCTGGTGAATGGTCAGGATGTCAGAGATATAGGAAACAGAAGTTGAAATTTTTTCTATACTGGAAGCTCTTTTATTATCATATTCACTTAAGGAATTAATCAGAGAACCCATATAGGTAAATATTTCTTTGCCCCTTTGGTCTTCTGTAATATAATAATTAAGATCATGAGTATGTTCTGTTAATTCTTTATAGCACTTTTCAAGATAAACGGCAATCTGTCTCAGTTCGTTTGTTTTTAAGCTTTCTGTCTGTATTTTTATGGGTGTGGCTGCATTACCTATATTATGCAATACCATTGCTGATAATTGTGAACGGCCGGCTTCTATTCCTGCATCTGTTGCTTTCAGGATAAGTTCTTTTTGAGTTTCCCGCAGTTCATTTGTTCGTTCTTCCACCATCTGCTCCAGATGCTCCTGATATATTTTTATAGTGTCGAGCATTTCATTAAATGCAGATGCCAGTTCACCAAATTCATCACCGGTTTTTATATTTACCCGTAAATCAAAATCTCCGTTTTTAATACGCTTTGCATCTCCACTGAATTGTTCTAACTTATCCAGGATTATCTTTCTTATCATTATTATCAATGTTAAAAACAGGATTAGAAAGATCAGCGTTGTATTAAGGATTAATTCCTGAATCCGGGTACCAATAAGCTGCCTGTTTTGCAATACAGACAGCCCCAGATGCACCTCTCCCAGTTTTTCCGGCGAACTGCCGTTATATGAAAATATAATATCAGAACTGAATATAAGCATGTCTGTTTTTTTATCTGTCTTATCCGAGTATTCTGATACTAGTGAATTGTTATGGATTACCCGGATCAACAGAATATCATCTCTTTCTCTTCCTGTTGTTTCCAGAAAGGTATTTAAAACCGGGTAATCTTCAGACAAAAGGGTTTCTATGCAGAAAACAGCTATGGCATGAGAAATGGATTTTCCCTTATTTTCAAGCAGGTTGTTAAGAATCTCTTTTTCTTTTATTACTGAAACCCATCCTGATATTGAAAAAAGGAGTGTTAATATCAGTAATATCATGGAGATTATTTTTGTTGACAGGCTCATAGTCCTATATCATTTTTCTCCGAATTCTTTTGAAAGAGCCATTCCCTGACGGACAAAATCATAATAATCATCCAATGCCTCCAGAAATCCGTGCTGTTTCAGATTTTTTAATATTTTTTTGTCATTAAGGCCCAGCAGGGCATTTTTTAATGCTGAAAAGATTATATCGTCAAATCCTGCTCTTACAACCCAGGGTTTAGTTATATTGGGGAACCTGGCAATTTCTCTAAGACCTTTTGAATCAGCATATTTTTTAAATGTATTCTCTTTTACAACACCTGCATCATAATTTCCTGCTGCCACAGCCAGTGCAACCTTGTCATGCCTGCCAAGATATTTATATTCTTTCAGATCATCAGCCTTAACCCCGGCATTTACCATTTCAGCCTGGGAAAGATACCGGCCAATGGTTGAGTTTTTATTGCCAAATGCGAATTTTTTTCCTTTTAATTCCCCAATTGATTTGACAGAAGAATCTTTACCTGTAATAAAAATGCCATAAAAATTTTTCCTGCCTTTTTTATGCTCCATAGCCAGCAGTCTGATATCTTTATTCTTTTCCTTTGCCAGAATGTAACTTGCAGGCCCGAATCTGGCAAAATCACAATCTCCTTTGGCAAGGG
>JAUCGD010000510.1 GCA_030377945.1 Desulfobacterales bacterium HSG17 | reverse complement strand
ATGATGACACTCACATTTTTTGGTTTGTTATTGTTTTCAGCACTTGCATTTAGCGGAACGATTCAGAATTTTTCAGCCGACATGATTACGTCAACGTCAGCCGGCAAGATTGTTCAAGAAGGCCGTATTTTCGCGCGGAATGGTAATTTTCGTATGGAAGTGCAAGCCCCGACCGGCCACGGTCAGATGGTAACCATTTTCAGACCGGACCTACAAAAACATTGGATGATAAATGCATCAGAGGGTAAATATTGCGAACAGCCGTTTGATGAAAACGCCATGAAAAACATTGCCGGGCTACCGGATATGAAAACGACGGAGCAGGTGCTGGGAAAAGAAAAAGTAGGCGGTTATACATGTATTAAAAAGCAGGTCACAACCACCATGACGGTAATGAATATGACCCAAACAGTGAAATCCATTGTTTGGCAGAGCGATGAATTCGATATGCCCCTCAAGTCAAAATCAGAAGATGGAACCTTGATGGAACTCCGGAATATCAAAAAAAATAAACCGGCGGCAAACCTGTTTGAACTTCCGCCGGGTTGTCGGCAGGTGGCCAATATGATGGCTCTTTTTTCTACGTCGAATCCGAATGCCAATAGTGGTGGGGCTGGTAGTGGGTCTTCTCAAGGACAAATTGATTTTTCCAATCTACCGCCGGAAGTACTCGAAAGTATGTCACCGGAGATGTTGGAGCAGCTCCAGCAAATGCAGCAATAAGGAATTAGATGGAGAGAAATCCGGTGATAGTCTCTTTCAATTTGGCAGGGCTGACCGGTTTGGTTAGATAATCATCCATGCCGGCGGCCAGACATGCCTCACGGTCTTCCTTCATGGCATGGGCTGTCATGGCGATAATCGGAATTCCTTTGTTCAGTTTGCAAAAGTCCGGTCGACGAATGTGACGGGTCGTTTCCAGACCGTTCATGACGGGCATTTGAACATCCATTAGGATTAAATCAAATGCTTTTTCGGATAGCAAATCAAGGGCGATTTTTCCATTTTCAGCGACTGTGCTGGACAACCCCATTTTCTTCAGCAACATCACAGCTACTTTTTGATTAATGGCATTATCCTCCACAATTAATACCTTATTTTTAATGGGTGCTTCAGATGATACAGGCTTATTTGATGCTGTATTTTTAGGGCCAATTTTATTGAGCCTTATTGTAAATGAAAAAATCGACCCTCCTACAGGTGGGTTACTGACGTCGATGTGACCGCCCATTTTTTCACAAAGCCGCCTGGCGAGTGCAAGGCCAAGTCCGATCCCCCCATGCTGCCGATTAAAGGAAGAATCAACTTGTGAAAACGGTTGGAATAAGTATTTTAGACGGTCAGGTGGGATTCCTGATCCTGAATCTGAAATTTGAACACCAAGAATAATATAATGCAAACCCTCATTTTTTATTTTGGCATGAATTTGAATGAACCCATGCTCAGTAAACTTAACCGCGTTGCCCATAACGATATCCAGAATCTGCTTGATCCTGAATTGATCCCCGGATATTTGATCCGGTAAATCATTCGGCAGGGTATGGGTGAAAACTATATTTTTTTCACCAGCGCTTTTCTTGTGAATCTGGATGCAGTCTGAAAATGTTTGACGAATATCAACCGGACCGATTTCCAAATCCAGTTGATCCGCCTCCATCTTGGAGTAATCCAGGATATTGTTGACGATGGACAACAATAGGCTCGATGAAGATTTAATTGTCCGGGAAAAATCTAGTTGTAGATCATCCAGTCGAGTATCCAATAATAAATCGGTCATGCCGACAATACCGTTAATGGGGGTCCGGATTTCATGGCTGATGTTGGCCAGAAACTGGCTCTTGGCTTGACTGGCGGCTTCTGCATCAATTTTGAGACGGCTCACTTTTAAAAAATTTTGATGGTTTTCTTCCAGTTTCTCCTGGTATTTTTTTTCCAATACCTGGATTTGGCGTTGGGTTTGGCGTTTCTGGGTTCCCAACAGAGACTCGGCATCTTCTTTTTCCCGGTTACTTAAAAATAAAGAAATGCAAAGGTCTATGCCCCTTGGTGAGGGCGATTTGTTTTCAGTAAGACAACAAATAGTCAGTGCTTTTTGTGGGATATGACGAAAAAGGGCTTTTGAATGATTTTCAAGTTCAAATATACGATTGTCATTATGATTTATTCGTTCTTGAAAAAGGGCAGTAACTTCATTTGTAAACAATTCAGTGGAGGGTAGGGTAACTTTTCTGCCGTCATCTCCTATGATTTGAAATCTGTATTCGGGAAAATGTTCACTTAAAAATTGTACGAGATTTTGATCATCTTCACCAACTTCCATAAATTCTTCAAAAGCAGCATCCAGAGAGACCATCTTATGCTCCCTCAATATCATAAATATTTTTGG
>JAUCGD010000509.1 GCA_030377945.1 Desulfobacterales bacterium HSG17 | reverse complement strand
GCAATTTCAGCTTTTTTAAAAACTGAGAAAGGAAGGTTGTTTTTTGATACATATTATTTAAAGATTCCTTTTTTTGGAGATTTGGCTGTTATTTATTCAACATCTCTTTTTACATCTTCTCTTTCCACAGTACTGGCAGGAGGGATACCTTTAAATAGAGCATTGCAGATTTCCAACGGTCTTATACGAAATATGTTTTTCCAGGCCGGTATTAAAAAAGTTATAGAATCTGTTGAACAGGGCAAGGGGTTTGCTCAAAGTTTAAACGATCTTGAAATTTTTCCGGGCATGGCGTTGAGGATGGTGTCAGCAGGAGAAGAAGGCGGAACTCTTGAAAAAGTATTAAAGGATGTTGCAAAATTTTACGAAAGAGATGTTGAGGCAAAATTATCAATAATTGCCTCGGCGATTGAACCTTTGCTCATGGTATTAATGGGATTTGTGATTGGGTTTATCATGCTGGCTATGTATATGCCAATTTTTCAAATGGCAGGAACTATTGGATAAAAAATGTTTAATCTGAAAAAAAAGAAAAGAATTGGTGAACTTGCTGTTGAACTTGGATTTATGACTGAAGAACAAAAGAATAATATCCTTGCTCAAAAAAATATTTCCGGAAGAATGATAGGTCAGCTTTGTGTTGAAGAAGGACTTATTAATGATGAACAGCTTGCTCAACTCGTTGCAAAGCAGTATTCATGTAACTATGCCCGCATTGACAGTATGAATGAGCCTGAGCTGCTTAAGCTTTTAAATATAGATTTTATTATAAAAAACAGAATAGTACCGTTTAATTTTTATGATAATAATCTTGTTTTTGCTGTGGCAGATCCCATTGATTATTTCAGGATTATAGAAGAAATTGAAATGCTTCTGGAATATGATTTTTCCTTTGTTATTGTAAGTTCCAATAAACTTGGTCAATTTTTACAGAAACTTGAAGCATCAAAAGACCTTGTTGATGTCTCTGAAGAGATGCGTCTTTCCGTGGTAAAAGAGTCTGACAAGGGAGATTATGAAATCTCGACAGAGAAAGTAGATTCAGAGGAAAGCCCTGTTGTTAAACTTATTGATTCTACCATTCTTGATGCCATTAATAAAAATGCCAGTGATATTCATTTTGAAGGCTCTGCCAAAGGTTTGATTATAAGATATCGAATTGACGGTATGCTCCATCAGATCACTGACCCTCTGGATATGGGCAGTATGAACCCTGTAGTTTCAAGATTAAAAATAATGTCCCAGTTAGATATTTCAGAAAAAAGAATACCCCAGGATGGCAGATTCAAGTTGAAAATCAAGGATCGCTTTGTTGATTTCAGAATATCTGTCCTTCCCACAATTTTTGGTGAAGATGCAGTGATTAGAATTTTGGATCAACAACGCATGGCTCCTGTCAAGGGTGACCTTAGCCTTGGCAATATGGAACTAGACAAAATTGAGCTAATTCGGCTAAGACGGCAGATTAAAGCACCATATGGCCTGTTTTTGATGACAGGTCCCACAGGAAGCGGAAAGACAACAACACTGTACAGGGCATTATCAGAAGTCAATACAAAAGACAGCAAGATTATTACCATTGAAGATCCTGTTGAGTATCAGCTTCAAGGTATCACACAAATACCGGTCAACGAGAAAAAAGGGCTTACCTTTTCCCGGGGATTAAGATCCATTTTACGTCATGATCCTGACAAAATTCTGGTCGGTGAGATCCGTGATCCTGAAACTGCGCAGATTGCACTTCAATCTGCATTAACTGGTCACCAGGTGTTTGCAACTGTCCATGCAAACTCTTCATTTGAAGTTATCAACAGATTTGTACACATGGGAATAGAACCCTATAACCTTGTAACAGCCCTAAATTGCATTGTTGCCCAGCGATTGATCAGAAAACTTTGTAAATGCAAGATCAAGAAGACAATGTCTGAAAAATCCCTTGTTGAATCTGGATTGAACCCGCAAAAGTTTCAACATATTACATTTTATGATGCTTATGGGTGCGAAAATTGCAAAGGAACTGGATATGATGGTAGAAAGGCTATAATAGAGCATGTTGAACTTGATGGTGATATCAGGGAAATGTTTATTAAACAGGTTTCAACTCTTGTTTTAAAAAAACATGCTTTAAGCAGAGGGGTTGTATTTTTACGGGATGCAGCCATTAATGAAGTTATAAAAGGCGTAACAACATTGGATGAAGCAAACAGGGTTACATTTATTGATAACCAAGGAATATAGATGAAATTTTTTCCCATAACAAAGTTATTGGCAGGAGTTGAACTTGCCTCTAATAATATCAAATCTGCTGTAATCTTGAAAAAAGGTAAAAATTTTTCCATCAAACAGTTATCAGATGTCAAAATTCCTTCACAGACCCTGAAACCATCT
>JAUCGD010000508.1 GCA_030377945.1 Desulfobacterales bacterium HSG17 | reverse complement strand
ATACAGAGTGCTCTTTTACAAGAGGTCAGTGATATTCATATGGAACCGTTTAAAAATAAACTCGTTGTGCGTTTTCGGCAAGACGGTATTCTTGTACATTACAAAGATTATCCCATTGAAATCATACCCATGTTGACAAGCCGTATAAAAATTATGAGTAAAGCAAATATTGCTGAAAAAAGAAAACATCAAGGCGGGAGAGTCACTTTTGATTTTAATGGCAGTGAATTTGATTTGCGTGTTTCTTTTTATGTGTCGGTTTTTGGTGAAAAAATTGTTTTGCGGATTTTAAACAGTGTAAATCAAATTCTGCCCATTGAGAATATTGGCATGCGTTCAAAGCTGCTCAAACGATTTTTGCAGGATGCCTTAGACACTCCCTCTGGAGTTATTCTGGTCACAGGTCCCACAGGTTCCGGTAAAACAACAACAGTCTATTCATGTATCAATCATATAAAAAAGCCTGAAATAAGTATTATAACGGCAGAGGAACCAGTTGAATATATAATGAAGGATGTTATCCAGTGTTCAATAAATCCCAATATTAATTTAACTTACGAGGAAACTTTAAGACATATTGTAAGACAGGATCCAGATGTTATTGTAATAGGAGAAATCAGGGACACATATTCAGCAGATGTTGCTGTACATGCAGCTTTAACAGGTCATAAAGTTTTGACTTCTTTTCATACCGAAGATAGTATTGGTGGTCTTATAAGGCTTATGAATATGGATATAGAAGCATTTCTTGTCTCCTCAACTGTGCTTTGTGTACTGGCTCAAAGACTTTTACGAAAAGTGTGCAGTAAATGTGCAGATGCTTACGATTTAACTCCAGCAGATCTTGCCAAATTAGAATATACCCCGGAAGATATTGGAAAGCATAAATTTATTAAAGGCAAGGGCTGTTCTCGGTGCAGATATACTGGATACAAAGGTAGGATTGCAGTGTTTGAAATGCTGATACTCAATGAATTTGTAAGGGATGCAATTTTAACTCAAAAATCCAGTCATGAAATCAGAAAAATCAGCATTGAAACTTCCGGGCTGCTTACACTTCTTGAAGATGCAATACATAAGGCAGCATCAGGTCTGACAACCATAGAGGAAATTTTTAGATGTGTTCCAAAACTTCTAAAACCACGCTCTATCAAAGAGATAATAAGATTACAAGGAGAGTAATGAATGGAAGAGAACCAGGCAATAATTGATATGCTTTTATCTCAGATGGGAAAAAGTGAATCAATTCCACCTTTAAGCAATAATTCAATGCTGCTGCAGCGTGAATTGACAAAAGAGTCACCAGATTTTAAAAAAATGGGAAATATGATCAAATCTGATCCACCTTTAACCAGCCATGTTTTAAAAATTGCCAATTCACCTGTTTATAAAGGGCTTGAACAGGTTGGTAATATAAAAGAGGCTCTTTTAAGGCTTGGAACAAATGAGATTAAAAATATTGTAACCTGGGCAATACATCAATCCAGTTTTAAAACCAAAGATCCTTTTATTAAAAAATTTAAAGCAAATTTATGGTTTCACTCCCTTTCTTGCGCCACTGGTGCTGTATGGGCGGCAAAATATCTTGAATGGATGATATAGTTTCTAAAGCTTTTATAGCAGGGCTGCTTCATGATATGGGCGCTTTATATCTTCTTACCGCACTTCAGAAAATAAAACGTGATAATAAAATTGAGCAATATCCCTCGGAATTTGTTTTAAATGCTTTAATTAAAAAATTTCATACTGAACAAGGTGCCCAGTTGTTAAAACACTGGAATCTTCCAGAACCATTTATTATTATTGCCAGAGATCATCATACAGATAGCTTTGATCAATCTGACATGCTTCTTGTCTTGATCAGGCTTATAAATAGAATATGCAAGAAAATGGAGAAAGGTAATAAAAAAGAAGCTACAGCTGTAATAGTCGCTTGTGACGAGGCAAATATTTTAAACCTTTCAGAACTTGGAATTGCTGAAATTGAAATTGGAATTGAAGCTGCCCAGAATAAATTTAAAACATTGTTTTAAATTTACACTACCTAATCCCTGTCCGAAAACCTATGTCTCGACGAAAATTGCCCATATGTGAGGTGCAAGGCTCGAAGAGATGCGCATATCTGAATCTTAGCTTCAGGTCATTACTTGTCTATGCTTGAATAGAATCAGTCAAAGCCATGCCTGATTGCACTCAATGATTAATTGTCCTATGGATGGCTGCTGAAAAGCCTTTGACTTGCCAACAATACAATTTTAAATCTTGAGTCTACTGAATGAGCATTTCATGTATCAATCAGGATTATTATAACTTTATCATGACACAATATATGGTATGGACATATTTTTTAGTTTCAGATTTGAAATTACATTATATAGCCCGAAGTAAAATCAAATTAACAAAAATTC
>JAUCGD010000507.1 GCA_030377945.1 Desulfobacterales bacterium HSG17 | reverse complement strand
CCTTCAATCTTTGACTTATTAAAGGATATGTTCTGATGAAAATTAATTATAAACTTATAGCGATATTACTGATTGCAGGGCTGGCCCTTACAGGATGTACAGCAGGTCCGTCACCAACTCCCCAAAAAGGCCCGCAGCCGATTTATGATGAAAACGGCAATATCCTGTGGCAGCCTTTGCCTGAAAATCAGGCTCAAAAGCAACATCCCACAACTATGCCCCCGGAAACCCAATATGAAACCCAATCTGAAATTCAAGAAATTTCTCAGGACAGCACTGAGTTATCATCTGAAACCTCAACAGAAACTCCCCAGTCAAAACCAGCCCCGCGTATTGGCTCACAAGATAATATAGAACCGGTTTCTGAAGACAGTCACCTTCTTGCCGCAGTCACCCCCCTGGCAGACCAGGCAGAGCAGCAGATGAAAATGGGACAATTAGACAGGGCTTTTGCAACAGCAGAGCGTGCAGTGAGAATTGATCCTTATAATGCAAAACTCTGGAATCTCATGGCCAGGATTCAGTTTAAACAGGAAAATTATTCCCAGGCAGAACAGCTTGCAAAAAAATCAAACCTGCTTGCAAAAAATGACAGGCCACTGAAATCCGTAAACTGGAAAATCATTGCAGCAGTTCTAAGCCAGCAGGGAAAAGAGCAGCAGGCAGGGGAAGCTCTTCAAAAAGCACAGGAATATGAATAAAATATGACATCAAAACCAAGAGGCTCAATACTCTGTCCCAATTGCCGAAAACTTATAAGCACAGATGAACCCAAATGTCCGTTCTGCGGCATAGGCAATCCCGGATCAGGATTTAAAAATAATTTTCTGATCCGGGGATTTGACTCAGGAGAGCAGTTAATAAAGGCTATAATTTATATTAATGCAGGAATTTATCTGCTCTCCCTTTTGCTTTATCCACCGCATATAGATTTATCAAATCCTTTTAATGCTTTTGCACCTGACAATTACAGCCTGCTGCTTCTGGGTGCAACAGGCACAATTCCCATAGGCGGGCTTAATCACTGGTGGTCACTGGTTTCTGCCGGTTACCTCCACGGAAGCCTGCTTCATGTTGTCTTTAACATGCTTGCTTTCAGACAGATAGGAACCCTTGTTATCAACCTCTACGGAATAAACAGGATGATTATATTCTGGTTTTTTTCCGGTATTATAGGCTACATGGTTTCTTATCTGGCCGGTATAAAGCTGACAATTGGAGCCTCAGCTGCAATCTGCGGCATGATAGGAGCCGCGCTTTTCTACGGGAAAAGCAGGGGAGGTTTATTTGGTCAGGCAGTATATAAACAGATCAGTGCCTGGGTTTTCGGAATATTTCTTATAGGATTAATGCCCGGAATAAATAACTGGGGACATGGCGGAGGTATTCTTGCCGGAATTCTGCTGGGCTTTCTCTTTAAATACCAGGAAAAAAGAAGGGATAATTTTTTTGATAAAGCTCTTGCCGGTTTTTGTATTGTCATTACCCTTATTATTCTGATCTGGGCTGTGGGGGCAGGGCTGTTTAACAGGATCTTCGGTTAAGCCAAATTGGATAAATTGCAAAAGTCTTTTCCAAATATTCTGAAATCTGTATTTTTATAAACTTTTGCACAAACCTGAATTATTTGGCAATCTTTAAAATTTCCCGGAATTCATCTATACTTTCACAGGTAATAGCCTGTCTAAACAGGGATTTTAATGTATCACCAGTTTTGATAGTGTCAATAATAGATGAAATATCATCTGGAACAGATTTAAATCGTGTTGAAATATACTCTAAAATCATTTCCCTTGAAGTTTGAATTATTGCCAGTCTTTCTATGCTTGTTACATAAGCCATTTTATTTTCCTCCGTAATTTTAGTTAGTTCATCCTGAAACTGTTTTTCAATATCTTCAGGCAGTTCCAGAAGCCAGTCAATAAAACGGAATAATTCTATAATGTCCTGGCGGTCATATCCACGTTCAAACAGCAGTCTCATCAGGTGCAGTTTCCAGCGTTTCCGCTCCTGACCATCCTTAATGCTCTGGGATTTGAGATGTGCCATGACTACCAGTGCAAAAGGATTTAAATCCTGTTCCAGTTTTTTCCAGTCCTTACCGTAATCCAGCAATTTAACCACCGGAAAGCGGAAAATATTTTCACACCCCCATTTTTCAGTATGGTATTCACACGGACGCCAATCCGCTTTGCTGTCTGTCAATACTCCAAGACTGACAACTTCAACTTCATACCGGTCAAAGATACGGTAATTATAAACAAACATCCTTTTTTCAAACACAGTATCTATGTAATTCTGGATTTCAATATGGATAAGAAGCCATGCTTCCGAACCGTTTGATAAAAATACTTTAATAAGTTTATCTGCATGTCTTCTTCCAATTTCAGCATCCCGAAGCGTTTTTTC
>JAUCGD010000506.1 GCA_030377945.1 Desulfobacterales bacterium HSG17 | reverse complement strand
AATATTAAAAAGGAAAAGGAGATAAAAGGGTTTGAATCCCGTGTGCAAAGAAGTGACGGAAAAGAGCTTGATGTTCTGATAGCAGCCAGGTTTTTTCAATTTTCTGACTATGAATGCATGATAATGGTTGCAACTGATATTACAGACCGGAAGCTGACCGAAGCTGAATTGCAAAAAGCCAAGGAATCTGCGGAACAGGCCAGCATGGCAAAAAGTGAATTTCTAGCAAGAATGAGTCATGAGATAAGAACACCTATGAATGCTATCATTGGCATGACTCATCTTGCCAGGCAGACTGAACTGACAGATGAGCAGGAAGATTTTTTAAGTAAAATAGAATCTTCAGCACATTTACTTTTAGGAATTATAAACGATATTCTTGATTTCTCAAAGATTGAAGCAGGTATGCTTAGTATTGAATCTGTAAACTTTGAGCTGGATGAAATTTTAAAGCATCATTCTGATTTTATTCAGGTCAAAGCAAGGGAAAAAGGAATTAATATTGAATTTTCAACAGATAAGAGTATTCCTAAAATTTTATCAGGTGATCCCCTGCGATTGAAACAGATTCTTATAAATCTGACAGATAACGCCCTTAAATTTACGGAAAAAGGGCGGATTGATATCAGGGCAGAGTCTTTTAAAAAAACAGATGATAAAGTAATAATTTTGTTTTCGGTCAAAGACACTGGTATTGGATTTTCTCATGAAAAACTGGAAATGTTATTTGACCCTTTTACCCAGGCAGACGGCTCTGTAACCCGCAGATTCGGAGGAACCGGTCTGGGCCTTTCCATTTGCAGGCGGCTGGCGGAAATGATGAACGGCCAAATCAGCGCACAAAGTGAACCTGGCAAAGGAAGTACTTTTAGTTTTACTGCTGAATTTAAAATACCGGCTCAGGAGATAAAATCATTACCAGGTTCTTATAATAAAGAGAGTTTTTCAGAAAAACCAGAAATATTAAAACCAGAGTCAGAAAAACCAAAAACATTGAAACCAGAGTCAGAAAAACCAGATACATTGAAATTATTGAAAAATAATAAACACCGCAAGATACTTCTGGTTGAAGATAACCATATCAATCAACAGGTGGCAGCAAAACTGCTTGAACTTGGCGGTTTTACAGTAATCATAGCTGAAAATGGTTTAGATGCTGTGTTTGCTGCTAAAAAAGCGAAATTTGACTTGATTCTTATGGATATAGAAATGCCGGAGATGGATGGGTATGAGGCTGCTGTTGAAATAAGAAAAATGAATATTAAAACACCCATTATAGCCATGACCGCCCATGCCATGAATAAAGATCGTGAAAAATGTCTTAAATCTGGAATGAATGATTATTTAAGCAAACCAATTAAACCGAAACAATTCCTGCTTTTTATAAATAAGTGGATTGATGACAATGAACAGTTAACAGTTAACAGTCAGCAGTTATCAATTAACAAAGAGCTGGAAGGAATTGATGTGGATTCGGGTCTGAAGAGAGTTGGCGGAGACATCAAGCTTTATGAAAAACTTCTTGTTGAGTTCTACTCGGATTATTCGGATAAAATTGAGACTCTCAGGCAGGCTGTTGAAAAAGGTGATATTAAAGATGCAAGACAGCAGGTTCATAATTTAAAAGGCGTGTCAGCCAGCCTGGGAGCTGAAAAGTTGAATTCAGCATCAATGGCTTTGGAATCGGAAATAGTCAAAGGTAAAACCAAAGAATATGATGATATTATTAACTGCTTTGAAAATGCTTTTAACCAGGTCTTAAACTCTATCAAACCGTTAAAGGAAAAGCATTCAGTTGAATCACCGTCCAATTATTATAAACCTGATAATACGGATATTAAATTCTCTATAAAAAAACTGAAAAGTCTGCTTATAGACGGAGATTCTGATGCCCTGGATTATGTAAAAATATTAAAACAAGGTATTTACAATTCAGAAAAAAAAGAAAAAATAGCAGAGCTTGAGGAACAGATCCGCAATTATGATTTTGAAGATGCGCTTGAAACAATGGCTGAAATATTTCCCACTGATACTTTAATATAGGAAATTATAAAATTCCTGCAAGGATTAAATATGACAAAAAAACATAATAATACGGAACTTTATATTAACATGGCAATTGGTCTGTTAATCCTTGGCGGGCTGTATATGACAAGCCTTTATTCCTATCTTCTTTTCCACAATATTTCAGAATTATTCAGCATTATAGTTGCCTGCGGCATTTTTATAGTTGCCTGGAATTCAAGAAAATATATGGAAAACGATTACCTGATTTTTCTTGCACTAGCCTATTTGTTTATAGCAGGTCTGGATCTTCTGCATACCCTTTCATATAAAGGAATGCAGATATTTAAAGATTATGATTATTATGCGAACCAGTTATGGATAGGGGCCAGGTATCTTGAAAGTA
>JAUCGD010000505.1 GCA_030377945.1 Desulfobacterales bacterium HSG17 | reverse complement strand
ATTAGCCATTAAGGCAATAATATCAGTAAATTCTGCTATTCGGAATATAAGTCTATACCCTCTCACCAGTGCTGCTGCTGCTGCTGTTAATTCTATTGAAACCGCTTTTACAGCAGTAAAAGAAACCTTAAAACATAGAGAAAACCTTGTATTTGCCGAACATGAAAACCAGTTACTGATTTGCGGCGAACCGATTAGCAGGGAAGATAGAAAAAAGCTGCAGCTGTCTTCTCTGCTGGAGCTTATGCTGAATCTTGAATTTAAGAATATCACTTTTACACGGGGGCTGGAACGGTCTGAATTTACTACATTTCTTGAAATAATCAGTACAGATTCAGAAGATGACAAAAAAATAGGAAGAATAAAAAAAACAATTTCCGAAAGAAAATTTATACATATTCTTATAGATCAAAAGGTTTATATTTCTATTGATTCAAAATACAAGCATTCACCTTCAGATACCCAGGAGATCTGTCTGGAAGATGCTTTTTTTCCCATGCTGCAGACCCTGGATCATATACTGGATCCGGAAAGCAAAAATCAAATTTCCTATCATATGGCTGCTTCAATTGCCCTGAGAGATGAAGACTTTCTTTTGAATATATTATCCCGGAAAATGAACGGAAATTTTGGTGCACAGCTGTTTGAAAACTTGATGGAAGCTATTGATGAGGAAAAATTTGAAAAACTTGTTTTTCAGATAAAAGAAATTGTAAAGAAAAGAAAAGAAGAGAACACAGATGAATTATCTGAAGCAAAAGATCTACTTCAAATATTAAGGGATATGATACGAAGTCCTAAAGGAGCCCAGCTTCAGCTGCGAATTCAAAATAAAAAAGCAAAAGAACAACTGGATAAGAAAAAAAATGCACCCCGGCTGCGCTCCGGCCTTGATAATATATTAAGTGAAAATAATGAGTCTTTTAAAGATCCAGAGGTTATGACTTATCTTCCTGAAGCTATTGAACAATTGTATGCTCATAAACAAAACAAAGCTGCTGAAAAATTTATTGCCAGGCTGGGAGACGGACTTTTAAATAATGATCCAATAATCAGAAAATATGTTTCAAATGCAATATCCCAGCTTATTGACAAACTTCCATACGGACTTCAGATTGATGTGGTAAAGCGACTTGCATATAACCTGTCAGACTGGCTGAAAATAGAAAATACCACTAATCCTGTTTATGAAAAACTCAGCATTGACTTAAAAGATATGGCACAGATAATGTTGAGGAAAAGCCAGTTTGGTGAATGCAATCATATTCTTGATGCTTTCCATTATGTATGTCAAAAAGATGAAAGACAGGGCAAAAAAAGCCAAATCACTGCTCAGGAAATAATGGCTGGTCTTCCTGGTGAAACCATAATTAAAACTCTTATTGACGACTTCCTGGCAGATGGTGGTGAAAAACGAAAACATGCTACTCATACATTAATCCGTCTGGGCCCGGCAACAGCAGAAACAATTATGGAACAATTAAAAAACAGTGATAACCGTTATGAACGTGCACGGGTTCTGAAACTTCTTACTGAAATTGGACATGTTGCCGCACAATATGTTGTAAACCACCTTAAAATGGGAAACCCTTGGTATTATACAAGAAATTTAATATTATTACTAGGTAAAATCGGGGATAAATCTCATCTGAAAACCCTGATGCCATTTCTAAAATATAAAGATATCCGGGTCCGCCGGGAATGTCTTTTCACAATCTGTGCCATTGGTGAAGACCAGGGCGAGAAAACCGTTTTAAATGCCCTGCCAGATGCTGGAGAGCGGTTTAAAATTGATATTGTAAAAATGCTGGGAAGGATTAAAAGCCAAAAAGCGGTTCCACAGCTTCTTAAACTGCTGGAATCGGAATCGTCAGAAGAGCTCCAGGAATGCACATGTGTTTCCCTTGGATATATTGGCTCTTCCAGGGCAATCCCTGTATTAAAAAGTTTTTTTGAGAAAATAAAAGAAGGCAAAGATACCAAAAAACGGAATGTGATAAATGCTGCTGCAAAAGCGATTGGAATGATAGAAAAGAATCAATAATTATTTTTTTAATTTCTTTTCAGTTTTGACCTGAATGCTCCCAGGCCCCGGAAGCTCTTTACCAGGGAGTTCTTTACCAGGAAGTTCTTTAATAGAACTGCGGTTAACACGCCCATTTAAAACTCCACCTGGTTCAACAACAAGATCATGACATGTAACATCTCCATCACAATAGCCTCCTGAAAGAATAGTTAATGACTTGGCAGACTTAAGATCCCCTTCAAATCTTCCTGCAATGGTCAGGCTGTTTGCAGTTGTTTCGGCAAAAACTATTCCCTGCTCACCAATTGTTATAAAATCACCTTTCAGGGTCCCTTTTATTGTTCCGTTTATGATAATTTTGCCTGTACAGGACAGATTGCCCTCAAAC
>JAUCGD010000504.1 GCA_030377945.1 Desulfobacterales bacterium HSG17 | reverse complement strand
TATGTGTGCGAGTGCGGATTAAATATAGCTCAGACCGTTGATTGTAAAAAAGTTGCACAAAAAGTTAAAGATACAGACGATGTAGTTATATCCAAAGAAATAACCTATGCCTGCTCAGAACCGGGACAGGCAGAGATAAAAAAAGATATTGAAGAACACGGGCTTGACAGGGTGGTAGTGGCATCCTGTTCCCCCAGACTTCATGAGCCTACATTCCGCCAGATGATGCAGGAAGCAGGCTTAAACCCATATTTAATGGAAATGGCCAACCTCCGGGAGCAATGCTCCTGGGTTCATATGTTTGAAAAAGATGCAGCCACAGATAAATCCGAAGATCTGGTTCGCATGGCTATTTCAAGAGCGCGGATACTTGCACCTCTGCATGAAGAAATCCTGCCCATGACCAAAAAGACAATGGTTATCGGCGGCGGAGTAGCCGGAATTCAGACAGCCCTTGACCTTGCAGATAACGGTTATCAGGTCACTTTGGTGGAAAAAAGCCCGTCAATAGGCGGTACAATGGCCCGGCTGGATAAAACCTTTCCCACAATGGACTGCTCCATCTGAATACTCGGGCCCAAGATGGCAGATGCCGGTCGGCATCAAAACATAACACTTCACACAATGAGTGAAGTGGCAGAAGTAAAAGGATATGTTGGCAGTTTTGACGTTAAAATCGTTAAAAAAGCCAGGTATGTTGATGAAAAAGAATGCACATCCTGCGGTGAATGCGTCAAGGTATGCCCTGTGGTATTTCCTGATGAATTCAACGAAGGACTGTCCTCACGCAGGGCCGTATATATACCCTTCCCCCAGGCCGTGCCTTCAGCCTATGTTATCAACATGGAAGAATGCATGGGCAGGGGATGCTCCAAATGCCTGGATATATGTGAAAAAAAATGTATTCACTTTCACATGTCAGACCAGGAAATTACAGAAAGGGTAGGCTCCATTGTGGTGGCCACAGGGCTTGAACCCTATGACCCAAGAGAGATGGATGAATACGGATATACCCGGTACAACAACGTACTTACCAGCCTGGAGTTTGAAAGACTGGTAAATGCAGGAGGCCCAACCAAAGGGACATTGATTCGCCCTGGAGACAAAAAAAGACCAGAATCAGTAGGTTTTATCCAGTGCGTTGGCTCAAGATCAAAGCGCAAGGGCGGTGAACACTGCTCCAATATCTGCTGCATGAACACCATAAAAAGCTCCCTGGTATTAAAAGAGCATTACCCTGACATTGAAATTAAGGTATTTTACATTGACATCAGGGCATTTGGCAAAGGTTTTGAAGACCTTTACAACAGAAGCAGAAGCCTGGGAGTGCAGTACCTTCGCGGTCTTCCCGGATCAGTTGAAGAACTGGAAGACGGAACCATGAGGGTAGCTGTGGAAAACACAGCCACCAACAAGATAGAATTCCACGATCTGGAAATGCTAGTTTTAGCTCTGGGCATACAACCCTCATCAGGAACCCAGAAACTCCAGGAAATGCTTGGACTTCAGCTTACTCCTGACGGTTTCTATTTGGAAGCCCATCCCAAACTCTTGCCTGTTGATGCTGCAACAAGGGGAATCTTTTACGCAGGATGCGCAGAAGGCCCCAAAGACATCAAGGAAAGCGTAACCCAGGGCTCAGCAGCTGCAGCAAGAGCAGTGCGGATCATGCATAAAGGTCAGATTTCATCAGAACCCATAACATCCGAAATCATAGCCCATCACTGCAAAGCCTGCGGAAAATGTGCTGATGTCTGTCCCTATAACGCCATTAGTGTGGATGTAAAGAAAAAGACCCCGGCAGTGGTAAATACAGCATCCTGTGCAGGATGCGGAACCTGTGCTGCCGAATGTAAATTCGGGGCAATTATCATGAACCACTTTACTGACGAGCAGATCACCAACCAGATGGATACCATGCTGGAACACAATGCAGAAGATAAGCTTCTTACCTTTGCCTGTAACTGGTGTTCCTATGCCGGTGCAGACTTTGCAGGGGTATCCAGACTGCAATACCCGGCAAATGTTCGCCTTATTCGAACCATGTGTTCAGGCAGGGTGGATGAAAAATTCATCTGGCATGCTTTTGAAAAAGGCGCACCTGTGGTTCTGGTCAGCGGGTGTCATATCGGCGACTGCCATTATATTGATGCAAATCACTGGACTGTTAAGCGGGTTGAAAAGGTCAGAAAGAAGATGGAAAAACTGGGTATCCGGGTTGACAGACTGCAATTGGAGTGGATCAGTGCTGCTGAAGGTGTGAGATTTGCAAGGGTTATGAATGATATGGAGGCGCTGAGGAAGGGTGTCAGTGCTGAGGAGATTGAGGATACTGTGAGAATTTTGGAGGAACGGAAGAAAATTAGCTAATGTATATTTCTACGCTTTCCGGCAAAATTTTTGGGAAATATTCTTACGCG
>JAUCGD010000503.1 GCA_030377945.1 Desulfobacterales bacterium HSG17 | reverse complement strand
TAATTCTCTCGAAGGTTAAAGTATGGCACATGCGGATATCATCAAGTTTAGTGTGCGGCAATGAGGTGATGAATTTTTCGGCGGCGGTTATAACCGCCGGCCCTCGGGTTTCGCCGGATCGAATTTGTTTTTGGGCATTCTCAATGGCCTGTTTCAAGCATGTCGCGGCTTTACGTTCATCTGGTAAAAGGTATTGATTGCGCGAGCTCATGGCCAGCCCATCGCTTTCGCGAATGATGGGCCCGCCCATAATTTGAATATCAAAGTTCAGATCCATTGTAAGACGACGAATAACCGCAAGTTGCTGGTAATCCTTTTCCCCAAAAACCGCAACGTGAGGACGTACAATATTAAAAAGCTTAGCAACAATTGTGGCTACACCTTTAAAATGTTCCGGCCGGGAGATGCCGCAAAGATGGTTCGGCAATTGATCCAAGGAAACATAAGTTTGATAGTGCTTTGGATACATCATTTCATCATTCGGTGTGAAAACACCGGTGACACCCGCTTTTGCAAGGAGCGCAAAATCGCTTTCAAGGTTTTTGGGATAGGTGCTAAAATCTTCATTGGGACCGAATTGGGTTGGGTTTACGAAAATACTGGCAATTACGACGTTGGCATTTTGTCGCGCGATCTGCATTAAGGAAAGGTGGCCTTGGTGCAGAAATCCCATGGTGGGTACAAAGCCGATTCGCTTTCCGTCCCGCCTCAAATCTCTGGATGCGGTTTGCATCTGTTCTATAGTTGTATACTGCTCGATGATGTTATCCCCTACAGAAAATTCCGGAGGGAATTAGTAGAACGATTTGGTTTGAATTGTCAACTATGACGGTTCCGTAAAAAATCCAATATCATCGTTGCGCTTCGCATAGAAAGTCCTCAATGTACGACTCAAACGGTTCTGTACACCTCGTTCCTTTCTAAGCTCGCGCGTCTTGATCTTGGCGCTTTTTACGAAACCTTATGGGTGGTTTTTGGTAGATCAGTGTTTTTTTATTGGGTCCTACAAAATCAATTTTATACGAGACCATCAAAATTGGGTTCGGCTTATTGTGGGGGGGGCGGTTTATTTGTTTTCCAATAAGTTCCCGATCTCTGGATGATGCGTGAGTACATGTAAAAACTGTTCTGTCCGGAGATCCAACCGGCTTTTCATTACCCGCAGAAGAATTTGGCATATCCCGTATGCCATGGAATGATCATTTTGCATGGTCTCGATGAGCTTTGTTCCATCGAGGGCAAATACCTCAGAGGTTTCAGCGCATATGGCATCCGAAGTGTAAGCATTGCCGCCAAGCATAGAGGACCAGCCAAATGAATAGCCGGGTTTTATAGAACCCACCGAAACAGTAATCGATTCGGAGAGCCGTTTCTCCAATAAAATTTTTCCGCGCTTTAAAAGAAAAAAGTGTTTCGAGGATTCGCCACCCCGAAAAACAAATTCCCCTTTTTTATATTTTTGAATGTCACTGAGGGGGATGAGTTTGTGAAGCATTTCATCGGTCAGATTTTTCAAAATGACGATATGTCGTAGATCATCGATTTTCAGCATATGCATTTCCCATTTAAAGAATCATATACAATATAAAAATGAAGACAGTTGCAAGGGCCACCGCAATTCCGAGCGGTACCGTTCCTTTTAAGAAAGCTTTTTGTATCACAGATGAATTCAGGTGCTGTTTGATTTCAAGATAAAGTAACGGTTGAAACGGTATCAGAATAATCGTGGCGAGATATCCCGGTGCACCGGCAATAAAACGGCCTAAAATCCAAGGTAGCTTTTGGGTGAAAACAGTTGCACAAAAGCGATTAAGGGGATTTAAAACTCGGTCCAACATGTTGTAACAAAAAGTGCCCCCCTTGATATAAAGCCAATCAAAATCAATGTTGATGGCACGAATTTCCGCTGGGTAATATCCGGAATAGATCAGCAAACAAAAAGCAAATGCCCCAAAAAGCAAAAGCTGTAACTGGCCGACGACATGAAGGCTGGTATATGGGTGATAAACCTCCAACGGGAACGGCAAAATGCTGTATAAGGGGTCGGGGAAAACACCGATAAAGACACACAAGAAGGCTGCGATGACCATGGCGAGCCGCATATTCCATGGCGGATCGGTCGTTCTTAGCCCAGAATCATGACCGAAAAATGTGAAATAGGGCACTTTAATACCAGCATGATCGACAACACCCGCCGAGGCAAACTGTAAGAAAAACCAGACCAAAATCAAATGATGATTCCCCGCTTCGGTAATGATCATGGATTTGCTGACAAACCCGCTGAACAAGGGAAAAGCCGATATGGAAGCAGCACCGATGATGCAACATATGGCGGTCAGCGGCATGCTTTTATAGAGCCCTCCAAGATCAGTACAACGGGATTTTCCGGTCTGATAGAGCACCGAACCGGTGGCCATGAACAAT
>JAUCGD010000502.1 GCA_030377945.1 Desulfobacterales bacterium HSG17 | reverse complement strand
TCTTTTAACAAACTTGTCAATATTGATGATTTCATTTTGACATCTATCTTCAAATCAATCTATGATTGACCGCATCTGATACTGAGTCATTATTCTGATTTTCCCCCGTTTGCCCTAATGAAATTCTATAGCTGCTGTCCTTTTGGTTTTTGATGTAAATTGCAATTTCTTTTGTTTTTTCAACTATTACACATAAGGATGTTGGCCATGCAATGCATTATCGTCTTTAGTTCTCCCGCCGGTTCAACTCGGCGTGCAGCCGAAATGATCGCAGCCGCAACCCATGAGAATCAACTCGAAACCAAGATTTGGGACCTTGCTAAAATTGATTCACAAAATGATTTCCAAAAAGTAATAGGGGAATTTAGAAGTGATACATGGCTATTCATCGGTTCGCCCGTTTATCGGGATATGGCGGTCCCGCCAGTAATGCGGTTTATAAAATCACTTCCCGCAAAATGCAAAGCCATGGCGGTTCCATTTGTGACCTGGGGAAAAGCATGCAGTGGCATCGCCCTTTGGCAAATGGCCGGTGCGCTTCGAAAAAAAAAGGTGAATGTCTGTGGCGCACTTAAAATTCTTGGTGTGCATTCGATGATGTGGCGATCTGAAAAACCACCTGGGAAAGGTCATCCTGACAAGGAAGACGATGTCTTGATCAAAGAATTTGTTGAGGAATTGATCAAACGCTTTCACAAAGGAAAATTAGTTGATATTTCTCTTGAATCTCTTGACTATCAGGACTTTTTTCGTGCTGACAAAATGAAAACTAGGCTGACGGCCAAATGGATGACGGTTCCCAAAAAGATAGATGAAAAGCAATGCAATCAATGTGGTATCTGTGAAACGGAATGTCCTGCCGGCGGGATTCTTTTAAAACCTTACCCTGAATATAATGAACAGTGTTTTGATTGTTTCAATTGTGTTCGTTTATGCCCGGAAAATGCAATTAAACCCGCATTTCCGATTCATCAAATTGAGAAGCATATATTGGAGCGGATAGAGGCGGTTGATGAGCAGCCACTCTCCCAAGCCTTTTTATAATCGTATATATTCAAAAATGGTGGAACATAAAATCAACGCGATACAGTTTGAAATTAAGCCGATTGGGATTATTCGAAATATCGATAATCTGGCGTGGCTCGAAATTGAACTTCAATATCAAAAGGCATTAGAAGGCCTGGAACAATTTTCTCATATTCATGTGTTTTACTGGCTCCATAAGAATGACACGCCTGAATTCCGAGCATTTTTAAAAGTCCACCCCTGCGGGAATCCGGAAAATCCTCTGACCGGGGTATTTGCCACACATTCTCCAAAACGCCCCAATCCCATTGCTTTAACAAGGTGCCATATCACCGGGATCGAACCGGGCCGAGTTTTTCTTGACGAAATCGATGCATTTGATCAAAGCCCATTGATTGATATCAAGTCTTATTTTCCACTGGATACCCCCATTGCTGATTTTCAGGTACCGGATTGGAAATAAATTGAGTTCTAAATCAAGGCAATCTATTTTTATTGATTTTTACTGGTACATTGCGATTGGCTCCCAAGTATATAGCAAATAAAACAGCCGCTAACCCGATCCAGTTCATCGTCCCCGCCGGTTTTCCAAAAAAAGAAACATCCCACACAAAAGCCAAGGCCGGCTGTAAAAGCAAAATGAGACCGGTAAGGGATGGAGGCAAAAATGGCAGGGCTGTAGTGATTAAAAACCAGCCTAAAAATTGACTGAAAAAACCAAGGGCCAAAAGGGAGCTGATGCTTTGCAAGTCAGGAATCTGGAAGGAGTTTCCCGTGCGGACCACTTCAAGAGAAAGCAAAAGCCCGCTTATAAGACAGACAACCGTCAATCCTAAAAATCGACTTTCACTCATCTCCCGGGATTGAATCTGACGCATACCCAATAAAAAAACCGCATAACAAAAAGCCGCTGCCAATCCCCATAAAATCCCATTTTGGTATGATGCATCCATCATTTTCCATTCAAGCCCCACAACCTGTGATAATCCCCAAAAAGCAAGTGGCAGGGATAAAACAAAGGTGAGGCGAATTTTCTCGCCAAAAAAGAAAAAACCGGCCGCAGACAAGAGTAATACTTGAAAATTAGGGATAATGGTACCAAGTCCCGGACCTACCGATTTGATGCAGAGGTGGTAAAAAAATAAATCCAATGCAAAAAAGAATCCTGGAATCAATGATAATATGATCATATGTTTGGAGAGCCGCCGCCATTCTTGACGACAAACAACAGCCGTCACCAAAAACAAACTGCCGAAGGCCAAGCGATAAAAAGCGGAAACAACCGGCTCCACATGACTGACATGAACAAAAACGCTTGAGAAACTGATCATAATGGCCCCGATGATCAACTGCAGAAGCAGTTTTAGGGAAATCTGGGGTGAATAGGGCATGTTGAGGGAGACCTTTG
>JAUCGD010000056.1 GCA_030377945.1 Desulfobacterales bacterium HSG17 | reverse complement strand
AACAGACTGAAAATACAAGTGCAATTTTTATACATACAAAAGTATAATTTTATTAAAAGGGATTTTAAATGTTTGCTGCAAATTCCAGTGGAGGTATTTTTAATTTCTGGGCTTTAAATTTTCTTGACACTTTAAATGAATTAAGGTATTTAAATGTGTTTTATTATACTTGGCATATAATTATAGAAATTTAAATAAAATAGTATACTTAGGAGAGATCAATGGCAGTACCAAAGCAGAAAAGTTCTAAAGCAAGAGGAAGAAAAAGAAGAACACATTATAAAACAAGTGCGCCTACAGTGACTGTATGCCCTGAATGTCAGGAACCAAAGCTTCCCCATACAGCTTGTCCTGAATGTGGAGCATATAAGGGCAGAAGCATAAATGATCCGGTTGATGATGATGAATAGTTAAAGGAGTCAATCTGAATCATGACAGTTGAAACCAAAGTAAGAAAAGTGATTGCCCAGAAAATACCCGGCATTGATATTGAAGATCTTGTTCCAGAGGCATCTTTAATTGAAGATCTTGGAGCCGATTCCTTGACAATTGTGGAGCTGGTCATGTCAATGGAAGAAATTTTTGAAATTGAAATTGATGAGGACGATGCTGAAAAACTGCTCACTGTCCAGGATGCCATTGATTTTATTAAATCAAAATTTTAAAGCAGGGCAAAACTTTAAGGCAGGTAAAGAAAATGGATAAAGAAAAGTCCATTATAATCGGAAGTGACCACGCAGCCTTTGAATTAAAAGAAAAAATCAAGACCTATCTTTTTAATAAAGGTTATTTTGTAGAAGATGCCGGTACAACAAGTGAGGCATCTGTCAACTATGTGGATTATGGTAAAAAAGTTGCCAGGGCTGTTTCAGAAGGTCAATTTCTAAAAGGTATCCTACTTTGCGGCACCGGTCTTGGCATGTCAATGACAGCCAATCGTTTTGTCAATGTAAGAGCAGCCCGTTGTTCTGATGTGTTTTCTGCTAAAATGAGCAGGCTCCATAATGATTCCAATATATTAGTTCTTGGAGGCCGCCTTGTGGGTGATATCCTTGCATATGAACTTGTTCAAATCTGGTTGGATACCGGTTTTGAAGGGGGTCGTCATCTTGAGAGAATTCAAAGCATTGATACATAGATGTAATATAAAGGTGTTTAAATGAGTTGTATTGATAATACTTGTATTGACAAGATTGATCTGGAAATTGCAAAAATTATTCATTCTGAAGCTGACCGTCAGGAATATGAGATAAACCTTATTGCTTCTGAAAATATTGTAAGTCCGGCTGTAATGGCAGTGCAAGGTTCAGTTTTAACCAATAAATATGCAGAAGGGTATCCTTCAAAAAGATATTATGGCGGTTGCAAATATGTAGATAAAGCCGAAATTCTGGCAATTGAGCGTGGAAAAAAATTGTTTGGTGTTGAGTATGCCAATGTCCAGCCCCATTCAGGTTCCAGCGCCAATATGGCTGTCTATTTTGCATTGTTAAATCCCGGAGATCATATCCTTGCCATGGAACTATCCCATGGAGGGCATTTGACCCATGGGGCTCCTGTAAGCTTTTCAGGCAAACTTTATAATTTTGCCCATTATGGACTCTCTGCCCAAACCCAGATGATTGATTTAAACCAGGTGGAAGATCTTGCAAAAAAACATAAACCCAAATTAATTGTGGCAGGAGCAAGTGCCTATCCCAGGATTATTGATTTTAAAGGCTTTGCCCAGATTGCTAAATCTGTTGGCGCAATGTTGATGGTTGATATGGCCCATATTGCAGGGCTTGTTGCAGCAGGTGTCCATCCAAATCCTGCAAAGTATGCTGATGTTATAACTTCAACAACCCATAAAACCCTGAGGGGACCACGTGGCGGTTTGATTTTGGCTTCGCCTAAATTTGAAAAGTTGATTGACAGTCAGATATTTCCAGGTATTCAAGGAGGTCCTTTAATGCATATTATTGCCGCAAAAGCTGTTGCATTTAAAGAGGCTCTTAGTCAATCATTTATAGATTATCAGAAACAGGTGGTTAAAAATGCTTCGGTTCTTGCCCGGATTATGATGGAAAGAGGGTATGATCTGGTTTCCGGTGGAACAGACAACCACATGATATTAGTTGATTTTACAAATAAAAATATATCAGGCAAAGATGCTGAGGAGAGACTTGGAAGAGCTGGTATAATCGTAAATAAAAATACAGTACCAAATGAAAAACGCGGCCCTTTTATAACAAGCGGAATCAGAATTGGCCTTCCCCTTGTTACTTCAAGGCTTATGAAAGATGATTCAAGTAAAATTATTGCAGAATTAATATGTGATGTTCTTGATGATGAGTCCAAGATTGAAGCAACAGGTAAAAAAGTAAGAGAACTCTGCTGCAAATATCCTTTGTATATCGGATCATAGATAATGACACTGCAACCTTTTAACAGACCTTCATGGCATGAATATTTCATGGGCATCTGTGAGCTTGTTGCAGGTCGTTCCACATGTCTGAGAAGAAAAGTGGGAGCAGTCCTGGTGAAAGAAAAAAGAATTTTGTGCTCAGGATATAATGGTGCCCCTGCAAAAGTTCCCCATTGTGGAGAAACAGGCTGTTTAAGGGATCAATTGAATGTGCCGTCCGGTGAAAAACATGAGCTGTGCCGTGGGGTTCATGCAGAGCAAAATGCCATTATCCAGGCGGCTTATCATGGTATCCAGGTAAAAAATTCTGTCCTTTACTGTACTAATCAACCTTGCTCCATCTGTGCTAAAATGATCATTAATGCTGGAATTGAAATTGTCTATTATAAAGATGGATATGATGATGCATTAAGTCTGGAAATGTTTAATGATGCAAATATAGAGCTGGTATGCATAGGCAATCAGTAAAGACTTAAACTGTGAAAAGAGGCTGACATGAAATGCCCGTTCTGTGGAGAAATAAATACAAGAGTTGCTGATTCACGTCCAGATAAAATGGATTTCCAAGTACGTCGCCGCAGAGAATGCAGAAAATGTTTAAGACGTTTTACAACCCATGAAAAATTCATCCAGGTAGCTATTATTATCGTAAAAAAAGATGGGCGCAGAGAAGATTTTAACCGGGAGAAAGTTCTCAGTGGTATTAAGAAAGCTTGTGAAAAAAGAGCTATCAGTATTAAACTCATCCAGGATACAGTTGATAATATTGAGAGATGCTTAAGAGAAACCAATGAACCTGAAATTCCTTCAAAAATTGTTGGTGAAAAAATCATTGAGGCATTAAAAAAGATTGATGATGTTGCCTATGTCAGGTTTGCATCTGTTTACAGAGAATTTAAAGATGTGGATGATTTTATTAACGAACTGAAAGGTCTTGTCCATAGAGAACGCCAGCCATCTGAATTTGACACAATTTCAAAATTACCAAAATGACAAATCCAAAATGACAGATATTGAATACATGCAAAAGGCTTTGTCCCTTGCTCAAAGAGGAAAAGGATTTACAAGCCCCAACCCCTGTGTCGGTGCTGTTGTGGTTAAAGATGGCAGGATTATTGGCAAGGGCTTTCACCATGCCGCAGGTCTGCCCCATGCAGAAGTGGAAGCTTTGAATGATGCAGGTTCAAATGCTAGAGGTGCTGCCATATATGTCACTTTGGAGCCGTGTAATCATTTTGGGAAAACTCCGCCATGTACACAAAAAATTATCAAGTCAGGAATCAAAAAGGTTGTTGTTGGCTGTAAAGATCCTAATCTAAATGTCCGTGGGGGAGGAATTGAATATTTAAGAAACAATGGTATTGAAGTTGTTACTGGTGTTCTTGAAAAACAGGCAAAAATTTTGATTGAAGATTTTATCTGGTACACTCAGAATGATAAAAAACCTTTTGTTATCTTGAAATGTGCATCTACCTTAGATGGAAGAATTGCAACCTCAACCGGGGATTCAAAATGGATTACCAATGAAAAATCAAGGGAGTTTGTTCACAAAATTCGTCATGAAGTGGATGCTATCCTTGTTGGTTCAGGTACTTTACATGCTGATAATCCATCACTTACCTCAAGAATTAAAGGAGTTAAAACAAAAGATCCCCTGCGCATTATTCTTGATACCCATTTAAGTATTAAAGAAGATGCAAAAGTGTTGACTCAAAAATCTGATGCCGGGACAATGATCATTACATCGCCTGTTGTTTCAAAAAAAAAAATAATTCAAATTGAAAACCTTGGTGCCAAGGTTATTCAAATCCCTTTAAAAGAACAAAAACTTGATTTAAACAAACTTATGATTAAATTAGGTCAAATGTCAATTTTAACTCTTTTAATTGAGGGCGGAAGTGTTGTTGCGGGATCAGCGTTGAGAGAAAATATTGTAAATAAAGTCATGTTTTTTCTGGCACCGAAATTTCTGGGCAGCAGTGATGGTATCCCTCTATTTGACGGTAAGGGTCCAAAATTGATACAAGATGCATTTGAACTTAACAATATGAGTGTTACTCAATTTGACAATGATATTCTGGTACAGGGATATTTGAAATAATGTTCACAGGCATAATAGAGAGTTTTGGAACAATAAAACAGATCACATCGAGTGGTGAAGGTAAAATCCTGCACATAGATTGTGATCTAAATTTGTCTGATACAAAGATTGGAGATTCCATTGCTGTCAATGGAGCTTGTCTTACTGCTGTAAGCATTGATAACGGCAGTTTTAAAGTTGATATGGCTCCGGAAACAGTTGAACGAACAACTTTCAAGTTTTTGACAAAAGGCAGCAAAGTAAATATAGAACGTGCATTAAGACTTTCAGACAGGATAGATGGTCATCTTGTCTCAGGGCATATTGATGGAACCGGCACTGTCTCTTTTATAACAAAAAAAAGTAATGCTTTAATTTTTAAGATTGATGTTGTACCGGAAATAGGTTCAGACATGATTGAAAAAGGTTCTGTTGCAATTGATGGAATAAGCCTTACAATTAACAGATGTTCTGATACTGATTTTGAGGTGAGTATTATTCCCCATACAGCAGGTATTACAACTATTGGCTTAAAAAAGATCGGAGATAAAGTTAACATAGAAACTGATATGCTTGGCAAGTATGTAAAACAGATATTAAAGAAAAATTCATCAAGCAATGATGCTTTCCCCAGTGAACAAAAGGGAGTCAGCATGGAGCTTCTTGGAAAAAGTGGTTTTTTATAACTGCCATTGGCAGGTTTAGGTCGTTTAAATAAAATGTTTAAGGATAGATATATGGCACATTTAACAATTGAACAGGCAATTGAAGATATTAAAAATAATAAAATGGTTATTCTTGTGGATGATGAAGATCGTGAAAACGAGGGTGACCTCACCATGGCAGCCCAGGCTGTAACTCCTGAAGCCATTAATTTCATGGCCTCATATGGAAAGGGGTTGATTTGCCTCTCTTTGGATGCTGCAATTGCAGATAGTCTGGATTTACCTCCCATGGTTGATAATAATACGTCACAATATGGAACAGGGTTTACTGTATCCATTGAAGCTAAAAAAGGTGTTACAACAGGAATTTCAGCAGCAGACAGGGCAACAACCATTCTTACGGCTGTGGCAGATGAAACCACTCCTGCGGATATTGCAAGACCAGGGCATATTTTCCCTTTGCGGGCAAAAAATGGTGGTGTCATGGAGAGAATCGGGCAGACAGAAGGTTCTGTTGACCTTGCACGGCTCGCCGGTATGAAACCTGCTGGAGTAATTTGTGAAATCATGGATGATGATGGTACAATGGCAAGAATGCCTTCTCTGGAAAAATTTTCTGAAAAACATGGAATCGGCATCTGTACAGTTGCAGATCTTGTAAAATACAGGCTGAAGACGGAAAGTTTTGTTAAAAGAGCGGCCCAGACTTTAATTCCAACACAGGTCGGTGGAGAATTCAAAATAATTGCCTATGAAAATGATATTGACAGTCTGACCCATATTGCCCTTGTAAAGGGGGTTATTGATCCTGATAAAGAAACCCTTGTCAGGGTTCATTCAGAATGCATGACAGGGGATGTCTTTTCATCGCTCAGGTGTGACTGCCAGGCACAGCTTCATAAAGCCATGGCAATGATGGAAAAAGAGGGAAGCGGAGTTGTTTTATACCTTCGTCAGGAAGGCCGGGGTATTGGCCTTGTAAATAAATTAAAAGCCTATGAATATCAGCGACAGGGTATGGATACTGTTGAAGCCAATGAAGTACTGGGATTTGAAGCTGATATGAGGGATTATGGAGTAGGAGCCCAGATGCTGGTTGACCTTGGTGTAAAAAAGATGCGGCTTTTGACTAATAATCCTAAAAAAATGGTTGGTCTGGAAGGTTATGGCTTAAGTGTTGTTGAGCAGGTTCCAATTGAGGTTGAGGCAAATCCATATAATGAGGGATATTTGAAATGTAAGCAGGCTAAGATGGGCCACTTATTACATATGTAAAACATAAAGGATAAAAAATGGCGAAAATTATAGAAGCAGGTTTGCAGGCTGAGGGAAAGAAATTTGGAATAATAGTTTCTCGTTTTAATGATTTTATTACATCCAGACTTGTGGATGGAGCTCTTGATGCTCTTACAAGAAGTGGGGCTAAAGATGATGATATAACCATTTTAAAAGTTCCAGGAGCCTTTGAAATTCCCCTTGCAGCACAGATAATGGCAAAAAAAGGTGAATATGATGCTATAATTTGTATTGGAGCTGTTATCCGTGGCGCCACTACCCATTATGATTATGTGTGTGCAGAAGTTTCCAAGGGTATTGCATCTGTAAGCCTTGAAGCAGGGCTTCCTGTAATGTTTGGGATCCTTACCACAGAAACTATTGAACAGGCAATTGAAAGAGCTGGAACCAAATCAGGCAATAAAGGTTTTGATGTTGCCATGGGTGCCATTGAGATGGCAAATCTTTCTAAAAGTCTATAAAAAGGTTAGTATTTAATTATGGGTGATCGCAGGCAGGCAAGGGAACTTGCACTCCAGGCACTTTTTTCTTTTGATATGGAAAAATCATTTCCATATGAAGATTTAGAGGAAAATTTAACAGCATTCTGTGCCAATAATGATGAAAAGCTCACAAAAAGTGTTAAACCTTTTTTTCTGGAACTTGTTAAGGGTGTCAATGAAAATTATTCTAAAATTGATGCTTTATTAAACAAGTATTCCAAACATTGGAAAATTTCCAGAATGCCTGTTGTAGATAGAAATATAATGCGCATTGCAACATATGAATTTTTGCAATATTCTGATATACCTTACAGTGTCACTATAAATGAGGCTGTTGAGATCGGAAAAAAATATGGTACAAGGGACTCAGGTGCTTTTATTAATGGCGTGCTTGACCGTATTAAAGCCCAGGAAAAATTTTAGATTATCTTATAATTTCCAATTTTAAGTATTTTGGAAAATTTAAATTGCAACAAACTTTTGAGTAAGAATTCATATTTGGAGGTATATTTTGATTATAGAAAAACTTGAAGTTGGTCCGATTATGGCAAATTGTTTCATATTAGGATGTGAATCAACAAAAGAAGCTGTGGTGATTGATCCGGGAGATGATTCTGATCAAATTTTAATGAAACTTGCAGAATTTGGATTAAAGGTAAAATATCTGATTAACACCCACGGTCATTTTGACCATGTCAGTGCCAATAAAAGAATGAAAAAAGCAACAGGCGCTCCAATTGCTATTCACCCCGAAGATGAATACATGTTCAGCGAGCTTTCACAGTCTGCAAAAATGTTTGGTCTGGAGTCTGAGAATTCTCCTCCTGCTGATATCCTATTAAATGATGGTGATGAAGTAAAGTTTGGTGAAATAACACTTAAGGTGATCCATACTCCAGGTCACTCAAAAGGCGGTATCTGTCTTTATACTGAAGGGCACCTTTTTGCAGGAGATACTCTGTTTGCAAGCTCAATAGGCAGAACAGATCTTCCAGGAGGCGACTATGCTACTTTGATCTCAAGTATCAAACAAAAAGTTTTTGCCTTTGATGATGATACAATCGTATACACCGGGCATGGACCTGAAACCAGTATAGGGAGAGAAAAAGCAACTAATCCTTTTTTGAGATGAATGACCTTGAGACAAGGGAATTCAATGGATTGTCAGAACGGCAACCATATTAACAATGATTTAATAGAACGTCTTCCATTCCTGGAAAATGTTTACATGGAATCAATTGTTCTTGATCGTCCTTTTGAGCAGATAGCAGCATCCTTTGCCCAGGATTCCGGCACTGTGCTTTTATTATCAGGTTCAACGCTTGATAGTGCTCGATATAATATCCTTGCTGTAAAGCCCTGGCTTGAACTTGTAAGCAAACACAAAAGCGTATCCATAAAATATAAAGAAAAAACAGCCTGTGTGGAGCAGGATCCTTTTTGTGTTATCCAGGCACTGTTAGACAGATTTAAATTTGATACTGATATTTCTGGCTTTCCTGTTCTTGCAGGCCTGTTTGGATATTTTTCCTATGATTTAAAAGATTTGATTGAAAAGCTTCCCTGTACCTGCATCGATACCGGGTTGCCGGATTTATGCCTTTATGCACCATCAATTATTCTTATTCAAGATAACAAACCAGATCAAAAATCAGATAAAAAAACAACCAGTACAAAACTTTGCATTCCTCTGCTGTCTGATGAATTAGAATTTAAAACAAAACAAGATATAATTGATACCCATAAAAGGTTTTTTTTTAACAGATTAGAAAAAAAGGTTCCTAGAAAAAAATTTTCAATAGATAAATCAGGATTTAAATCAAGTTTTACAAAACCTGAGTATATAAGTTCTGTAAATACAATCATTGATTATTTAACAGCCGGAGATATTTACCAGGCCAATCTTTCACAGCGTTTTGAAGCAAAATTTTCAGGTGATGCATATTCTCTGTTTCAAGATTTGTTTAAAAGAAATCCAGCTCCTTTTTTCAGCTATATTAATGCCAAAGACCATACAATTGTCTCTACTTCTCCTGAAAGATTTATCAAACAAAATGGCAGACATGTTGAATCACGACCCATAAAAGGAACGATTGCAAGGGGCAGTACAAAAGAGCAGGACAGGCAAAATGGATTGGAACTTTCATGCAGTCTTAAAGACGATGCAGAACTAACCATGATCGTTGATCTCATGAGAAATGATATCTCTAAGGTGACAAAATATGGATCTGTAATTGTTAAAGAGCATAAACGCCTTGAACCTTATGCAAATGTCTTTCATCTTGTTTCAGTTGTGGAGGGTGAACTTGAAGATGATAAAACATCTGTGGATCTCTTAAAAGCAACATTTCCCGGTGGTTCCATAACAGGCTGCCCTAAAATCCGCTCCATGGAGATCATTGATGAACTCGAATCTGTAAAGCGTCATGTCTATACAGGTTCCGTAGGATATCTGAGTTTTCACGATACTATGGATCTCTCCATTGCCATAAGAACTGCCACTATTGCCAGTAATAAGGTATGTTTTTCAGTTGGCGGTGGTATTGTGTATGATTCTGACCCTGAAAAAGAATTCCAGGAAACCCTTGATAAAGGAAAAACATTAATGGAATCTTTGTCTGGTAGATTAATTTAAATCATTGCATACTTTGAAAGTTTGACTTATCTTACTGTTGACAGGAATGTTTCATCTTCAATAGGCATTAAAATGGATAAAACATTAAATTTAAAAGTATGGGTAAATGGCAAAATCATTGACCAGGACAAGGCTGTTGTATCAGCATTAAGTCCGGGCTTTCAATATGGAGCAGGGCTTTTTGAAACCATACGTGTGGATCATGGGAAAATATTTTATCTTAAAGAGCATGTGGCACGTTTAAACAGAGCATGGAAAAATCTTTTTTTTCAAATTCCCGACTTTACTGACTGGGGCAATGTAATAGATGCTTTGATCAAAGCAAATAACCTGCAGGACAGGCTGCTTGCCGTTAAGCTGATAATGTCAAAAGAGAGTCAGAACAATAGTGATAAAGTGTTTTTTGCTGCTTTTGCAAGACAATATACCCACAGGCTTGAAATGCTTAACCAAAAAGGGCTGAATCTTATTACATACCCTGAAGCAAGGCAAATGCCCCTTGCAGATTATAAAACTTTGAATTATCTCTATTATGACAGGGCAGGGCAGTTTGCAAAGGAGCGTGGCGGTGATGAGGCTGTTATCCTGAATTCAGATTTTACAATATCAGAAACCAATACAGCAAGTATTTTTGCCATCAAAGATAAAACCATAATAGTTCCCGAGTCACTTTATGTGCTGAATGGAGTAACCATAAATTCTATATTGACGATACTATCTGACAAAGGGTATGGTGTCTGTCACAAACCAATACATAAAGACAAATTTTATTTGTATTCAAATATTATTGTCTCAAATGCATTAATGGGGGCGGTAAAAGTTTTGAGTATTGATGGGGAAAAAATAGAACAAAAACCAGGAATATGTTCCATGATAAATGAACAGCTTTTTAAAATTGATAAATAAAGAGGGAGATTAACACATGAAAAAATTATTAATCGCAGGTGTTGTTATTGTTGTGTTAGTGGCAGGTATTGCATTTTTTACTTTATCTAATCTTGGACCTCTCGTTAAAAAGGCAGTTAATACTGTTGGTCCCCAGATTACAAAAACTGATGTTAAAGTTGATGATGTAAGTATATCTATTTTTTCCGGCCAGGCAACAATAAAAAAGTTTTTGCTGGGAAACCCCAAGGGATTTAAATCACTCCAGGCAATGAAAGTGGGTTCTATATATGTTGATATAGATGAGGGTTCCATTACAAAGAATCCAATTGTTATAAATAAAATTGAAATCATTGCTCCGGAAATCACCTATGAGAAGATTTCAGGCTCTGATAATTTTCAGACCATTTTAAAAAATGTCCAGAAAAGTGCAAAATCAGGGAATACATCCAGTAAGAAAACTACTGCTGATAAAGAACAGCAAGGTAAAAAAATAGTTATCAATGATGTAATTGTAAAAGATGGAAAGGTGCATCTGACCATGGCAGCTCTTGCAGGCAAGGAGATAACAGCACCATTGCCGGATATTCATTTAAAAGATATTGGCAAAGAGAAAGATGGTGCAACACCAGCCCAGGCTTTTGAACAGATTTTCACATCTCTTTACAGCAAGATCAGTGCAGATTCAGTGACTAAGGTTTTTAATGATGGTTTAAAACAACTTGGCAATTTAAAAGATCTTGGCGGCGCTGGACTTGAAACAGGAGGTGCGGCAGCTAAAACAGCTGTAGATTCTGCTTCAAAAAGTGTTGAATCTGCAACTAAAGGATTAAAAAGCCTGTTTAAGAAAGAGTAATTATAAATTATTTAATATAGGGTAAAATTTATATCATGAGAAAAATAAATATTATCACTGCTGTCTTGTTTGTTCTGTCAGGTTTTGCACCTGGATTTGTACCCGGGACAATGGCACAGGCAAGGGTTGTGGTTGATAACCCTGTTTTTAACTTTGAATCAATTCCTGAAGGCAGTCATGTATCCCATGAATTTATAATTAAAAATTCAGGTGACACACTTTTGCATATAACAAATGTTAAACCTCCCTGAGGCTGTGACAGACACTCCTTTGACAAGGAAATTCCCCCGGGCGGGGAAGGGAAAATTAGTCTTAGTTTTAAAACCGCAGGATATGGCGGAAGAAGCATGAAAAAGACTACTGTAGTTCAAACCGATGACCCTGAAAAAAGCAAATTTAAACTAACGGTTACTGGATCTGTTGAAAATGTTGTTACAATTGAGCCCAGATCTGTTTATCTCCAAGGAAATCCAGGAGATACTCTTGAAACCATTATTAAGATAACGCCTTTTGAAAAATATAAATTTTCAATTCTTGGTGTGAAACAAAAAAATAGTACCCAGGTAAAAGCCGGGCTTATTGCCCCAAAGGACGATGAAAAATCATGGCAGGTAAAAGTAAAAATTGTTTCAGATAAGCCAGGTCAATTACATGATGTACTGACACTTAAAACTGATTCCAAGTACAAGCCATCAATTATTATAAGAGTCTATGCAATATTTGTCGAAAAACAAAAAATCGGTTCATGATTTTCTGGAGATTTTTAATTTTTAATTTTGAGTTTTAATAATGGATATTTCAAAAATCAAAGCAGTTGTATTTGATTGTGACGGTGTCATGTTTGACACTGCCATTGCCAATCGTAAATACTATGATGAAGTATTAGAAAAATTTAATAGACCGCAGTTAACTGATAAGCAGTTTATTAATGTCCACATGATGACTGTAAAAGCAGCCATTGAATATCTGTTTTCAGAAATGAATGATCTCTCAGAGGTATTTGCCTGTCTGGAAAATATTGGATATCATAAATTTATTGAATATATGGTCATGGAAAAGGGATTTGAAGAACTTCTCACGTCTTTAAAGGACAATGGATATATAATTGGTATTGCAACCAATCGAACTAATACCATGGAAAAAATATTAAAAGATTATCATATTGAGGGATATTTTGATGTTGTTATGACATCAGCAATGGTGAAAAATCCAAAACCAGATCCTGAACAGTTAATAATCATAATGGGAAAATTGAAATTAAACCCGGAAGAAATACTTTTTATTGGTGATTCAGAATATGATTGCAAGGCTGCTGCAGGAGCGAAAGTCAAATTTGCAGCATTTAAAAATTCTGATATGAAAGCAGATTTTAATGTGGATTCAATGGATGAGATAGCACGCATTTTACATATGAATTAACTGAACTCAGAAGTTATCAAAAACAACTATTTATATAAAATAATTATAAACAATTTTTCCATCATGGATAATCATTTTCCATTTTTTTCATTCAGCACTTCATGTTCCGTGTGTGAAAGCTTTTTTATAGCCATTTTTTCGTCTTGCATTGACCCTTCTGTCCTCAATATAAATTACCGGACTTGTAGTTTTTTGCACCAGGCATTCTTGTGTTTTTAAAAGCTGTTCTACAGTTATGTAGCGTTTTGCAGGATGGGTAAATACTACACCTGAATTGCTAGGGTTAAAAAAGATTAAGTCTTTATTGGGCAAGTAGCCTATCATAATCACACCTCCCTATATTATCGGAAAATATCGTTTCAGAACAAATAGGCCGGACATCAAGCCTTACAAAAAGCTAAACTATTCTATCATAACGATTTGTATGGTTGATGAATTTTAAAATTTTTGCAAAAGCTGGTCATGCGATCTATTGATTCCCAATCATATCTTCTTTCCCAGCCTTGCCTCCTGCCCTGTCTCATCCTTCTCTCTGGGCCTTGATATTTAGTGCCACGATTGAACATTCGCCTGTCCAAAAGAGATCTTCGATCTATTACCGAACGTTTTATATATTCTTTTTCTGATAACACGTTTTCTTGCTCCCATGAGTAATTTTTATGATACTGTTTTTTAATGCTCATAGTTTTTCTCTTCTGTTTTTTTTAATTCCTTAAAACAATAGCTGTACCATTGACAGTCCAGGCAATCACAATTCGTGATCGTCCTGGCAAAACAATCATACTTTCCTTCAATCCGCTGAATACTCCGGATAAAATGTTTTAATTCCGGATAACCACGGGTAAATTTTTTTTTATCATCAGCCATTTTGTTTTTTAAATTGCCATTGGCCCATGGAGCTGCCTGATTCTCGATATGAAAAAACAGACTGCAAGCTTTGATTCTTTTATTTTTTAATACTGATGATTATTACTGAACTTGATTTTTATTGTAAATAGGTGAAAGGGCTTATTTTTATCAGGAAAATTTCCTGTTCGGGAGAATCTCCCAAAGATGATATAGGGGGATCCCCCAGAAGATTCATGGCTGATACTTTATCATTTTTTCCAGAGCTCAAGGTCAATAAGGCCTATCTTGGCAGCATGGCGAGCCAGCTCAATGATACTGCTTACATCAAGTTTACGCATTATTTTGGAACGATGGTTTTCAACTGTTTTTGGACTGATAAAAAGTTTTTCTGCAATTTTCTGGGAGGACATTCCACTGGATACCAAAACCATGATCTCTTGTTCCCTGGGAGTTAAAGTATCATAGCCTTTAACAATGGCAACAGGCTTTTTATCCGGTAATTGGGCCAGTTTTTTTACCACCTGCTGGGATACTGCAGTGTCCATAAAATAATTACCTTTTAAGGTGTGTTCAATTCCATTGATAAGCATATCTGAAGCAGAATCCTTGGTAAGATAGCCACTGGCACCGGCCTGAAAGGCTTTTACTATATAGTCTACATTGGAATGCATACTCAACACCAGGATTGGTATATCAGAGGCATATTTTTGTATATCCCTGATAAGATCAAAACCGCTTATATCTGGAAGGGAAATATCCACTACAGCAAGATCGGGCTTGAGTTTTTTGGCTAATTTGAGCCCCTGGTTTGCATTTTCGGCTTCACCAATTACCTCATATCTGCTGTCACCCTGTATGATGGTTTTAATGCCTTCCCTGAAAAGAGGATGGTCATCAATGATTAAAATACGTTTTTTATTCATTTTTACTTGTCCTTTAAAGGCAGCTCAATTACTATTTGAGTACCTTCATTTGGCTGAGAATGAATTGACATATGGCCATGAAGCAGGTTGACCCTTTCTTTCATGCTGCTAAGCCCCATTCGTTTTTCATTGGTGATTGAATCTTCCCGTTTCTTGACATCAAATCCCTTACCGTTATCTTTTATTCGAAGGATGATATTAGGGTGTGCTCCCACAAGTCTTATTGTCGTTTTGGAAGCAACTGCATGTTTTCCGACATTGCTCAACCCTTCAGTAACAAGACGGTATATATTGATTTGAATATCAGAGTTCAGTATTGACTCGTTTATGCCAGCAACTTGAAAATCAACTATAATATTAGTTTTTTCGGAAAATTCTTCACAAAACGTTTTAAGGGCATGGACAAGGCCCAGGTGCTCCAGGCTGGGCGGCCTCAAAGTATATGCCAAATCTCTGACCGTTGTAATTGTCTGATCTATGAGTTTGGACACGTCTGCCGGGGATCCTTTGGCGCCTGATTCTGTGGAGCATTTATTGTCAAACAGCCTGCTGCAATACAATTTGAGTGTTGAAAGATCTTGAGCAATACTGTCGTGTAATTCACAGGAAAGCATCTGTCGTTCACGTTCCTGGGCCTGTATCAGTTTTTGTGAAAGGTCCTTAACAAGATCATCTGACTGTTTCTGTCTGGTGATATCACGGGCAAACCAGAGGATGCACTCAGAATTTTGGAAAATTATCTTAATTGATCGACCGATAAACCACCTTTTGTCTCCTTCAATATTAAGAGTGTATTCTTTTTGTTGAAACTTTTTGGTTGATAAAGTTTGATCAATTAGATCCTGGATCGGTTGTGCCTCTTTTGGGGGCATTACTTCGTGGATAGACTTGCCAAGCAGTTGGTTTACCGGTAAAATAAGTTTGCTGGGATCACCAGTAAAGATGTCCCGATAGCAGCCTTTGGCATCAAGAACAATCATCAGGTCTGGATTAATGTTCAATATAGACCTGAGTTCCTTCTCTTCTGTCTGGAGTTTTTTCTTTGCCCGTTGAAATTCAGATTCAGATTTTTTTAATTTCTGTATTCGTTTTTCTAATTCTTCATATGTAGGTTTTTCAGCCATCAGAAATGTCTCCACATTGAGTAGTCTAAAATATTTTGTGTATTTTCAAGATATTTAATGACAAGAAGAATTTTTTTGTACTCAGAACAATCTAATGGAATTAAACATACAATATATTTTGGTGTAAAACAAATTAATTTTAAACAAGTTATTTTTATTCCGGACATTTTTTTCTTGATTAAGATGCAGGAATATGGAATAGAGCAAACTTATGTATGAATGTACTTTTACCCACAGGTGTATAGTAGAAACTTTAGATGGTTTGCGAGATGGTCTGACACAGTTTTCAGGCCCAAGCAGAACAGCGGTTATTTATGCTATTCAACCGGATGATCCAATGCATATTTATGATCCGCTGAATCTTCTGGCAGGGCATGAACCAAAATTCAAAGAATTATTTATAGATACGGATGAGTGGCGGACAAAGTCAAATATTATCTATGACAAAAAAAAGTTTACCAATTTAATTTCGGAAAAGAACCTCCAGTTAAGTGGACTGATCTCTTATGGGGGGCGTTCAAGTTCAGTAGTTTATCAAATGTGGTTTACAGAACATCATCCGAATATGTGCTCCATCGGTCCTACTGAAATGTGGTTAGAGCAAGCTGTCTGGAGACTATCACATGATATTGCCAATGAAGAAGATCTGTACACTGGTATTTCAGGCAGTTTTCTTAAAGAATACTCTACGCATGCTATCCGGGACTATTTGATTGATGAAATGAATGTTTTGATTGGATGGGACACCCGGGTCAGGATTTATCCGATTCTGGAAGCTGTCCTAAAAATATCGAATACTCCTGAAGAAGGGGCATGGCCAAAAGGCAAATTGATTTTTGTTGAAAACAGGTCACTTCCAAAGATGAACTTTATAGCAGAGTTTCCTAAAGCCGAGCAGCCGGCACTGGAAGATATTAAGCATATCCGAAAACTCCTCCAATCTGTCGAAGACTCGGATAGAGAACTGGTGTCTGATGAGAAAAGGGTTATTGGCATTATAAGAGGGGATAAACCCGGTTTTTTTATCACTGCTGATTTTAGAGGTCAGCATGGTTTTTTAAAACTGAATAATAATAAAGTATGCAGTTTTTCAGATGGCAGTTTCAAATCAACCACCCGCAAAGCCAATCTTGTGCAGTTTGAAGAAGCACTGCTTGAATCCAATATGGAGCCATTAGCTGCTACTACTTTATTTAAAATTGTCAGCAGCATTGTCCATAGGGCCGCAAGGCAACGACATGGCTGCACCATTGTAATAGATCTGAATAAAAAACCCATTTTTATTTCCGGTCATTCCCTTAAACAACCACTTGATCTAAAAAATCATGAGTATTTGGAATTGAGCAAATCTCTGTCAAAGGTGGATGGTGCAATACATCTTGGGGTTGATTTAAAACTACATGGTTTTGCCTGCCTTCTTGACGGTCATTTTATTCCAGGCGAGAATAGAGCACGTGGTGCCCGTTTTAATTCAGCACTGCGATTCACAGAACAGCATGACAATATAATTGTTATTGTGGTTTCGTCTGATGATCGAGTATCTATCATGGTTAACGGATTCGCCCTGAACACCAGGTCTCAATGGCAACCTTCATTGCTTTACAAAGAGCCTATGTTACTTGAAAAATGGGTGACAGGCTTCAAGCCTTCTCAATTTTAATTAAAAATGAAAAAGCCAAATGAATCAAATTTTGTCAGATATGAAAGCACAAAATCAGTTTTATTAATACCAGAATCAATTTTTGGTCATTTTAGAATCAAGGAACAGATTCTGGGCAATATTTATAGTAAATTTCGAGATAAATTAATAAACTTCTTGACAAAGTAATCACTCCTATTTAAATCATTAAATGAATTTTATATTTT
>JAUCGD010000501.1 GCA_030377945.1 Desulfobacterales bacterium HSG17 | reverse complement strand
TCGGAACCTGTCTTGGCCCCTGCTGCCTGGATGTAGATAAAGATGTTTATAATGAAATAGTTAAAGAAATTATTCTTTTTCTCAAAGGACAAACCCCTGATTTAATACAAAAGATAAAAAAAGAAATGCAGGAATCAGCAGAAAAGCAGAATTATGAACTTGCAGCTGAACTCAGGGATAAAATGTTTGCTCTGAAAAAAACCATAGAAAAACAGGTGATGATTTCAACAGATTATAAAGACAGGGATATACTGGCATTTGCCCGTTCCCATGAAAAAATAATGCTGACAATGTTGTCGGTTCGAGGGGGTTATCTCATAGGGTCTCGAAATTTTCCATTTTCAGAAACCTTTGCAGAGGATTCGGAAGTTATTGAAACATTTATACACCAGTATTATGAAAAAGCAAATTTTATACCTGGAGAAATATTAACATCCATACCTGTTGAACATACACAAATCACACAGAGATATCTGGAAAGCCTGCAAGATAAAAATCAGAAATATAAAAACCAAAATAATAAAAACCGGAAATATAAAAAAGTAAGCATTTTAACCCCTCAAAAAGGGGAAAAAATGAGCCTGATTCATATGGCTGTAAAAAATGCTGAAAACGGGCTTGAAGAGTTCATATCTTCATCAGAAGCTGACAAATCTCTTTTAACCCGACTTCAAGATTGTTTAAAAACAAAACAAATACCTGCACGTATAGAATGTTTTGATAATTCCAATATATCAGGAACCTCTCCGGTAGCAGGAATGGTTGTATTTGAAAATGGAAAACCTTTAAAATCTGCATATAGAACATATAAAATTAAGACTGTAACAGAACCTGATGATTACGCATCTATGGCTGAAGTTCTTGCAAGGCGGTATGGGAAAGGAGTAAATTCACAGCCTTTTCCTGATCTTCTAATGGTTGACGGAGGTAAAGGCCAATTAAATATCGCAGTATCTGTTATCAGGGATCTTGGAATTGAAGGCAGGTTTGACATTATAGGAATAGCAAAACATGATGAAAAAGCCAAAAAAACAAAATCAGGGGAAACCAGGGATAAAATATATAAACCTGGAAGGGCTAACCCTGTTAATATGGGAAGGGATGACTCCCTGATATTTTTTCTTCAGCAGATAAGGGATGAAACCCACAGGTTTGCCATAAGTTTTCACCGAAAACAAAGAGGAAAAAAAGCTCTTGGTTCTGCACTGGATTTTATACCGGGAGTCGGATTACAAAGAAAAAAAGCACTTTTAAAACATTTTGGAAGCATAAAAAAAATCCGGGCAGCTACCCTTGAACAACTGGGGGAAGTGCCCGGAATAAATGAAAAACTTGGTGAAGCAATATTAAAACAGCTTGGCCAATAAACTATTTTAAGCTAAATTATTTAAGCTTAGCTAAAACACCTTTCAGTTCTTCAACTGCTGCTGCCGATTTTGCAAGTTTAGCTTTTTCATCATCTGTAAGTTTAATCTCAATAACCTCTTCAACTCCGCCCTTACCAAGTTTAACAGGTACGCCGATAAAAAGATCATTAAATCCGTACTCACCTTCAAGATAAACTGCGCATGGAAGAATCTGTTTTTTATCAAACAGAATTGATTTAGCCATTTCAACTGCTGAAGATGCAGGAGCATAAAATGCACTTCCGGTTTTCAAAAGACCTACAATCTCTGCTCCGCCATTAGCTGTTCTGTCACACAAGGCATCAATACGTTCCTTGGATATAAGTTCGGTAATGGGAATGCCTGATACTGTTGAAAAACGAGGCAGTGGAACCATTGTATCACCGTGTCCTCCAAGAACAAAGGCATGAGTATTTTCAATGGAAACATTCAGTTCCATAGCAATAAAGGCTCTGAAACGGGCTGAATCCAGAACACCGGCCATACCGATAACCCTGTTTTTAGGGAAACCGCTGGCTTCATATGCAACATGGCACATTGCATCAAGTGGATTGCTCACAATAATAAGGGTTGTATCAGGAGAATATTTTACAATCTGTTCTGTAACATTTTTCATAATACCGGCATTGGTGCTGATAAGATCATCACGGCTCATTCCCGGCTTTCTCGGAATACCTGCTGTAATAATAACAACATCGGAATTTGCAGAAGCTTCATATGAATTAGATCCAATAATTTGAGCATCATGCTTTTCAATTGCCGAAGCCTGGGTTAAATCAAGTGCTTTTCCCTGGGGAACACCTTCAACAATGTCAATCAAAACAACATCACACAATGCTTTTTCAGCCAATCTTTGAGCAGCGGTTGCTCCAACATTTCCAGCACCAACAACAGTTACCTTCTTGTCCATTTTTTTCTCCTTTTTTACTAACATTGATTAATAAATATGATAGAATATAAAAAATATTGTCAACCAAAGAAAGAAGAATTAATAGCATTATTTATGCTATTGTCAATATTTTTATGAAA
>JAUCGD010000500.1 GCA_030377945.1 Desulfobacterales bacterium HSG17 | reverse complement strand
GGCAAACTATATAATTTTGCCGGAGCCAAGATCTCAAACAAACTCATTTTCCTGCTATTCCTATAAATGCTTTATTAATTTGCCATATATTCAGTGCCTTAAAGCAAGAATATCCCCTTCTTGATTTTTATTAATTCATATACTGTATGTCATTCATTTTTTTACCTTGACATACAGAATGATGTTCGTATATACGGTTGAAATAAAATTAAAAAGTGTTCTTTATTTTATTTAATTAACTTTTAACATTTAGGAGATCAAAGCATGACCAATCTGTATGATGAAGCTTATGAAAAATCCATTAAAGATCCTGAGGCATTCTGGGGTGAAGCTGCTGAAACCTGTTTCTGGTACAAAAAATGGGATAAGGTTCTGGATGATTCAAATAAACCTTTTTACCGCTGGTTTGTTGGCGGAGAAACCAACACATGCTACAATGCCCTTGATTTTCACATTGAAAACGGAAGAGGAGACCAGTTAGCACTTATCTTTGACAGCCCTGTTACAGATACTATAAAAAAATATACCTATACGGAATTAAGAGATGAGGTTGCCAAATTTGCAGGTGTTCTTTCTGCCAATGGAGCTGCCAAGGGAGACCGGGTACTGATTTATATGCCAATGATAGCAGAAGCAGCCATTGCAATGCTGGCATGTGCCCGTATTGGCGCAGTTCATTCTGTGGTATTTGGCGGATTTGCAGCAAAAGAACTTGCAACCCGTATTAATGATGCCAAACCAACGGTTATTGTTTCTGCATCCTGCGGTATAGAGGTTCAAAGGGTTATCAAATACAAACCTCTTTTGGATGAAGCTATTAATCTTTCAGATTCAAAACCTGGAAAATGTATTGTCTTTCAGAGACCAATGGAAACAGCATCCATGATTGAAGGCCGTGATGTGGACTGGGCAGATGCAGTTGCAAATGCAACACCTGCTGACTGTGTTCCTGTGGCTGCTACCGATCCCCTTTATATTCTTTATACTTCAGGAACAACAGGCGAACCTAAAGGTGTTGTCCGTGACAATGGCGGGCATATGGTTGCCCTGAAATGGTCCATGAAAAATGTATATGATGTAGATGCAGGCGATGTTTACTGGGCAGCTTCGGATGTTGGCTGGGTTGTGGGTCATTCCTATATTGTTTACGGGCCTCTTTTCAGGGGATGTACAACAATCCTGTTTGAAGGAAAACCTGTTGGTACACCTGATGCCGGTGTATTCTGGCGTGTAATTTCAGAACATGGTGTAAGATCCCTGTTTACAGCACCAACCGCTTTCCGTGCTATCAAACGTGATGATCCCAAAGGGGAACTGATTAAAAAATACGATATCTCAAAGTTCAAATATCTTTTTCTGGCAGGAGAACGCTCAGATCCAGATACCATTCAATGGGCTGAAAACAATCTCAAGGTTCCGGTCATTGACCACTGGTGGCAGACTGAAACAGGCTGGGCAATTTGTGCTAACTGCATGGGCCTTCATTTCTTCCCGGTTAAATACGGTTCACCAACAAAGGCTGCACCGGGCTGGGATGTTCAGGTGGTTGATGAAAGCTGCAAACAGGTTAAAGCCGGTGAAATAGGTGCTCTGGTTGTCAAACTTCCACTGCCTCCTGGAAGCCTGCCAACACTGTGGCAGAATGACAAGCGATATGTTGAATCTTATCTTGATGAATTTCCAGGATACTATAAAACTGCTGATGCCGGATATATTGATGCTGAAGGCTATGTCTATGTAATGTCACGTACTGACGATATTATCAATGTTGCAGGCCACCGCCTTTCCACTGGTGCTATGGAAGAGGTTCTGTCTGATCATCCTGATGTAGCGGAATGCGCTGTTCTTGGTGTTGCAGATAACCTCAAAGGACAGATTCCCGTAGGATTCATGGTACTTAATGCAGGTGTTGACCGTGATAATGCTGAAATTGTCAAGGAAGTTGTCGGAATGGTAAGAGACCGTATCGGACCTGTTGCAGCATTTAAAACCGCAACTGTGGTAAAACGTCTGCCCAAAACCCGTTCAGGCAAGATTTTGCGGGGAACCATTCAAAAGATTGCAGATAACCAGGAATATAAAGTTCCTGCAACTATTGATGATCCCTCAATCCTGGGCGAAATGGAAGAAGCTCTCAATACCATAGGACTTGCAGGCTCAAGAACATAAATAACCCCATACTCCACCCTTAAACAAAAAAGCAGTCAGCATTAATTTGCTGGCTGCTTTTTTGTGCTTCATCTGCCCTTTGACAGGCTCGGCTACCGAGTTGTTACTGTTCGTTGAGCCTGTCAAAGCGAACACGATTAGCCTTACTCGTTATATTTTAAATAAATATTCATCACATTGTATAAGACTTTTTACCTGAATTATGATAAACAAATATTTGTATTAGACATTATCGGAATTAAGGATTTCCATCGTAGGGTGCGTTAGGTCATGCCGTA
>JAUCGD010000499.1 GCA_030377945.1 Desulfobacterales bacterium HSG17 | reverse complement strand
CGGTTGCAAAAGTTTTTGCGCCTCACATATGGGCAACTTCCCGCCCAAACATTGTAAGGTAACGGATAAAAATTGAAAGAGAGGGAAAAAGTGAGTAAAGATGTATTCCACGGCACAACAATTCTTGCAGTACGGCATAAAAATAAAATTGTTGTTGCAGGAGATGGCCAGGTGACATTGGGAAATATTGTCACAAAACACAAGGCGAGAAAAGTCAGACGGATTTATAATGAGAAGATCATTACAGGCTTTGCAGGAGCAACTGCTGATGCTTTGACCCTGTCTGAAAAACTTGAAGAAAAACTTGAAAGATATAATGGAAGTTTAACAAGAGCCTGTGTGGAACTTGCAAGAGAGTGGAGGACAGATAAGTATCTGCGCCGTCTTGAAGCCATGATGATTGCAGCTGACAAGGATAATACCTATCTATTATCCGGCAATGGAGATGTGATTGAACCTGATGACGGGATAATAAGTATTGGTTCCGGCAGTACTGCTGCCCAGTCCGCGGCTGTTGCCATGCTGGAAAATACGGATTTTGAGCCAAGACAGATTGTTGAAAAAGCCATGAAAATAGCTGCCGATTTGTGTATTTATACAAATCATAATATTACCATCGAAGAATTTAAATAAAGAGATAATAAAAGAATGAAAGATTTGAAACCAGTTGAAATAGTAACAGAGTTAGACAAATATATAATCGGTCAGAAAGATGCCAAAAAATCAGTTGCTGTTGCACTTAGAAACAGATGGAGAAGACGGCAGCTTGACAAGGATCTTCAAGAAGAGATTGCACCAAAAAATATAATTTTGATAGGGCCGACAGGGGTTGGTAAAACTGAGATTGCAAGAAGACTTGCCAATTTAACTGACTCACCTTTTTATAAAGTAGAGGCCTCTAAATTTACTGAGGTCGGATATGTTGGCAGAGATGTTGAGTCCATGATAAGGGATATTGTGGAATTGACAGTTAATCGATTAAAGGCAAGACAGCAGGATGAAGTCCAAGAGAAAGCTGCAAAAATTGCAGAAGAGAGAGTTCTGGATCTTTTACTGCCGCCACAAAAATCTAAAACAGAAAATAATGATATTGAAAAAGCTCAGGAAAAAGAAGCAATGCCTTCCCCTTCAACAAGGGAAAAATTAAGAAAAATGCTTCATAATGGAAAACTTAATTCAAGAGAAATTGATCTTGAGGTTGCTGCTACATCTTCTCCCATGGTGGAAATTTTTTCCAATACTGGAATTGAAGAAATGGGTATTGATGTCAAGGGTATGCTTGGCAATATCATGCCAAAAAATACCAAGCGACGCAAACTAAAGGTTAAAGATGCTTTAAAACTTTTGACTTCTGAAGAGGCAGCTCATCTAGTAGATATGGAAAAGGTAAAGACAGATGCCATTAATATGGTGGAACAGTCCGGGATTATTTTTATTGATGAGATAGATAAAATAGCAGGCAAAGATAAAAGTCATGGGCCAGAGGTCTCAAAAGAGGGTGTACAAAGGGATCTTCTGCCCATTGTTGAAGGCAGTTCCGTGCCGACAAAATATGGGATTGTGAAAACAGATCATATTTTGTTCATAGCTTCAGGAGCTTTCCATGTTGCAAAACCTTCTGATCTTGTTCCTGAACTCCAGGGACGATTTCCCATAAGAGAGGAGCTGCATTCCCTTGGTGCCCATGAATTTACAAGAATTTTAACAGAACCCAAGAATGCCCTTGTTCTTCAATATATAGCTCTTCTTAGAACTGATGGAGTGGAGATTGAATTTACAGATAATGCCGTACAAAAAATTGCTGATATAGCTGTAGAAGTAAATTCAAGCACAGAAAATATCGGTGCAAGAAGGCTTCATACTTTAATGGAGAAACTCCTCGAAGAGATTCTTTTTAAAGCACCTGATATTGAAGAAAAACATATTATAATTGATGCGCTATTTGTGGAAAAACAGTTGATGGACATCGTTAAAAATGAAGATTTATCAAGGTATATACTATGAAGGCAAATGTTGCAGATATTCTCATTGAGGCTTTGCCCTATATAAAAAATTTTTCCGGCAAAACCATTGTGATAAAATATGGCGGCCACGCCATGAAAGATGAAAACCTTAAAAAAGATTTTGCCAATGATATCACATTATTAAAATATTTTGGGATAAACCCTGTTGTTGTACATGGCGGCGGCCCACAGATTAATAAGGTGCTGGATGCCATGGGTATAACTTCAAAGTTTATCCGGGGCATGAGATATACAGATGGTGAAACCATGGATGTTGTTGAAATGGTTCTTGGAGGTAAAGTCAATAAGGATATTGTTGCACGCATTAACCGGCAGGGCGGAAAAGCCGTTGGGTTGACTGGAAAAGACGGTATGTTGATTGAGGCAAAAAAAATGACCATCTATCATCAGGAAAATGAAAACAAGTCTCCTGAAATTATTGATCC
>JAUCGD010000498.1 GCA_030377945.1 Desulfobacterales bacterium HSG17 | reverse complement strand
ATACCCGGAACAAATCCCATATCATACTTGACTGATCCATAATAGAGGCCATACATAATGCCGGCGGCAGCGGCAAGTCCCGCACCAATGGCAAAGGTCAGGGAGATAATCCTGTTGCTGCCGATGGCCACCAGAGCAGACATGGTCTTATCCTGGGCCGTGGCTCGCATGGCCATACCTATTTTGGTTTTAAATACCAGTAAATTAAGACCCACCAGCAGGCAAGCTGTAAGGGACACAATCATAATCTGGAGATAGGAGATGGTAACCATTCCAAAATCAAATCTTCCCTGGAACAACTCACTGGGATAAACTTTGTCATACACTCCCTGGGTAAGCATCATGCCGTTGGAAAGAAAAATTGACATTCCAAGAGCAGACAAGAGTGCGGACAGCCTGGAATTTTTTCGCAATGGTTTATAGGCTATTTTTTCAACTCCTATGGCAAGGTAGGCGCAATAGGCCATGGCAATCATAAAAGAGGCAGTCAGACAAATTATCGGGTGGGATTCCATATAGCCGATTCCCGCAAAATAGGCCAGTGCAATGGCACCCACATATCCGCCGGCAGCAAAGAATTCACCATGTGCAAAATTGATGAGTTGAATAACACCATATACCATAGTATAGCCCAGTGCAATTAATGCATACATTCCGCCAAGGGTTATACCGTTAATAAACTGCTGAATAAAATATTCCATTTTATTTAATCTTTACACTCTGCTTCGTGGATAAAGAAAAGATGCAGCTGTTGCCATGGCACCAGCCACATCATTTTTTCATCAGATCAATTTATTTAATCAGACCATTGACAGGTTCCCAGTAAGGAACAAACGTGTCGCCAACAACTTTAAAAGCAATATAGGAAGAACCTGAATCACCGTTAGCTTTAAACTTAACATGTTTTGCAACACCCTGGAAATCCAGTTTCAATAATTCTGCCTTAACTTTTTTAGAATCAGTAGAACCGGCAGCCTTTATAGCTTTTAACAATGCAGTGGCTGAATCATAGGCATAGGTCGCATAGGCAGCAATTTTACCATATTTAGGCACATAGATTTTTTCAAAGGCTTTATATTCCGGAGTTTCAGGATCTGTATATCCGTAGGTCAGATAAACACCTTCAGATGCTTCTTTGGCAACTTCCATATATTTGGGCTGGAATACAGCATCCTGGGTAACAATCTGGGATTTCAGACCAAGGCGTTTTGCCTGGAGAGTCATCATGGCAGCTGGAGAGAATCCTTGGAGAGACATATAGAAAATATCGGCATTGGCCCGTTTTGCCATGGTCAAAATGGCTGAAAAATCTTTGTCTCCCTGGTTGACATGTTCATGGTTAACTACTTTCATGCCCAAAGCTTTGCTGGCTGTAGCAACGCCGTCTGCAAGACCCTGGGAATAGGTGGTTTTGTCATCAACTATAAACAGTGTTTTGGCACCCAGAGACTCTTTCATGAATTTGGCTGCTGCAGGTGCCTGATCATCATCTCTTCCGCACATTCTGAACATGTAGGGAAGACCGCGGTCAGTTACATCCTGGTGAGTGGAAGCAGGGGTGATCATGATGATGTCTTCCTCATCCAACACTTGAGAGGATGGAATAGTTGATGAAGAACAATAAGCTCCTACAACTCCTGCAACCTCAAGATTGATCAATTTATTGGCTGCTGCAACAGCTTGTCTTGGATCACATGCTGTGTCCTGGGGGAAAAGTTCAATCTTATCGTAACCAGGTATTCCACCCGCTTTTTCAAATACTTCAATGGCAGTCAGAGCGCCATTTTTAATGTCTGTTCCATCAGATGCATAGGGACCTGTTAAAGGACTCATGGAGCCAATTTTCAATGTTTTTGCAGATACTGTACTAAACATAAATGGAACTATGATAAGTCCCACAGCCATAATTGATAAAATTCGTTTTTTCATTTTTTTCTCCAAAAAAATTATTGGTTAGCGGGCTGACCAAGATACGCTTCGATAACTTTTGTATTATTCTGAATTTCTTCAGAATCACCTTCAGCAATCTTCACACCATGATCAACACAAATAATATGATCACATACACCCATAACTACTTTCATGTCATGTTCCACCAAAAGAACGTCAATACCCAGTTCTTTAATGCGTACAATGTCTTTCATCAACTCTGAGGATTCAGAGGGGTTCATTCCGGCAGCAGGTTCATCCAACAGCAGCACTTTAGGTTCCGAAGCAATAGCCCTTGCAATTTCCAGCCTTCGCTGCAGGCCATAAGGTAGATTGGATGCCACAGAATCTGCATATTTATCAACTCCCATAATTTCCAGGGCTTCCAGGGCTTTTTCCCGTATCCATGCCTCTTCTCTTTTCTGGGACGGGGTTCTTAAAAGAGAACCTATAATTCCTTTACTGGTCCTGCAGTGCCTGGCAACCATGGCATTTTCCACAGCTGTCATGGCAGAAAAAAG
>JAUCGD010000497.1 GCA_030377945.1 Desulfobacterales bacterium HSG17 | reverse complement strand
TGAAGCCGCTATCCGAAAAGTGGATGAAAATCTTGATGCGCAGACTATATTGGCCTCTGGCACCAGCCCTAAGGTTTTGGAAAAAGCCGGTGTAAGTGAAGCTGAAATCTTTTTAGCCGTTACCAATTCAGATGAAGCCAACTTGATCGCCTGTTTAATGGCGGATATCATTTCGCCAAAAACCAAAAAAATCGCACGTCTGCGGAATACGGATTTTGAATCATATCATAAAAACTTCAAGCAATACGCACCCCATATTGAAACAATAATTAATCCGGAAATTGAAGCTGTAAAAACAATTCAAGACCTGATCATCATTCCTGGTGCCATTGATACCGGTGAATTTGAAGGTGGCAAAATCAAGTACATTGGATTTCGATTGGGAAATGACACAGCCATAACTGGTATCCCACTTTACGAACTCCCCAGTGTCCTGGGCCAGGATCGCCTGCTTATCGTTGCCGTAATCCGCAATAAAAAACTGATAATCCCTCAAGGTAATGATCAATTGTATCCTGGCGATTATATGTACATTATTAGTAAACAGGGTAACATCCAAAAGATCATGTCTCTTTTTGATCGTAAACACCAACCAGCTAAAAGGATTTTAATCATCGGTGGTGGGAGTATAGCACTTCGATTGGCACGAGCGCTCGAACACAAAAAAAATTTCCAACTGAAATTGATTGAAAAGGATGTCTCACGCTGTAAGCAATTGGCTGAACAGCTCGATAAAACAATTGTTTTACAGGGTGACGGCACGGATCAAATCCTTTTACAGGAAGAATATATTAAGGATACCGATTTTGTTGTGACGTTAACAAACGATGAAGAAACTAATATTTTATCTTCACTGCTGGCCAAACAACTGGGAGCCAAAAAGGCCATTACGAGCATTTCAAAATTCAGCTATTTTCCATTGCTGCCTACAATCGGAATCGAATTATTTGTTAATCCTCGTTTGTCCGCAATCAATACAATTTTGAAATATATTCGAAAAGGTAAAGTATTGACTGTATCCACTATAAAAGGTGAACAGGCCGAATTTATGGAAGCGGTCGCATTGGAGACATCTGACATTGTTGAACGACCCCTGAAAACCATTTCAATGCCGAAGAGTACGTTAATCACCAGTATTATTCGCAATGATGAAATCATTATACCTCATGGAGATAGCATCATACATACCGGCGATCGAATTATCCTTTTTACACGGCGACAAGATATACCAAAAATTGAAAAGTTTCTAACTGTTAAATTGGAGTATTTTTAATGCGCTGGGGAGAAGTATTTTTTTCAGTTGGTTCATTATTGATTTGTATTGGTATATCCTTGCTGTTCCCCATCGCAATCGCTTTGGTATACCATGAAAATTGTACCATGGATTTGGGGGGCTCACTTTTACTCTGCTGTGGTGTTGGTGGACTTCTGGTATATTGTTTCAAGGGAAGACGACAGGATTATATCAGTTCCAGAGAAGGCATCGCCATCGTCTCTTTAGGATGGGTTGCAGCTTGCGCCTTCGGTGCATTGCCCTTCTTGTTCACGGGTACGTTTTCAACTGTTGTCGATTGCCTTTTTGAATCTGTTTCCGGTTTCACAACCACCGGTGCTTCAGTAATGACCGAGATCGAGCATCACCCAAAAGCCATTTTGATGTGGAGGAGTTTAATTCAGTGGCTTGGAGGCATGGGAATTATCGTTTTATCATTAGCTATTCTGCCATTCCTGGGTGTTGGTGGAATGCAGCTGTACAAAGCGGAAGTACCCAGTCCGGTTCCAGATAAACTAAAACCAAGGCTAAAGGACACCGCCGTCGTTCTATGGAAGGTATACACCATCATGACTGTGGCAGAAATCCTATTGCTATTGATCGGTGGCATGAGCCTTTATGATGCAATTTCACATGCATTCACAACTTTACCAACTGGCGGATTTTCAACCAAGAATACATCTGTTGCCCACTATAACAGCCTTTATATCGAAATGGTCATTTCACTTTTCATGCTGCTGGCCGGGATAAACTTTTCGCTGCATTATCAGCTCTTGAAGGGTAAGCATTTGGCTTTTTGGAAGGATCCTGAGTGTCGGTTTTACATGGGTATCGTTATTCTCATGGTTTTCATCACAACCTTTAATATCTGGGGTCAGGTTTACGAGTCGATTTTTCAAGCTGGACGAAATGCTTGCTTTCAGATCGTATCAATTATTACCACAACCGGGTATGCAACAGCAGATTATGAAAAATGGCCCGCAATGAGTCGTCATATCCTTTTGTTGGCTATGTTTATTGGTGGTTGCGCCGGTTCGACCGGTGGCGGGATGAAATGCCTACGCATACTGCTTTGCCTTAAATATTGCTATCAAGGGTTATTTAAACTAATCCATCCAAAAGCTGTAATGGTTATAAAAATTGGGGGAAAAGCAGTACCGGAAGATGTCATCCATTCAGTACTCGGTTTTTTGG
>JAUCGD010000496.1 GCA_030377945.1 Desulfobacterales bacterium HSG17 | reverse complement strand
AGGAGAACTGACATGACACAAGATGATAAAAAATTTGATTTTCAAAAAGCCCTCAAAGGCATTCAAGAAGGCAAGCCCTTCACAGGTAAAGACGGTGTCCTTACCTCATTAATTAAAAATCTGGCAGGGCCAGTGGCGCAACGTTGTACAGGCTCTTTATAAGATAGAGTTTGAATTATAAATAGGCACAGGTCTGGCTTCTTTTTTATAGTTTGAGATTTTAAAATTTATGCGGACAGGATGGCTGTTTTTATATTGTCGCATGATTTCGGATAAATGACGGCTTACTATAAAATGTTACCATGTCCGCTCCAATATTATAATATGGCTCAAAGGTGCTCTGATCCTTAATTTTATATTAAGAGATCTTGTTATAACAATATGCCAAAATTGGACATACGGGATATGGGGTTCCGCCAACAATGCAAAATTTTGGGAATCTATGATTAAAAAAATTAAGCCGGTCGCATGTATGTTTTAAAAACCGACAAAAATCGGAGAGGTGTAGTATGGCCTAAAAACACAAGAGAAAAAAGGGGTTGATTTCCTTCTGGTACTTTAAAAAGTGGAATGGTGGGATAGATTCCTGAATCAGATTACTGATGTATTAAACTGCATCTAAGGAATCTAACAAAATCAATCTGTTTCTCCCCTGTTTTTTTGCTTTATATAGGGCTTTATCTGCTTCGCGGATTAGTTTTCTTATTTTTAGTCCTTTCCTATAATAAGAAATCCCTATACTAATTGTAATAGTAGTTTCATTTTCAATTCTTGCCCTAATTCTCTCAGCAACAGCAATAACGTAGTCTCTTTGTGTATCTGCAATGGCAATAAGAAATTCTTCTCCGCCATATCTGGCGATTAGGTCTGATTGTCGAATTGACTTCTTAAAGATAACTCCTAATTCTTTTAATACATTATCGCCAGCGTCATGCCCAAATGAGTCATTATATTCTTTGAAATAATCAATATCTAACATAAGAATATAAAAGTTATTTTCGTATCGTTTCGCTTTAACCAGAATATCATTCAACTGAATATCCATCATCCGCCTATTGGCAAGACCCGTTAGTGGATCAAATAGCGATAAGGATTTAATTTTTTCATAAAGCTGTGAGTTCTTCAAAGCTATTGCAGCCTGAGCAGCGAGACTCTCAATGAGATTGATTTCCTCGATCGAATATGTTTTAGGCTCTCTTTCTTCATACAATTCCAACAATCCAATTGTTTGGTTTTTTACAATCATAGGAGACATGACCAGCGTAAAAATCCCCGATTCACTCAAAAGTGTTAATTCTGATTTATCTTCATTCGGATCGTCATGTTGAATTATTTTTGTCTGGCCTGTTTCTAAAGTATTTAGAGTTTTCGGGTAGCTCGACAAAGGGAAGACCTTTCCCTCAGGTTCATCTGTATCAGGAGTAATACTACTATAATCTAACAATGTTTTAAGATGGTTTTGATCTCTCTCCCAAGTAGATATAGTGCACCCTGAGACATTAAGTGTTTGTGTAATTTGAAGGACAATATTGTCTAAAGTTTTATTAAGGGAAAGATCAGAACTGATAATTTTGGATGCACTATGAATTGCTTTTTCTCTTCTCTTGCACAAAGCAATTTCAATCTCTAATTTTTTTATGCATTCTTTTAATTCTTTTGTTTTTTGTTCCATAGACAAATATTTTATTATAGATGAAACTTCGATCCAAAATAAAGTTTCTCTTAATTTATAAGTTAAACACCAAAATTCTAAATTGAAAAGAGAAATGCAATATCATCAAATCAACTTTATTGGAGATATAGCGGATTTTAAAAAAATATGCCAGAGTAAACTGCTACCTAAATCCACCGCCAAATTTCTTTGATACTCCTCCTTTCAAAAATCGTGGAATTTTTTTATTGTTTCAGGTAGTTTTTGGAAGGAATGAATTTGTTATGTTCTCAAAACTCAAAAATATCAATTTTTGGGCGCAACTCTCCTGTTGAAGGCAATATGCCAATATGTTTTCAGTGTGAAAGTCTATCATAATTTTAACCTGGTGGGGCATAGGTTCCCTGTAGCATTGCTATTCTTCTGCGTGCTTCAACCAAAATATTATTGGAAGGATGATTTTTTGACAAACGTAAAAACAAACTGCGGGAACGTTTGATAATCCTGCCCGGAATATTGATAATGGAAAACCTGATTGCTTTCATACGTTTGTTGACCATGGAGGGAGCTAATGCCAGATTCTTCATCATTACATTCAGGTTTAATGACATGATCATTAACCCACTTTGAGTTTTTTCATTAATGCTTGTAAGATATTCTGTGTAAATTTTAACCTCATCAAGTATTTTATGGTTATCTTTTTTGGAAATAGATCAGGTGGTGTAGGTAATAAAAAAAACCATATGTGAAGCATGACCGAGGAGACAAGGTACGAAGTACCGCAGATGTGGAAGGTTGAAAAAACAAAGCATTGTATGTAATTATC
>JAUCGD010000495.1 GCA_030377945.1 Desulfobacterales bacterium HSG17 | reverse complement strand
TCGGAACCGGTGGTGAGGATATCCGCATCTGTGATGGGGTAACTGTTCAGGGCATATTCAGCGACATACATTTGGGAGCTGACAACGTTTTTGATGCACTCATAATTTTCATGGGTGGTCTCAACGGCAAACCAGACATATTCATCGGTTTCCGAGTTCTTGGCAAAAGTGGATAACAGCGCGGCTTCATTGCCGTTGCCGATATAGTATTTACCGCCGTCGGCCACATATTTGCCTTCGGCCAGAGGGGTGAGCATCATGTCCGAAGAATAGAGATCCGCACCATGTTGTTTTTCAGACAATCCAAAACCGAAAATTCCGCCTTCTTTTAAGAGCTTGGCGGTTTTCTTTTTCATCTCTTCGTTGTTGCCCATCCATAGGGGGCCTAACCCCAGGATCGTTACTTGCCAGACATACCAGTAGCCCAGGCCGTAAAAGCCCAAAAGCTCACTGAATTCAGAATTGCGATAGGTGTCCCAGCGGGCATCCGGATCATCGATGGCGTATTCGGGCGGGGTCAGCAGGGTGGAAAAGATTTCGTTTTCTTTGATAAAATCCAAAAAATCCCGGTACCAGACACAATTATGGTCATCCTCTAATAATTCGACTTTTCCTTTGTTCTCGAAATACTCGATGGTTTTTAGCATGATTTCCTTGGACCGTGCGTCCAGGTGGTCATAGGTTTCATTTTTCGGGTGAAATAACATGTCTCCTCCTTGGTGATTGTTGGTGTCGATTTATCGTTTTTATTCTATTATCCGTTGGTATGCTAACAATATCTTGCTTTACATCAAGTCCCATAAAAATCGTTTGAACAAGACTTGTTCTTCCAGGGTGTACCCGGACAACAGGTTTTCATTGGCTTGTTTGCGTAGCTCAATGAGTTCATCTTTTAGCTTGTTCGCTTTTTCAGATGGATAGAGCCGGGTGTTGCGCCGGTCTTCCGGATCAGGCCTTTTATCAATCCAATCCGCATTGCTCAAACGTTCCAATACCCCTGAAAGGGTGGCTTTATCCAGGACCAGCAATTTACCCAGCTCCGCAGCGGTCTGGCCGTTTTGATACCAAAGCCCTTCCAGGATCAAATGCTGGTTGTTGGTCAGGCCATAGGGCTTTAATTGCCGCTTAAACTGACCGTGGGCCTTTTGATAGGCCTTGGCCAATAAGAAAATGGTGCAGTCAGGTAATGGTTTGGTCGGGCTCAAGAGTGATGGTTCGATTGTCTTTTTCATATCAAAAAGTCCTTTGTGTGCGAACCATATCTATTGCCCTAGTGGGTGTCAATTTAAAAAGGATTATTGTTTTTTGCCTTTCATGGCTTCCCTTAATTTTTCACCCAAGGATCCCATGGAAGATCCCATTGAGGATTCTTTTTCAGAGGCAAAATTCCTCCAATTATCGGTTTCCGTATTCCGGCTTACATTCAGTGTGACTTTTCTTTCATCGGCAATTATTTTTTCAATGAAAACGGTCACTCTGTCATTGGGCCTCAACTTCTCAATTTTTGTGGGATCATCTGCTGCGCGAATGTGGGATTTCGGCAAAAGGCCTGTAATGCCGGGCTCCAGGGTGATAAAATACCCAAAGGCTTCCTTTTTTTCAATCGTCCCTTCAACGGATTGACCGACTTTATATTTGGTCTGGATATCAGTCCACGGATCTCCCATTGCATCACGGATACTCAGTGAAATCCTTTTTTTGCCTTCATCAATTTCCTTGATATAAACCGGCACAACCTCTCCGGGTTGAACGATATCTTCCGTTTTTAAAACCCTTTGGGTGTAGCTCATTTCACTGATATGAACCAAACCTTCCGTGCCAGGACCAATTTCAACAAAAACACCAAAGTCCATACACCGGGTTACCCTGCCGTCAATGGTATCACCGATGTGAAACCGGGTACCCACACTATCCCATGGATCTTCAGAAGTTTGTTTCATGGATAATGAAATTTTGGTTGAGTTCGGTTTTTCTCCGGGCTCTACTTTCAAAACCTTGACATCCACAACATCACCACTGGTGATCATGTTTTCAGGTATATCAACCCTTGACCAGCTCAACTCTGAAATATGCACCATGCCTTCAACACCAGGTGTCAACTCTACAAAAACACCATAAGGCATTACCTTGACGACCTTGCCTTGATACGTTTTTTCATAGGACAGTTCTGCCAGAAATTTTTCTTTGGCGATATCCAGTTCCGCCTGCAGCAGCCGGCGTCTGGAAACAACAATATTGCGCCCGCTCTCTTCGATCCGGGTGATGAGGAATGTGTACGGATTACCGACATAGCCTTCCGCATTTTCAATAAATGAGACATCCAGCTGACTGATGGGGCAAAAGGCCCGATGTTTCATCAGCTCAATGATAACGCCGCCTTTGCACACTTCTTTGACTTTACCTTCAATGGGCATTTTATTTTCATGGGCGTCGATCAGCATATTCATATCGCCAATCCCGGATAAGGCCTTGGATAGAA
>JAUCGD010000494.1 GCA_030377945.1 Desulfobacterales bacterium HSG17 | reverse complement strand
AAATTTATATCAATATTTGATGATAATCAAATAAGTCGATTGGTTATTTTATAAAGATTCAACCCAATATTTACAAGAATGAAAGGAAGAAGGCCCGGTTTTTGTAACATCAATGGCCATCTCTACGGTTTTGCTTTAACTCCTGGCCCCTTTAAAATTTAATGATTTTTATTGAAATCGCTATCCAAGTTCGGGAATATCAAAATATTGTAAATTTTCCCATGCATTTGAAACTTTTAACCGGCCTTCTTCCAGTTTAGTGACAATTTCCACAACTGTTTTCATAAAAGGCGTTTCAATGCCAACCTGCCTGCCCAATTCCAGAAACTTGCCATTGATATGGCCTATTTCACTCGCTCTGCCTTTTTCAACATCCTGAAGCATGCTGGCAACACCGGGTCGAAAGACTGAATAAATTGGACTCCAGTAGTTGTAGATCACGTTATCCATCTCTTTTTTTGTTGAAAATCCTACGTTTTTCATAATAGGTTGAAGTCCAAATATTTTTTCAGTTTTAATTCCCAGTTTTTCAATTATCAAGCCTGCTTCACGCCCCAGGTGAGCAATACAGGTCATAGCTTTATACGAGTCTAATATTTTCCCGTTATTACAAGCCAGGACGGCAGACATGCCACTAAACGTAGAATTGTCGGTAAGTTTTGAAAAGCGGACACCAAGAATATTCGTGGATATCTCAGACCGACCGAATGTTGAGAATACTTTTTGAATCTCTTTTGTTTTTTTTGTAATTTGTCCATCCAGCCGGCCAAAAGTGATCCTCAGATAGGATTTGCCCGATGTTAATTCAGAGACACCCGGCTCAAGCCAGGTTGCACCAAATGCAACACCCCCTCCCATCACATTATCTGCTTTGAAAATTTTCTTTGAAATATCCTCGGGAATACCGTTTTGAAGTGTCAGGACAGAAGTATTGCTGTGTGTAAATGGTAATACATGGCTGAGTGATGCTTCAAGGGCATTGAGCTTGGTTGTTGAAATGATCAGATCATATTTCCCATTCATTTCATCTGGCGTGATGGCTTTGACCGGTATGGTACAATCCATGAATCCCACAATTTTTGCACCATTACGGTTCAGTGCATCCACGTGCGCCTTATAACTGTCAACCAGTACAATATTTTCTTCTCCCTTGCTGAGCAGGGCACCCAATATAGTTCCTATAGATCCTGCACCGATTAAGGCAATTCTCATTTTTTTCTCTTTACCTGTTAATTTCAAGTTGAATCACCGTTTTTATACCAATGTTGCAACTTTAGGGGTTCTTTTTCATTTATTACAGAAAATTCAATTTTCTCCTGGTTTCCTGGGGGGTTGCCAATCTTGACCCTAATCTTTCAATGATCTCTTTTGCCCTTAACACCAATTGGGCGTTTGTAGCCAGTACTCCCTTGTCCAAAAATAAATTATCTTCTAATCCAACCCTGGCATTCCCTCCCATGATAACAGATTGAGCAACCATCGGCATTTCCTGTTTTCCAATACCAAAAGCCCCCCAGACAGCACCCGATGGTAGTGCGTCGAACATGGCAACCACATTTCGGGTGGTACCCTCTGCCCCATATGGTATTCCCATGCAGAGTTGAAAAATTGCATTTTTCCCCAGAAGATTTTCTTTCATTAATTGCTTAGCCTGCCAGATATGTCCCAGATCAAAAGCTTCAATCTCAGGTCTTACACCAGTTTGCCCAATTCTTCTAGCACTTTCTCTCAACATATCCATTGTAGCAATATATGCTGTATAACTGTAATTAAAAGATCCGCAATCCAATGTACAGATCTCGGGTTTGATCATTTCTATGTGCCGGACTCGTTCTGCAGGAGAGATCATGTCTGATCCAGGTCCGGCAACTGACGGATTTTCATCACTTGGAATCAGATCCCCTCCCATACCGGTAGTAATATTTAATAAAACATCCGTATCACTGGCCCTGATCAATTTTGCAGTTTCTTTATACAGCTCCAGGTCTCTGCATGGCAGTCCTGTTTTTGGATCCCTGACATGAATATGGGCGATTGCAGCACCTGCCTGCGCTGCCTCGACCACAGCCATTGCAATTTGTTCCGGTGTGACAGGCAACCCCGGATGTCTGTTTATAACATCGCTTCCACCTGTAACAGCACAGGTTAAAATCACTTCGGTATTCATATGTTCTCCTATTAGTGAAAGGCCTTGATTTTATACATAGATATTTGAAAGTGAAGTACATGTCAATAAAATTGAGTTCCTCAAATTCAATGCACTTATCAAATTGTTTTTTCTGTTTTGTTAACCGTGTTTTATTTTATCTAACTTGGGTTTAATTCCCACTTTATTATAGATTAAGGAGAAACCATGCAAATCGGTTTTATTGGTCTTGGGAATGTCGGTAGCAAGTTAGCCGGCAGTCTGTTGCGCAGTGGCTATAGACTGGCCAGTGCTGGAGCCCGAGTGGAAAAAATCCGCCAAAGGGCTTATTTGC
>JAUCGD010000055.1 GCA_030377945.1 Desulfobacterales bacterium HSG17 | reverse complement strand
AATTACAAAGGTATAATCGTATACGGTATTCTTATTCGATTTATTAATTTACAAAACAAAATAATTCGTATTAATTTTATACGCTTGATATTATAGTGTATTTTAGGTTTATGCGTAGGCTCTATAGACTATAATCGGGGGGATTTGGATTTCTTTTTCCTTTTTGATAAGCTCCAGGAGTTCAAATCCGGTCATATCTGGCAGTTTTAAATCCAGGAGCATACAGTCAAAGGAACCTGATTGCAGTAATTCAAGGGCTTTTTGTCCGTCTGCTGCTCCGGTTATTTTAACATCGTTGTTTCCAATCAGTTCCATGATCGCCTTTTGGCTCGGCTCATCATCTTCAACTACAAGTAACTCTTTTACATGCTTCTCTGCAAGTTTTTTAAACCGGAGAAATATCCTATCCAGCTCTTCCTGGTTTACAGGTTTTGTCAAAAATCCAATAGCACCCTGCTGCAAGACAGCAGCTTCTTTTTCATCGACTGATAAAATATGAACAGGAATATGGCGGGTTGCAATATTTTCCTTTAAGGCTGTCAGTATAGACCTGCCGTCAATATCAGGGAGATGAAGGTCCAGGATAATCCCGTTTGGAAGATATTGAGCTGCCAGTTTCAAACCCTCTGCCCCATTGGGAGTTGCCAGGGATTTGAAACCTTTGCTGCGGCACTGGCCGGATAAAATTTCTGCGAATTTCGGGTCATCTTCAATAATCAGCAAAGCAGCATCATTCTCTTCCAGGTTTTCACGGTCATCCTGGACAGTGTATGCTGAAGTATCTGTTTTTGAGGTTTTTGATGTTTTTATTTCAGACACCATTTCCGATATTGGGGTCAACAGCTCCCGTGTTTTTTTATCTTTTGCCTGTGCCGGGATTTTTGCTGTAACAGGCAGGTAGATTGTAAAGGTAGAACCCTGTCCTGCAATACTTTGAACCTGGATTTCCCCGCCGAGCAAAGCTGCCAGTTCCCTGGAAATTGAAAGGCCCAGCCCGGTTCCTCCATATTTTCTTGCAGTTCTTCCATCTGCCTGTTGAAAGGCTTCAAAGATGATTTGCTTTTTTTCAGGCTCAATACCAATGCCTGTATCTGTTACTGCAATTGCAATGGTTTCTTGGGTTTTTAATCCGCTTTTTGGAAAAATTCCTGCTTTGCCGGCTTCCCCAGGCCCGGGACTGCTGAAATTTATTGTGATACTTCCTTTGTGTGTAAATTTAACAGCATTGGAAATAAGATTTGTTGTAATCTGCTCCAGCCGGTTTTTATCTGTTACAATAGAATCAGGCATGTCCTGATCTATTGAGATTTTCAATTCCAGGTCTTTTGCTTCTGCCACATGCTTAAATTTTCTCTCCATACTGTCAGCAATCTCCTGGATGGAAACGCTTTTAAAATTGATTTCCATCATTCCGGCTTCAATCTTGGATAGATCCAGGATTTCATTGATTAATTGCAGCTGGTCATTACCGCTGTTATGTATGATTTCCAGGAATTCAACCTGTTCTGATGTAAGATTTTGCTCCGGGTTCCTTGACAGCCCGCCTGAAAGAAGCAGCAGACTGTTTAAAGGCGTTCTCAATTCATGAGACATATTGGCTAAAAATTCCGACTTGTATTTACCTGCACTAACCACTTCTTCAGCTTTTTGTTCTACTTCCCTGTTTTTTTGTTCAATATCCTTTTTTTGAATTTCCAGTACACCTGCTTTTTCTTCCAGTTCCTCATTTAATGCTTTTAATTCAAGGGATTGTTGTTCAAGTTCTTCATTGCTTGTTTTTAATTCTTCAGACTGCTGTTCAAGTTCTTCTGCCTGAACCTGGGTTTTTTTCAGCAGTTCATTTGTTCTCATTCTGGTCTGAACAGAATTAAAACTAATGGCCACACTTTCCATGATATTATTCAAGAAATCTGTTTCCTTTTGGGAAAATTCATGAAATGAAGCAAATTCCATTACGCCTATTAACCGGTTTTCCAGTAAAAAAGGAATTAGCAGGATATTATTTGGCTTTGCATTACCAATAGAGGAAGATATGCGCGTATAATCCTGGGGAATACCTGTAACGGAAATCATCTTTTTTTCATATGCAGCCTGTCCTGCCAGTCCCTGCCCGATTTTAATCCTGTTATTGAGATCTTTTCTCATGGTAAAAGCATAACTTCCTGCAAGCCTAAGGGTATTGCCCTGGTTTTCCGCAACATAGAGCGTGGCTACCTGGGCATTCAGATAGGCAGCCAGAAAGGTAATGATATTGTCTGCAAGTTCTTTTTCATTTAAATCCCCGCGCATCTGTTCGTTTAACCGGTTCTGACCGGTTTTAAGCCAGCCATCTATTTCATTTAGGCTTACAAATTCAGCAAGGCTGTCCACCATTTTATTAATTGATACAGCCACAAGATCGTTTTCACCTTTTACATCAACCTTTGTGCTCAGGTCTCCTTGTGCAATCTTTTCTGCCACAATGCCCAGCTCTTTTAACATCTGTGTCATTTTTCCCATAGCAGTCAATAACTTGCCGATTTCATCTTTGGCAGAAACTTCAATCTTTATATCGGTATTTCCCTGTGCAATAGTATCTGCAATATTTATGGCCTGGTTCAGAGACCGGGTAAGCCCTGATATGATCAATAAAAATATCCCTGTGCCACTAGCCAGGCTGAATAATATCATCAGGATCATTGTTGTCTGCATTTGAGAATAACTTTTGTCGCTGATAATTTTGTCCTGCCACAAATCCTTTTCATTTTTTCCTGTAATAGCAGCTATTTGTTCAATAGCCCTGTCACTGAGTTCACGGGCTTTACCCCCGGAAAGATCAAAAGCCCTTGTATTGGCATCTGCCTGGGAAATGTTTACTGTCTGCCTGGCAACTGAACGAAGCTCCCTGTGTACTTTCACATATTTATCCCATGTTTCAACAAAAATATTGAGTAGTTCCCTGCCTTCTTTATCAGCCAGGCTCCGCAATTCTTCCCTGTGTTTTTTCATATCTTTTAAAACATCTTCTGTAAATCGGGCATATCTGTCCATTTCTTCTTTGCCTGACGCAAGGATAATGTTTTTTTCTGCCCGTGAAACAGCAAGTGCGCCCTGGCTGATTTTTGCAACAAGTATTATCTTCCTGGCAGAAATATCTGCAATGCTGTTGAGCCGTTTGTTCATTTCAGACAAATAGTTTAATCCAACCAGGGATGCTGCCAGCAGCATTATAAGCAGGAACCCGAATCCCCCTGACAATTTTGCTTTGATTGTGAGACCTTTCATGTTTTATCCTTTATTCCGTATAATTAAATATCCCTGACCGGTATGGTAAAATAAAAGGTTGTTCCTTTGCCCAGTTGAGATTCCACGCGGATGCGTCCTTGGTGGCGCTCAATAATTTTTTTGCATATGGCAAGCCCGATACCGGTTCCGGGGTATTCGTTTCTGAGATGAAGCCTCTGGAAAATAACAAATATCCGGTCATGATATTCAGGGGCAATACCCATGCCGTTGTCCTGAAAAGAAAAGAGCCATTCTTCCTCTTTTTTTTCTGCGCTTATATGGATCATGGGCAGCTCTTGTCTTCTGAATTTCATGGCGTTGGATATAAGATTTTGAAATACCTGGTTCAACTGGGACCTGTCAGATGCCTCTTCAGGGCTTGATACTATTGTATTTTTTCAAACACAGGCACTGCCCCGGACTTTAGCAATTTGCCTCCCTGGGGCTTAAAAACCTTCATGTTATAGCATAGATTGTATATGGTCTATGATTTTTTTCATCTCCTGGTTTAAATTTTTATATAATTCCCGTGCTGTTTCCAGATCTCCTGATCTTGCTGCAATTTCAATTTCCCTGCTGCTGTTTACCGCTGATAGAAGCCGTATGGCTGCATACAGATTCGATATGGAATGAGCTGCATGAAGCGTTGCTTCGGAATCCTCAATTAATAAAGATTTATCAAGTTTTTTCATCCTCACAGCCGCTTCACTTATGAAAAGTTGAAACATCTCTTTTATATATTCTTCTTTATCCTGATGCAGTTTCATATATTGCTTTATATCCCATACAAAACTTTCATCATTGAAACCTGCTTTTTCCGATTTAATCGGTTTTATTATTTCAGGTTTTAATATTTTGGGTTTTCCGGCTAACACCTTCCTGATCGTGTTAAAAAGTTCATCTGTCTCAAAAGGTTTGGACAGGTAGTCGTTCATCCCGGCTTCAAGAAAGCGTTCCCGGTCGCCTTTCATAGCACAGGCGCTCAGGGCAATGATAGGAATATCCGGTAAAAAATGACCCGGGGAAGAGCTGCGTATTTTCCGGGTCGTTTCTATGCCGTTCATCTCCGGCATATGCACGTCCATCAGGATAAGGTCGAAATGATCCTGTTGGAGTGCTCTCAGGACTTCGTTTCCGTTGCCTGCTGTCTTCACATGATGACTGGCTTTTTCCAGGAAAAATACAAGAGATTTCCGATTGAGCGGGTCATCTTCTGCCACAAGTATATTCTTCCGGGAAACATCCCTGTTCTCAGCAGGATGTTTCCCGGTCTCCTGGGTTATCTCAAGGGATTCATCATCAGGTTTTTTTAGAAATACGGTAAAATAAAATATGCTTCCCCTGCCTTCCTGGCTTTCAACCCAGATATCCCCACCCATCATTTCAACAAGCTTTTTTGATATTGCCAGCCCCAGGCCGGTTCCTGCATGATTTTTAGAGATATTGTTGTTAATTTGGGAAAACATTTCAAACAGGTCGGGGAGCCTTTCCCTGGGAATCCCGATGCCTGTATCGGTGACAGTGATAAGAAGCTCAACCAGGGCCTGATAATCCCCTGAGATGGCCGCATCAATACTTATCTGTCCCTGCTCAGTAAATTTTATTGCATTGCCAAGCAGGTTTCGGATAACCTGTCCCAGCCGAAGAGGATCTCCGTGCAGGATTTTCGGTATATCAGGAGAAATATTAATCCGGATATCCAGCCCCTTGTCATGGGCTGAAACATTAAATGGCTTTATGATTTCCATAAGGGTTTTGGAAACACTATAATTATTCAAAAACAGTTCCAGTTTTCCGGCTTCAATTTTGGAAAAATCCAGGATATCGTTGATGATATTCAGCAATGATACGGTGGAATATTTTATCATTTCCAGGTTTTTTCCTGCTTCCTGCGAAAGACCGGAACTCAGCATCATTTCGGCCATACCGATAATGCCGCTGATGGGTGTGCGGATTTCATGACTCATGCGGGCCAGGAATTCGCCCTTTGCCTTATTGGAATATTCGGCCATCATCCTGGCCTGAATGAGTTTTTCTTCCAACTGCTTCTGCTCACTGACATCATGCATAAACCCAAAGGCAAAAAGCATATTTCCCTTATCATCAATAATAGAACCTGCACGTTCCCAGATCGGAAATCGTCTGCCTGAAGCATCTTTTACCTCCAGAATTCCTTCCCAGCTTTCCCCCCTTCCAAGGGCAGGCGCAACAATATGGTTGAGTGCATCCAGGGATTCCGGCGGATAATAATCCCGGTAATTGCATTGCCTGGCTTGTTCCAGGGAACGTCCAAACAATCTTTCATGGGCCGGATTAATATATATAGTGCCTGACCGAAAAGTCTAAACTATATGAATTTATTAAATTAAGATAGGTTTTATTAAAACGAATATTCTTATCGCATTAAAATTATTCTCATACAGAATAAATCTCATCCAATATAGTCAATACTTTGAATGCGAGTTGTGGAAATGAGAAAAAAACATTCGTTTTCAAAAACAACCATATGTTATTGAATTTCAAACAGTTAATCTTTTTCGGTCGGACACTATATAAGCTGGCCGCCAGGCTCACTAATGGCAATGGCTTCTTCTGAGGATTCGATTATTGTTTTGAAGATGAGTAGTTTTTCATCACTCTCCTGTAAGGCCAGCTTAGTAAGTTTGATCTTTCTTTTAAGCTCCAGCTTTTCAAAACAGGCAGAAATACGAGACAGCATTTCTTCGGTATTACAGGGTTTGAGAATATAATCATCAGCCCCGAGTTTCAGGGCGTTTATGGCGGAATCCAGATTGCCGTGACCGGTCAGAATTATGTTCATAGTTTCAGGATTGACTTCTTTTGATTTTTGCAGCACCCTGATCCCGTTAACCTGTTCCATGACAAGATCGGTTATTACCAGGTCAAAAGCGGATTTGTCCAGTAATTCAACAGCTTTCTCGCCACTGCCCGCAGTTGTCATCTGAAAACCTTTTTTTTTCAGATAGCTGCCCATGCCTTTAAGAATAAGCGGATCGTCGTCTATCAGCAATAATTTCAGTTTTTTCATATGTATTCCTCCTTAGAAGCAGTTTTGGGACTTTTTAAAACAGCTTCTTAATAAAGCCCTGCCTAAAAAAATACCGGAAGGTATATGGCAACAATGGTTCCGAGTCCTAATTTCGATTCCACTGTTATCCTGCCGCCATGCCTTGTGATAACCGACCATGCAATTGTCAGTCCGAGTCCCATTCCTTTCTGTGTACCCCTGGTCTTTGTGGAAAAATAGGGATCAAAAATCCGGGTGAGATTTTCATCAGGAATCCCGATGCCGCTGTCGCGGATGATTATCTTGATATACTTACCTTCCAATAGCGGCCGGTTTAGACCAGCGGTTTCAGCATCAATATTTTCGGCCTTGACAACAATCATTCCGCCGTGGGGCATGGATTCTGCCGCATTAATAAGCAGATTTCTTATAGCCTGTGTGAGCTGATGGTTGTCAAATTCCACCTGCCAAAGATCATCTGCCAGGGAAAAATCATATTTTATATGGAATTGAGACAGAAAAAAGGGTTTGGATTCTCTCAATAATTCTTTAATTGAACCGGTTTTCCTGACAAGCATGCTGCCCAAGGAAAGCATGGCAAACTGTCCGGTCAGTTTTTTTGCCTTGAGAGACGCTTTTACCGCATTCTCTAAAAATTCTGAGATTCCGATTTCTGTTTTTACACAGTCCTCTGCCAGTTCGATATTGCCCATGATTGTAAATAAAAGATTATTGAAATCATGAACAATACCGCCCGCGAGAATACCCAGTGATTCAAGTTTTTCAGCCCTGATATTTTCATCCTGCATTTTTTTTATTTGGGTAATATCCCGCACAAATCCGACTGCATGCCATTGACCGTTTATTTTCAGCCCTGAAACGGAAACTTCCACTGGAAACCTGGTTTTATTCTTTTTTATGGATGTTAATTCAAGTACTTTTCCCATACCTGATTCCTGCCCGGTTTCAAGATATTCTTTGAGCCTTTTTTCCAATAATTCATATAATTCATCCGGCTCAAAAAGCATTTGTATCTCACTTTCTTTTAATTCCTTTGCACTGTATCCGAATATTGTTTCTGAAGCAGGATTTGAAAATATGATTTTTCTGCGGTCATCCAGCAGGATGATTGCATCTGCTGCGGCGTTCATAATGGCCCTCAACTTTTCTTCACTATTGCGCAGAGCTTCTTTTGAATGTTTGATCTTTTTTTTTAGGTCCAGCTTTTCAAAACAGGATGAAACTTTGAGGAGCATTTCCTTGCCGTCACAGGGTTTGAGAAGATAATCATCAGCGCCAAGTCTCAGGGCATTTATGGCAGAACTCAGATTGCCGTGACCGGTCAAAATGATGTTCATTGCTTCAGGATTAACCTCTTTTGATTTTTGCAGCACCCCGATGCCGTCAACCCGGTCCATGACAAGATCGGTTATCACCAGATCAAAAGCTGTTTTATCCAATAATTCGACAGCTTTTTCTCCACTGTCCGCTGTTGTCACCATAAAATTCTTTTTATCCAGATAGCTGCCCGTACCTTTGATAATAAGCGGATCATCGTCCACCAGTAATAATTTTAGTTTTTTCATAGGTATTCCTCCTATAAGTAAATTTTAACATATTGGCAGTAAAATAGTGAAAATTGATCCACCTGGATGTGAATTTTCCGGCACCATGCTTCCCTTGTGATCTTTTACGATATCCATACAGGTGGAAAGGCCAATCCCCATGCCCTTTGGACTTTTTGTTGTGAAAAAAGGGTCGAAAAGAGATTCTATGTCGTGTTCAGGTATTCCCGTGCCCGTGTCTTGAACCTTGATAACAATGTTTCCATAACACACCCTGGTGTTTATCGTTATTTTGCGATCATTTTCCGGGTCCTGTTTTTCAATTATTGCTTCAAGCGCATTGTTGATCAGGTTCATAAAAACATGTCCCAGCATTTGCGGAGATCCTGTTGTGCCAGGAAGTTTTGGCGACAGTTCCAGTTTCAGTTTTACATTATTTTTCTTCAGATGAACCTGGAGTAGAGAGACCGTTTTCCAGATTATTTTATTTATATTGAGAACTTGTTTTATTTCCATTGTGGGGCGGTTCAAATCCAGCAGATTTTTAACTGTATCTTTGATCCTGTGAAAACCCTCCTCTATTAACTCAATATACTCTGACTGCTCATTGTCTTTTTCATATGATTCCCTGAGCAGGGCTATAATAGATGATATCCCCTGCAAAGGCGAGTTAATTTCATGGGCAACAGAGGCAGCAAGTTGTCCGGCAGCAGCAAGGCGTTCGGACCGGATAAGCTGAGCCTGCAATTTCTTTCGCTCATTAATTTCCTGTTTCATTTTATTGTTTAATTCCATTAATTCGGAAGTCCGCTCCTTCACCCGGTTTTCCAGTTCGTCACGGGCTTTTATAAGTTTTTTTTCGGTCTGTACCTGTTTAGTCACATCTTTTAAGGTAAAAAGAAATAACTCAATTTCTCCTTCCTGATCCAGGATGGGCACTAATCCTAAATTCCAATAGGTTGTACCCCGTTCCGGATGATAAGGGTATATGAATGGTCGTGCGGATTTCCTGTATATATATTTCCCTTTTTTTGCTTCATCAGCTTCATCTTTAAAGTCTGACGGATAGAATTCAAAATGATTATGACCCGGAAATTCGGATGAATCTCTCTGATCTGCTTTTGCATATGTTTTGCTTACCCTGATGAAATTATAATCTTTGTCAAGAAGGACAATACTGTCAAGTGTATGTTCAAATATCATGTCTAACAGCCTTGCCTGTTCTTTGATACTTTCCTCAGCCTGCTTGCGCCTGGTTATATCGCGGTTGCTGGTGCGGTATCCTTGGAACGTGCCCTGCTCGTCTATCACCGGCCTGCATGCATGTTCAATCCATATTATGTTTCCGTCCTGGTGTCGGATGCGAAACCATATCTCACGCAAATTCCGCTTTTCAGTTATATCGTGGTGATGTTTATCCCATATATGAATGTCTTCGGGCAAAACAATCTCATCCATTAAACCGGTATGGTTCATGAATTGATCAACTGAATAGCCGGTGATACGTTCACAAGAGGGAGAGCAATAGCGCAGTGTGCCATCGGGTTTTATCCAGTATTCCCAATCATATGTATAATCGGCAATAGTCCGGTAACACAACTCTGCTTCCCGTAATTTTTCATTCGCTTCCTGGATGGATTCAAGATTCCTTGTTCGTTGATTGGTGAAACGCTGAAAAGCCATTCCAAATGAGATGAAAACCAATATGCAGATAATGATCAGGGATATATAGGTATATCTGAATTTGTGCAAATCATGAGTGGCCTGCAATTGAATTTCCACGGCTGCATCCACTGAGGTCGAATATTTTGTTAACATGTGGTTCCCTGTGAAGAAACCATAATACAATATGCTGACAGTGATGATACCTGTAAAGCATATCAGGAAATATATCTGCCTTGATGATATGTGCGGTTGATCGTTTTGTTTTGTTTTATCTTTAAGCATTGCAATTTCCATTAATTTTAAAAAGCTCCTTTGTATGTTTAAATTCCTGCCTGACAGATTATATTAACAAATATTGTGCCAGAGCGCTGCCATAAAAGAGAATCGCAATAAAGATTATAATAACAATTTGTTATGATTTAATATAATAAAATTAATGGGAAAATAGCAGGATACGGTATATTCTTTTATTATGGAATTCTGGAGATAATACAGATAGGAAAAAACTATTAAAAACTTTTTATTTCAAAATGTTAAACGTGGTTGTCTGAAAAAAAGGACAGTATGAAAGAATAGACATTGTCATGCAGGCATATTTGCAAGCTTTCCGAAGGCAAGAATAATAATCAAGCCCGAAAAACAATGTTATATTTATTTAATAGCTGATACAGATAGGATCTGGACATACCGGAAATTTTACATGCTTTGGAGATTCTGCCTTGTGACTGCCTCATCAGGTCTGTAAGATATTGTGCTTTCATCAGTTCCATATAATCTTTCATTTCAGGTAGTTCACCGATTCTGTTTTCAGATGCAATCTTCCTGCTTCCGACTTTCAGCCGGGCAGCATTAACCCGGATATCCACAGGTAAATGCCTGGGAAACAGAATTGGTTCATCAAATGCTTCAGCCAGTACCCATTCAATGCTATTGAGCAGTTCCCTGACATTTCCAGGCCAGTGATATGCCTCCAGGTATTCAAAAAATTCGGGAGATATTTCCTGAAATTTGTGCATTGTAAATTTTTGTAAATTATTTATATAATTGTGTACAATGGCCGGGATATCTTCAAGCCTTTTCCTAAGAGGCGGCAGCTCTAACCTGATTGCCTGAATTCTGAAAAACAGGTCCTTCCGGAACTTTCCATCATTTAGTCTTTGTTCCAGGTCACGGTTGGTTGCAGCTATCAATCTGAAGTGGCTTGCAATCTCTTTTTTATTTCCCAGGGGACGAAACCGCCGTTCCTGGAGTACCCTGAGAAATTTTTTCTGTGTGGACAGGGGCAGTTCACCGACTTCATCCAGGAAAAGGGTACCGCCGTCTGCATGTATAATCACACCATCCCTGGATGAATCAGCCCCTGTAAAGGCTCCTTTCTTATGGCCGAAAAGCATGCTTTCAACCAGGAAATCAGGCAGAGCCGCACAATCAACAACCACAAAATTACCGTTGGATTGCGGACTGCTGTCATGAACAGCCCGTGCAAACAATTCTTTACCCGTACCGGTTTCTCCTGTTATCAGGATATTGCTGCTGCTTCCTGCTGCATTGGCAGCAAGATCAAGGCAGGACTGGATTTTCCGGCTGCTGCCGATAATTGGCCCGCGTTTTAAATTGAACTGATGCGACTTTTCTTTTTTCTGCTCCCTGTATTGCAATGCACGGGAAAAGGATAGTTTAATATCTTGAATTGAAGAACTTTTTTCAATATAATCCCATACCCCGTTTTTCATGGCAAGTTCTGCTCCGTTAATATCACCGTGGCCTGTAATAATAATGATTTCCGGGGAAACACGGGTTTCCATGATCATGGGCAGAATATCCAGGCCGGTTCCATCTGGCAGTTGCACATCCAGGAATACCACATCGTACTGCCTGGCCTGCATTGCAGCAAGGCCGCTATGCAGAGTCTTTTTACAGGTGCCTTTACACCCCATCTGCTCCACTAAGCGCAAAAGGGTTTTGCACATGGTTTCATCATCATCAACAATCAGGATATTGCTCATTGTGATCATAAGTTTTTTCCATCCAGAACTTTCCGAATGGTATGTGCAAGTTCACTGCGAACAATGGGTTTGAGTATATATTCTTTTATACCCAATGCCTTTGCTTTCTCTTTACTGATCTGTGTGTTGAACCCGGTACAGATAACAATGGGAATGTCGGGTCTTATGTCAAGGATTTTTGCTGTGAGCATCACACCCGTGATTTTCGGCATGGTCATATCTGTCATAACAAGATCAAATGCATCCGGATTTGAAGTGAATGCTTCAAATGCCTCTGTGCCGCTGGTAAAAGCTGTCATTTGATAACCAAGACCTGCCAGCATCTGTTGTACCATTTTAACAACGGGGGGTTCATCATCCACAAAGAGAATATGCTCATTTCCTCCTTTGATTATTGTATCTATTGTTTCATCATCTCCATGAGTTAAGGATTCAGACACAGGGAGGTAAACATGGAAGATAGTTCCTTTGCCCGGCTCACTGTAAACCCTTATATCACCATTGTATCTTTTGATGATGCCATGAACTATAGCCAGTCCCAGTCCGGTCCCTTTGTTCTTTTCTTTTGTAGTGAAATAAGGTTCAAATATCCTGTCCAATACAGATTTTTCCATACCTTTGCCAGTATCTGAAACTGACAGACAAACATATGTACCTGGATTCATTGTCAGATCCTTAATATCATCTATTTCCAGCCGGACGTCTTTCAATCCCACACCAAGCTGCCCTCCTGTTTCCTCCATAGCATGATAAGCATTTGTAACCAGGTTCATAATCACCTGGTGTATCCGGGTGGGATCTGCCATGACCAGGCCGCAGTTCTTATTGATATTCTGACAAATCTCTATAGTACTCGGCAGAGTTGATCTGCAAAGCTTTAAAACCTCATTTAGTATGAGCTGAATACTCAGGGGAAGCAGTTCCTGTGTAGATTGGCGGCTGAATGTCAAAATCTGTTTAACCAGCTCCCTTGCCCTCAAGGCTGCTTTTAAAACTTCATGCAGCGGTTCCTGCAATTTACTATCTCCAGGAACATAACCCATCATTATTTCCACATAGCCGAATATGGGAAACAGGATATTATTGAAATCATGTGCAATACCGCCTGCCAGTGTACCGATGGCTTCCATTTTTTGAGTCTGCCGGAGCCTGTCCTCAAGATCAGCATTTTTCCGATCTGCACGCTTTCGTTCCATAGCATAGTGAATGGCTCTTGAGAGTGAATCCGGGGTAATAAGATCTTTGACAAGGTAATCCTGTGCCCCTTGCTGTACCGCCTTTACAGCAAGTTCATCATCATCAAATCCTGTCAGCACGATAATGGCCACATTGGGTGCAGAACTGTGTGTTCTAAGCAGAGAATCAAGCCCGGAACTGTCAGGAAGACCCAGATCCAGCAAGATCACATCATATTTTTCCATTGACAATGCCTCAAGTCCTTCAGAAAGCATTGGGGTAATATTCATATCAAAGGATGCAGTACCTTTTTCGGAAAGCTGTTCCCGTATCAGCCTTGCATCTCCGGGGTTGTCTTCAATCAGCAGGATTTTAACGGACTTTTCTTTCATATCTTCTCTCTTTATGGTTCCAAAGCAAAAGTTGTAAACCGGACATTCCATGCGTAACGGAAGGGCCAATACCTTTTATGATAACAGATATCTCAAAAAGAGGGAAGTGAAAAACGGGATATTATATGTGCAAATAATTGAAGAACCGTAGGGGCGACCGGCCAGTCGCCCCTACATATTCGGAAAGATTATATATTTGGAATTCCCTAAGCTTTTTTTTCAACCTGATACGGCGGAACAACAAGCACAGGAATCTTTGTTTTGCGCATTACTTCTTTTATATGCGAACCGATCTTGTTATCTTTTAAAAATCCTTTTCTGGCTCCCAATATAATCATATCAGCATTACACTCTTTTGAATGATTGAGAATTTCTTTAACAACTTCCCCGTCTTTGACAACAACTTCACGGGAATGATACCCACATGAATCATCATCTATTCCTGCCTGACTGCAAAATTCCTCCAGGGCTTTGCGAATAAGAGAGCTTGACGACTTTTTGCCTATAAGGGCTGCCCGTGCATCTTCTTCATGTGCTGTTGTTATTTCATCCCAATGTTTTTGACCAAGCAGGCCCACAAGTCGGCGTTCAGCATAATCAGGCATTTTTTCTATAACATGGAGGAGAATAATAGCTGCCTGATATTTTGTTGCCAGAGATACGGCAAAGTCAAATGCAGGTTTACAATTATCTGAAAGATTTGTTGCAAATAATATTGATGAAACAGGTTTAAACATGATGAATAATTCCTTAATATATTAAGTTAATTTTATCCGCCAATACTGACCATTTTAGTTGGCAGAACCTGATTGCCTGAAAAATTTAGTTTATGCTTATCTCTTTTTTTGGACAGGGCACGTATGAAAAGAGCCTGAATATCATAATCTTTTGCTCTGTTTCTCAATGGAGTCATAATATCAACCTGTTCTTCAGACAGAAGGCACGGCCTTAAATATCCCCCGGCAGTCAGACGAATTCTGTTGCAGGTGCTGCAAAAATGCGTACTCATTGAACCGATAAATCCAAGCTCTCCAGGGCTGTTTCCTATGCAATACCGCTCTGCCGGACCATCTGTTTTTTCAGAAGATACAGGTATGAGAGTACCTAAACTGCTTAAGCGTTTTTTTATTTCCGAAACCGGGAGAAAAAATTTTTCTGCTAAAAAAGGATCTGTTCCAATTGGCATATATTCAATAAATCTGATGTGAAAGGGAAAATTCAAGGCAAGCTCTGCCAATTTTTCAATTTCATTATCATTAAATCCTTTCATAACCACCATATTTATTTTAACAGGACTGAACCCTGCTTCATATGCCAGCATAATACCTTTAAAAACTTGAGGAAATAAATCAGCTCCTGTGAGATGTCTGAATTTATTTCTATCCAGGGTATCAAGACTTATATTGATTCTTTTCAGACCTGCCTGTTTTAATGACTTGACCTTGTCTGCAACAAGAGTTCCGTTGCTTGTGAGGGATATGTCGTCAATACCGGGTAAATTATGCAGGCGTTTGATAAAATCTGTAATTCCTTTGCGGAAAAGAGGTTCTCCACCTGTAAGCCGCACTTTTGTTATTCCAAGTTTAACCCCTGTCCTGACCAGTCTGTACATTTCTTCAAAACTGAGAATATTATCTTTTTTCAAGGGTTTTGGCATGGATGGGGCACAATAACGGCATCTTAAATTACACCTGTCAGTAACAGATATTCTCAGATAATTAACCGGTCTGTGAAATGAATCTATTAGATTATTTTTAGGTAAATTATTTTTAGGTAAATTATTTTTACTGGATTTTATCATTTATTATCCTGTGGGAACCTGTAATTAAGATTTGACTTATTTACCAAAAGAACAATCCGGGAAATTGCAGGTTTTACATTTAAGACAAAGTCCTCCATGCCCCAGTGCTGCAATCTCTTTGCGTGTTATTATTTCATTTGTCAGAACTCTGGGATATATCAGATCAAATATTGTTCTTGCTGCATACATTCCACATGCAGGAATGCCAAGCACAGGAATATTTTTAAGATAACCTACCATAAACATGGCCCCAGGCAGCACTGCCGAACCATATACCATATCTTCAACACCTGCTTTTTTCAGGGCAAACCTGGTTCTGTCATCAGGATCTACTGACATTCCCCCTGTGGTGACTAAGGTATCAGCACCTTCGGATACCAGGCGTAATGCAGCGTCTACAATAAGATTGTCATCATCAGGAACAAAAATTACATCAATTATCTGTCCGTCAAGTTCATTTACCTTGGTACGAATTATTGATTCAAATTTATCTTCAATGCGACCCGAGAAAACTTCATTTCCTGTTATTAAAACTCCTACACGGGCTTTTCTCATGGGAAGTACCCTTAATACACCTTGTTCAGATCTTTGTGCATGGGCAACTGCTTCATCAACCTTTTTTGAAGGTATTAATAAAGGGATTGCTCTTGTGGCAGCCACCTGAGTTCCTTTTTTAACAACAGTGTTGGTATGTCTGGTTGCACACATAACTTCACCGGTTTCATTAAATCTGTTTAAGGCTTCAACATCTATTTTCAGCAGTCCGTCCTGCATTGCTTTTATGGAAACTTTTCCTTCTCTTGGTTCCCCGCTCCACCCCACACCTTTACCGCACAAAGAATTTGCAATTGCCTTTGCAGCATCATCTTCGTGCATTTCGTCATTTTCAGGTCTCAGTACATAAAGATGGTTTTTACCAAGCCTGCGAAGGTGATCCAGATCTCTGCAACTGAGAATTTGGCCTCTTTTAAATGCAGGCCCTTTAAATTCACCAGGTACAATTTCCGTTATATCATGTGCCAATGGATAGCCTACTGCTTCTTCTATTTTGACAACCTGAATCATGATTATTTCTCCTTTTGTTTATTTTTTAACGACAAAGCTCACCAACGCAGGCTTTTTTGCGTCCGGTGCAGCGACTGGTTATGCCATTCATTTCAGACAGCCGTTTTCACATCATCACGGATGCCCGCCTTCAGAATTTCGTTTATCACAGACTCATATTTTTTTTCGCCCGCCTTCATCCTGAAGTATGCGACAACCTCGGCGTCAAGACGCACACTGATCTTGCCTCTCGGCACAGATCTGCCGCCGATGCGCAGTCTGGCTCCCGCCATCTGTTCCTCAGTGACTTCGGGTATGTCGGACAGGTCAATATCCTCATCCCGCATGGTATCAATACGCTGCCAGTCAGTCTCCGAATCCCCGAAAGTATTTTTTCTGCTCATGTTTCGTCGCCTTTCGCATCGAAATGATGCGTATCTCATCGTCATCCTCTGTATGGGCAATCACCACGACTCTGCCATCCAGCATGCCAAGAGTTGTGAATCTGTCTTCTCCGTAATATGTCCGGTCATCCCCGAATGTGTATGTCATGCCTGTGAACACAGCCTCAGCATCGGCAAAGTCAAATCCGTGCTTTGCAAGGTTTGTCCTCCGCTTGGCTTTGTTCCATGTGAATTTCATAATTTGATATCTGATTTATGTTATTCGTGGTTATATTATTTTTCTATGGGAAAAAAATATGCATCTCCGGCACATGGGCGGCAAAGTGTTTCATTTTCAACCTGGGTTTCCCTGCGGTCTCTGACCATCTGTCCACATTTATTACACACAGCATGTCGTCTTGGAGGACCTGGCATTTCCCATTCCGGGAGATTGACTTCAACCTGGCAAATATCAAAAAGCATTTTATCAGGCATTAATTTATAACCTTTTATCTGCTGTTGATGGGGATTGGTTTCTTCAGGAGCATATTTTTTTGCCAAATCCCTTGATTCTTCAGTTGAAACAATTCTGTATGCTGTTTTAGTATCCAGATTAACAAATGTAGCAGCATTTATTCCAAAATCTTTAAATTTAAGGGTACGCTTTCCCATCCTGCATCCTGTAACACTTTCAATTGCATCTGTGGCACACCGGTCAATTTCAACAAAGACTATTAGTTTTTTCTTAAGATGGGGAGCTTTTGGGTCATCTATTCCCACCAGGCTGCATCCGAGCATTGCCATCCGTACTCCAATGATCTGACCTGCACATAAATGACCGTGCCTTTCAACAGATTCTTCCAATAACTCATGGAATGATTTCATGTAATTATATCTCCTTTTTCCCATAATCCGAGTGGCATTTTCTGCCCATCGGTATTATAAGTCTTTATTGATTATCTCTTTAAAACAGATATCAGCCTGTTTTTGAAATCCATTTGTAAATTGTTTAAAAAATTCTATCAGCTTATGGGCTGTTGGAGTTAATGTTGTACCTCCGCCGTCTCCTCCGCCCCTGTAAGCTTTTACCAGGGGTTTGCCAACAGCTTTTTCCATATCACGAACAGCGCCCCTGATTTTTCGGCAGGATATTCCAATTTCTTTTGAAGCTTGAATAAATGAGCCATGATAATCAATAGCCTGAAGCATGACCATTCGGCCTTCACCTATAACCGGATTTCCTTCTATTTCAAGCCATGCTTTTGAACGCATGGCCCATTGTTTTTTTTTAACCATCATAAGTGCAAATGTCCATACAAAAACGGAAAATTCATAATAG
>JAUCGD010000493.1 GCA_030377945.1 Desulfobacterales bacterium HSG17 | reverse complement strand
AAGTTTTTTTAGAGATAATGACGATTACAAAGGAGAAAATATGAAACTTTCAGACCTTGATGCAGATTTGTTTTGGGAACTTATGTGGGGACTTCAATTTTTTGTTAACCGAAAACTTAAAATTGTTAAAAATGTGCCGGGAATTGCTGATTATATCAGTGATGTCAGCCAGGAAGATAAAATGAAAGTCAGGGAGAGTCTTTTTAAAGATTCCAAACTGATTAAGCAATATGTTAAAAGGAATCCTGACAGGCTTTCAGAAGATAAGCTGGAAATACTTTCAAAATGGGAAAAACCTTTTATTGGAGACTTTTTCATTGAGAGATTTTTGAAAAAACATGCTATTTTTATAAGTGATCCTGATGTTTATGCTGTTGTCGGGATTAAAGACGGTCTTGATGAAATGTTTCACAAAAGCCAGCTTCCTCATTATACAAAAGCTGTTTTACTTCCGTTTAAAGGGAAAATAACTTATGACGGGCTTCTGTTCGGAAGCAGAATGTTCTTTGGTTCCGGTATAAAAAGGCGTCTTAAAGAAGTTTATATGGCTGCAAAGCAGAATGACCGGATTATTGAAACTCTTGAACTGGAGGCAAAGCCAAAACCTGAAAAGACAAAAAAGATTCAGGCTTCCAAACAATGGAAACCTGAGATTGAAAAGCTTGCTGCAAAAGCAAAAAAATTAAAAGGCGGGAAAGATCAGCCTGCTATTAATACCCCTGCATTCTCCCTTGTTAAAGCCAGCCTTGAACTTGCCAGGGCTGCTGTTTCAGATCCTGATGATGTTGACACTCTTTATGACTGCCTGAATAAAGTGGATAGAGCAGGCAGAAAAGTAGGGACTATTCTTTCCCGGACTGATTATTGATTATCTCTATTCCTGCAAAACTTCCGATAATATCTTAACAGACCTGTCAATGGCTGCTTTGTCAGCCATTGTATAATTTAAGCGCATTGTTTCAATTCCTTCGTCTTTTTGTGTGTAAAAGATTTTTCCAGGAACAAAAGCGGTTTTCCGTTCAACTGCTTTCCAGTAAATTTTTTCCATATCCATTGATTTCGGACCTTCAACCCAGAGAAACATCCCTCCCTGGGGTTTTGACCATTTAAAATCTACGGGCATATATTTTTCAAGGGCATTGAGCATGGCTTCCTGTTTTGGCTTATATATTTTCAGGATTTCAGGTAAATGACTTTTCAAATGACCGCCTGAAAGATATTCTGCTGCAAGAGCCTGGTTAAAGGTGCTTGTATGCAGGTCTGTTCCCTGTTTTACAGTTACAAGCCATTTACGAATAAGTTCCGGTGCCGCACAGAATCCGATTCTCAAACCAGGGGCAAAAACTTTGGACAGGGTACTTATATACACAACATTATCCGGGGCAAGGGTTTTGATTGCCGGAATATCTTTTCCGCTGTATCTTAATGCACTGTAAGGATCGTCTTCTATTAACAGGGCATTATACTGCTTTATAATCCCGGCGATTTTTTCCCTGCGATCTTTGGGAATAGTCCTGCCAGTGGGATTTTGAAATGTGGGAACCAGGTAAATGAACTTTATTTTATTTGACTTCAGTACATTTTCCAAAGATTCCGGGATCAGCCCGTTATCATCAGTATCCATGCGAACATATTCAGGTTCATAAGGATTAAATGCGGATATAGCCCCAAGATAGGTGGGAGCTTCAACAGCGATTTTATCGCCTTTGGAGATAAAAACCTTGCCTGCTGCATCCAGTAATCCCTGGGAACCGCTGGCTATAAGGATTTCTTCTTTGGCAGCTTTGATACCTTTTTCTGCAAGATATTCGGAAAGTACATTTCTAAGGGGCATAAAACCTTCTGTAAGGTCATATTGAAAAGCGCCTGATGAATATTTTTCCATAACGGTTTTGCTAAGAGATTCCATAATCTTCATAGGAAAACTTTCAGGCGCTGGAATGCCGCCTGCAAGGGAGACCATACCTGGCTGGGAAACCTGTTTCAGGATTTCCCGGATTGCATTGGTTTTCATTTTTTCCGTTCTGTGTGCAAGCAGGTTTTCAAAATTCATTGTCTGTCTCCTTTTTTTTTCCACGAATAACACGAATAACACGAATTAAAAGTTTAATATATTCGTGTAATTAGTGTTATTCGTGATTTTATTTTTTTATGTTATCAACAAAGATACAGGAAAACAGAGAAAAAAACAGATACAGTTTTTCATATTAATAACCATAACAGTTTGAAAGATTATTTTTTTTGAAAAAATATTGACAAACAAATAATATAAATATAAATGACTGGATTTATTTTTTCTCAAAATATGCTTTCCAAAAGCTAAAAACAAATCTAATTGATTTTGAATATATGCCTGATTTTAACAGGCTTAATAGGCTGGATATGGCTGGATGCTGATTTGTCATAAAATAGACAGATAACATCCTTTTTTATTATTATGCCCGGACAATTATACGGACAATTTTACGGGCAGATATACTGAAAA
>JAUCGD010000492.1 GCA_030377945.1 Desulfobacterales bacterium HSG17 | reverse complement strand
GTCCATTTCGAACCGGAACCAAATAATATTTTCCACAGTTATAATAACTTGTGATCACAAGGGCTGCTATCAATAGTGCAAAACCAGCAACTAATGCTTTGACAAAATTATTCATACCGCCGTCCTTTTTAAATTCGCTAATAATGGGATCAATACTTTCGCATTCCGGCTCAGGTTCAATAGATTCTATTGAAACCTCAGGGCTCTCCTGATCAGCTTTGTATTCAGATGTTTCCGGTGCTGGCTGCGAGGTAGGCTGCGAGGTAGGCTGCGAGGTAGGCTGCGAGGCAGGTTCCGGTGCTGGTTCCGGTGCTGGTTCCGGGGTAGGCTCCGGGGTAGGCTCCGGGGTAGGCTCCGGTGCTTGGGATGGTTCCTCCTCTTTGGCCTCAGTTTCAGTCTCTATTTCAATTGCAGTTTCGACCTTATCCACAACCGAGAGATCGAATTGTAAAATACATAGATTGGACAAGCGTGCCTGCTCTTCAGCGCTTTTATCAGCAAACATCGGTGGGGATGAATATTTTTTAGCGGCATCTTCTGCAACAGGGTTTACCACTGCCGGATTTATCGGCCAGTCAAATTTTTGCAGGAGAAGCTCAGATAAAGTTTTGGGTGGAACAAGGGGTTTGACGACGGGTTTGGGCGGAGCAGCGGGCTTAGATGCAGCTGCCGGCACCTTAGGAGCGACAGTTACGGTTTCTGTTCCAGTGGCAGCAACCTCTATCGGCACCTTGGCCGCTTGCCTGATTTCCGCTATGTCATAAATCTGCATCAAAAGGGCATGTAGCCGTTCTTTTTGTTCTTTGCGTTTGCCTTTGAAATAGGGTGGAGCAGTGAATTTAGCTTTTTGTGCGGATTTCGGGGGCTTGTATAACGTTTTGGGTGACAGGGTCCCAAAATCTTTCAACAAAATATTATCAGTTTTCTTTTGAAGGGAAGAAGGTGCTTTTTCCTTAATTTTGTTGGCGGCCTTGGCCTTGGTTATCTTAGCCGGGGTTTTTTTAGTGCCTTTGGGTGCACTTTTTGGTTTGGCAGATTGTTTAGGTGCTGCTGCCTTGGCGGCTTTGGCTTTTTCCATTTTAACAGGACTTTTTTTTGCCCCACTTTTTTTTTTCGTGGTCGATTTAATTAAACTTTTTTTACCCATGAACCGTATCTTCCCATTAATATATGAATTACGTTATAGGTTTACAAGGAGCGCCGATGCAACCTATCTTTATGGCACTCGATCTTCATTATAATTGGTTTTTACCGTGTACTTTTCAATCCGATTTTCGCAAAATGCTTTTATAGGATTGACTCTTTTTTGTAAATATTTTTTTATTTTACCAATTTAACCTCCAACAGGCTTAAGCGGCCATAGAAAACTGAGGCATACATGAGTGATATTAAAGAAAAAGAATCAAGTTTAAATGCATCCTTATCACAATTTAAAAGTTTACTGGTTGCCTTTTCCGGCGGTGTAGACAGTTCACTTTTATTGGCTACAGCCCAAAAAGCGTGCATCCCTAAACTCTTGGCGGTTACCATTGCCTCCCCACTTCAACCATCCCGTGAGATTGAAAAAGCTGAACAAGTGGCCCGGCTGCTTAAAGTGAATCATCTTATTCTCGAACTAAACCCACTAGAAGATCAAAAATTTACAATGAATCCGAAAAATCGTTGTTATCTGTGTAAACGACTTTTATTTGGCAAAATGATCCAAATTGCCAAAGATCATTCCATTCAAACACTGGCACATGGAGTGACCATTGATGACATTGCAGATTATCGTCCTGGTATGCAGGCAGCAGAAGAGCTTGGATTCTGTGCACCGCTTCTGGAAGCCAGCTTAACCAAAGCAGATATTCGTACATTATCCCGCAAGATGCAACTCCCTACCTGGAACGACCCTTCAATGGCATGCCTGGCCTCTCGAATTCCTTTTGAAACACCGATTACACTTGAAAAATTGCGTCAAATAGAAAAAGCGGAAAATTGTCTAATTGAAAATGGCATGAATGCTTGTCGGGTGAGGGTTCATGACAATGTGGCACGGATCGAAGTCCCACCCCATCAATTTGTTAACATAATGAATGAGGATATTCGAAAAAAGACGGTTGCCTATTTTAAATCCATCGGCTTTCGCTACATTGCTTTGGATCTTGACGGATATCGCATGGGCAGCATGAATCCCAACGCTGAAAAAAAATAATAAAAATTGAATCAGAGTGCATTTATAATTAGTTCAGGTGGTACGATGATATCATGAAAATCATTAAATATCGGTTTTATATCAGTAATACCCATTGAATGGACAATTGATTCGAATATCGACAAATAATTTCTTTTGGAGCGATGGATGGGTGAAAGGTCTATCTTTTTTTCCCAGATGGCAATCGTGTCAGGCATTCCCTCCAGCTCCAAAAACCAGCCGAAGGGCATTTCATCCATACAAATGGTTAATTGATGAACAGAAAATGTCTCTCTTTTTTTTTCATATGTAAC
>JAUCGD010000004.1 GCA_030377945.1 Desulfobacterales bacterium HSG17 | reverse complement strand
AAAAATTCAGTTGTTTATGAGCATCTTATAGTATTAGCAGGAACAACTACCATACCAGATTTAAATCATGGTGATTTTCTGTCTGTTTCATTTTTAGTTCCACCAAAATCAGAGCAAGAGATTATTATTAGTTTTTTGAATGATTACATCTTAAATATAAACACTATTATTGAAAGAATTTATAAATCAATATTCTGTCTCAAAGAATACCGCACCGCCCTGATCTCCGCTGCTGTTACCGGTAAAATTGATGTGCGGAACCATGATTTTCATGATTACATGATTGGCATGATTATGTACCAAAGGAGGCTAAATCATGCCTGTTCCTAATCCCACATGGATTTTTCGCTTTATTCATATAGATAATCTTGAAATATACCTGCAAAGAGGCGGAATTCACTCACCAAATCATACGCCGGATGATGGATTCGTATATAAAACCATTCATAATATTGATATACAATCACATCGAAGATTAACTCAGATTCCATGCAGTTCGGGCGGTTCCATCCATGATTATGTTCCGTTTTATTTCGGCCCCCGCTCTCCAATGCTTTACAGACTCCATACACGGTGGGAAACAGACTATAAAGACGGTCAGGAATCATTAATTTATCTTATTTCAACTGTCCAAACAATGAATTATGCAGGTAAAAATTTTGTTTTTTCAGATGGTCACGGGATTGCGGTTTTTACAGAATGGTTTGACAATCTTGCCAATTTAAATAATGTTGACTGGGAAACAGTTTATACTTGGTTTTGGCGGGATACAGTGGAAGATATGGATCGGCAGAGAAGAAAACAGGCCGAATTTCTTGTGTATGGATTTTGTGAATGGTCATTAATTCATGAAATAGGGGTAATTAATAATCATATGAAGTCAAGAGCAGAAAATATCATGAAGGTATTTCAGCCTGAACTTCATCGTCCGGTTTATATAAGACGGGATTGGTATTATTAAGGAGGATGTACCATGATAGAATTGGTAAGGGGTAATCTTTTAGAAGCTGATGCAGAAGCGATTGTCAACACAGTCAACTGCATCGGATATATGGGAAAAGGTATTGCACTGCAATTTAAAAAAGCTTTCCCGGATAATTTTAAAGCTTATCAAAAGGCTTGTCGGATAAAAGAGGTAAGGCCGGGCAGGATGTTTATATTTAAAACCGACTCCCTGGTAAATCCAAAATATATTATAAATTTTCCTACAAAAAGGCATTGGCGTGGAAAATCAAAAATAGAAGATATTAAAGACGGTTTAAATTCACTTAGTAAGCAAGTGATAGATTTAAAAATAAAAACCATTGCAATTCCACCGCTGGGATGTGGATTGGGAGGACTTGATTGGCAAGAAGTTCGTCTTATGATTGAAAATGATTTTTCAATCATTATGGATGTTAGAGTCTTTCTTTACGAGCCTCTTGGCACACCAGATGCCCGTTCTATGCCGGTTAGAACAAAACGACCTGAAATGACAATGGCAAGAGCGTTTTTTATCAAATTAATGCAGAGATACACACGTTTTTCTTATCGCCTGACATTATTGGAAATTCAGAAACTGGCTTATTTTCTGCAAGAAACCGGTGAACCTTTGCGCCTGAAATATGAAACCGGTTTATATGGGCCATATGCCCATAACCTGAATAAAGTTCTGGAAATTCTGGAAGGTCATTACATCAGAGGATACGGTGATACACAAAAACCTGATGTTGAAATAGAATTAGTGCCCGGTGCTGTTAAGGAAGCGGATAAATTTTTATCTGTCCAGCCTGCCATGCGCCATTCTCTTTTCAGGGTTGAGGAATTGATAGAAGGTTTTGAAACACCATATGGAATGGAATTACTCTCCAGCATTCATTGGATAGCTGAAAAAAAAGACCCTTTAAGTAAAGAAGACCCTGAAAAAGCTGTTGCTCAAGTCCTAAACTGGAACAGCAGAAAGAAAAGAATAATTAAACCGCCTCATATCCGTATTGCATGGAAAAGACTTAAAGAATTGGGATGGATTTGAATGAAAAATATCATAACTGAAAAAACCTTTGAACAGGCCATAGAAAACCTTCTCTTAACCAAATGCGGATACATAAAAAGCGACTCATCATGGTTTGATAAAAAGCGGGGGATTGACCCTTCCATTTTCATGGCTTTTATCCGTAATACTCAGGCTGATAAATGGCAGTATCTGCAAAATATTCAAAAGGAAAAGGCAGAACAGACACTACTTGATGATCTCTGCAAGGCCCTGGATTCAAAACACGAAGGCTGTCTCAAGGTTTTGCGCCACGGTTTTAAATGCTTTGGCAAATTATTCAGGGCAGCTTTTTTTGCACCGGCCAGCACCATGAACCCTGAAACCTCGCAATTATACAATGCCAACCGCCTGACCGTAACCCGGCAGTTATATTACAGCGACCGCCATAACAACTCCCTTGATCTTGTACTCAGCTTAAACGGCATACCCCTGATTACAGCAGAACTAAAAAACCCGTTTACAGAACAGACCTTTGAGGATGCCATTACCCAGTATAAACAGGACCGCGATCCCGCTGATTTAATCTTTCAGTTTAAAAAAAGAACACTTGTTCATTTTGCAGTTGACCCGGATCAGGTTTACATGACCACCAGGCTTGCAAAGGCAGATACAATATTCCTGCCCTTTAATCTGGGAAACCAGGGCGGGGCCGGAAATCCTGAAAACCCGGACAACTATAAAACCGCGTATCTCTGGGAAAAAATCTGGCATAAAGACTGTATCATGGACATCCTGGGAAGATTTATCCACCTGGAAACAAAAGAAAAAAAGGTTAACGGGAAAAAACAGAAAAAAGAAACCATGATCTTTCCCCGTTATCACCAATGGGATGCAGTATGCAGACTTGAAAAAGACGCAAAAAACAGCGGGGCCGGGCGCAACTACCTGATTCAGCACAGCGCAGGAAGCGGGAAAAGCAACTCCATTGCATGGCTGGCACACCGGCTTTCAAGCCTTTATAATGAACAGAATGTGAAATGTTTTGATTCCGTGATTATTATAACAGACCGCCGTGTACTTGACCAGCAGTTACAAAACACAGTCTATCAGTTTGAACATAAACAGGGAGTGATAAAAAAGGTAGAAAAAGATTCAACACAACTTGCCAATGCCCTTGTTTCAGGCATTCCCATTATTATTACCACACTCCAGAAATTCCCTTTTGTTACTGAAAAGATAGGGGAACTGCCAAAAAGAAAATATGCTGTAATAATTGACGAGGCCCACAGCTCCCAGAGCGGGGAAAGCGCCATTGAGCTTAAAGGGGTTCTGGCTGGTGCTCAAATCCGGGAGACTGCCCGTGCTTTTCAGGAAGAACAGGAACTCCCTGACCATGAAGAAGAAATCCTCAGAACAATGGCAAAACGGGGCAGGCAGCCCAATATCAGCTTTTTTGCATTTACAGCCACACCCAAATACAAAACCCTGGAGGTATTTGGGCAGCCCGAAGCAGACGGGCATCCGGCTGCATTCCACTATTACACCATGCGTCAGGCCATTGAAGAAAACTTTATCCTGGATGTCTTAAATCACTACACCACCTATGAAACCTATTACCAGCTCATAAAATCCATAGAAGATGACCCGGAAGTGGACAAAAAAAAGGCAGCCCGCGCCCTGGCAAGATTTGTAAGCCTTCATCCCCATAATATTGCCCAGAAAACCGAGGTTATGATTGAGCATTTCCAGGCACATACACGCCATAAAATAGGGAGAAAAGCAAAGGCCATGCTGGTGACAGGTTCCAGGCTTCATGCAAAGCGGTACAAACAGGAATTTGACAGGTATATCAGTGAAAAAGGCTACAACCTCAAGGTTCTTGTTGCCTTTTCAGGAACCCTGACCGATCCTGACATACCTGATAAAGAATATACAGAAGTAAAAATGAACAATGGCATAAAGGAAAAAGAACTGCCTGAACGCTTTGCATCTGATGAATTTCATATCCTCATTGTTGCGGAAAAATACCAGACTGGATTTGATCAGCCACTGCTTCACACCATGTATGTGGATAAACGGCTTTCAGGAATCCAGGCAGTTCAGACCCTTCAGCGCCTGAACCGGATTTATCCGGGAAAGGATGACACCTTTATCCTTGATTTTGTTAATAATCAGGATGAAATCCTGGAATCCTTTACACCTTATTATGAACATACAATTGCAGGAGAACAGGTTGACCCCAGGCAATTATATGAAATCCAGGCACGCCTTGACGCATGGCAGGTATATTACAAGCAAGAGGTTGAGCAATTCTGCAAAATATTTTACAAACCAAAGAAAAAACAGAGCATTGCAGATCAAAGCAAACTGTATGCCTGCATTAATCCGGCTGTGGAAAGGTTTAAGCAGCTTGACAAAGAAAATCAGGAAGAATTCCGAAAGGTTGTTGCTGCTTTTAAAAATCTCTATGCTTTTCTTTCCCAGATCATACCTTTCCAGGATTCTGACCTTGAAAAGCTTTACACTTATCTAAGATTTCTAGTGAAAAAACTGCCAAAACGCGAAACCGGTGAAATATACAAATTTGATGAAGATATAAGCCTTGAGTTTTACCGTCTTCAGAAAATCAGTGAAGGGTCAATACTGCTTGAACCGGGAGCAGAAAGCCCATTATCCGGCCCTGCTGAAACCGGAACAGGAACAATTCATGGTGAGCAGGTGGAACTGTCCAGGCTTATTGATCTGCTCAATGACCGTTTTGGTACAAATTTTACAAAATCAGACCAGCTTTTTATTGATGCTGTTGTTGAAGATGCAGTTTCCAACCCGGAAATAAATCAGGCTGCTTTGGTAAATCCCCAGGAAAATTTCAATTACACCTTTGATAGAGAGGTTGAGGGCCTGTTCATAGACCGTATGGAACAAAACGAGGATTTTTTTGCCCGTTACATTAATGATAAAGAATTCCAGTCTGTCATTAATCCCTATCTGTCAAACCAGGTTTATAACCAGATACGTTCCGAATTATAGAAACCACGAATAACACAAATAACACGAATTTATAATCATAACATATTCGTGTAATTAGTGTTATTCGTGGTTAAAAAAAATAAATTTTAATTTCCTGTACAATAAAAAAATCCTTGCCATGAAAATCTCTTTTGTTTATGACATATGACCACATGGTCATTAAATATTGAAGGTATAGGATTTATATGAATATTTCTTTTATAGACAGTAAGTTAAATTTAATTAAACAAAAGGTTAATGCAGGAGAGCGCCTGGATTTTGAAGACGGTCTTGCCCTGTATAACAGCCATGATCTTATAGGAGTCGGCAGACTGGCCCATATGGTTCGTCAAAAACGTCACGGCAGCACTGCATACTATGTGTACAATCAGCATATCAACTACACAAATGTATGCCTGAACCGCTGCCGTTTCTGCGCTTTTGCAAGGGATAAGGAAGAAAACGGCTCATATACATACTCCATTGAAGATATTAAAGATCGCCTGAAATCCCGTATTGACGAACCCATTCGGGAACTGCACATAGTTGGTGGCTTAAATCCTTCACTTCCTTTTGAGTATTATCTTGACCTGCTCAGAACTGTCCGGGAGATACGGCCCCAGGCAAACATTAAGGCATTTACAGCAGTTGAAATTGATTATCTTGCACAAATTTCAGGGCTTTCACTGGAACAGACCATTGAAGAATTGAAAAAAGCAGGTCTTGCAATGACTCCCGGAGGCGGGGCTGAGGTCATGAGTGATAGAATCTGGCAGGAATTATTTCCCAGGAAGATAAGCAGAACCCGCTGGCTTGAAATTATGGAAGCTTTGCATAATGCAGGGTTGAAAGGCAATGCCACAATGCTTTACGGACATATTGAAACCATTGAAGAACGTGTCCGCCATTTTATCCAGCTTCGTGCGCTTCAGGATAAAACAGGAGGGTTCTCAGCTTTTATCCCCCTTGCTTTTCATCCTCAGAATACCCAGCTTTCACACCTTCCCGGTACTACCGGATTTGACGATCTCAAGGCCGTAGCGATTGCCCGGCTTATGCTGGATAATTTTGACCATATAAAAGCCTATTGGGTCATGATTGGTGAAAAACTGGCACAGGTTGCACTTTCCTTTGGTGCAGATGATCTTGATGGAACTATTGTTGAGGAAAAAATTACCCACATGGCAGGAGCGTCTTCTCCCAAAGGGCTGACACGGGAACGCATGGAGCATTTGATAAAATCTGCCGGATTTAACCCGGTTGAGAGGGATTCTTTTTATAATCATGTCTAAAATAAAACTTGATAAAATAATAGAAAAAGTTGAAGCAGACCAGCGGCTCAATCCTGAAGAAAGCTTGGCTCTTTTTCATAAAGCCGATTTAATGACCCTGGGTGATCTGGCAAATAAAAAACGGTATAAACTGCATAAAGAAGCGCATATTACTTATGTTGTTGATCGGAATATTAATTATACCAATGTGTGCATGTCAGGCTGCCTTTTCTGCGCTTTTTACTGCACAGCAGATCATGAGAATGCTTATGTTATCTCTGAAGATTCTCTAAAGCAGAAGATCCAGGAAACCATTGACCTGGGTGGAACCCAGATACTGCTCCAGGGCGGGATGCACCCGAAACTTGAGCTTGATTATTACCTGAATCTGCTCAGATTTATCCATAACAATTTTAAAATTCATGTTCACGGATTTTCTCCTCCAGAGATTTCTTTTATGGCTCAAAAATCCGGTCTGTCTGTTAAGCAAACCCTGGAACAGCTTATTAATGCAGGATTAAACTCCATTCCCGGAGGCGGTGCTGAAATCCTTATTGATGAAATACGGACACAAGTTTCTCCCAATAAATGCACAGCAGGGCAATGGCTTGAGGTCATGAGAACCGCTCATATGCTGGGACTTAAAACCAGTGCCACCATGATGTTCGGCCATGTTGAAAAACCCGAGCATATTATAGAACACATGATAAAACTCAGACAGCTTCAGGATGATACAAGCGGTTTTACAGCTTTTATTCCCTGGACATTTCAGCCTGATAATACACAAATCCAGGTAAAAAAACGAAGCTCTGTTGAATATCTTCGTGTACTGGCTCTTTCACGCATTGTTCTGGATAATATCCCTAATATCCAGGCTTCATGGGTAACACAGGGGGATAAAATAGCCCAGACAGCCCTGTTTTTCGGTGCAAATGATCTTGGAAGCACCATGATTGAAGAAAATGTTGTGGCTGCCGCAGGTGTTAATTTTCGCCTGCCTGAATCGGAAATGATACGCCTGATCCAAAATGCAGGTTTCCAGGCAGTTCAAAGGGATTGCTTTTATAACCATATACATATAAAAGGCTGATTGCTTTGGACAGACGATGCATAAAAGTTGAAAAAGGAATCCACAGGGCCGGGTGGATTATGGTTGATTCCCAGAGATTCATCCGAAACGGATATTTCAAGGTGGAAAACGGAATTATCCAGGAAACAGGAAGCCATAATCATAGTAATTCCAAAAATAATAATTCCAAAAATGTCACAGATCACGGCCCTGGGGTGATTATTCCAGCCCTGGTAAATGCCCACACACATCTGGAACTCAGCAGATTAAAAGGACAGATTGAATTTGACCGATATTCATTAGACCAATTTTCATCAAATCAGGGTTTTCAATCCTGGGTCAGGGAACTTCTTAGGCTCAGGGAAACTTATACTCTTGAAGAACTGGAAAACGGTGCAGAAATCGGCATTAAAGAATTACAGGATTCAGGATGCGGAGTGGTCGGCGATATATCCACTTTGGGACTGGCATGGGATACTCTTTGCAAATCCGGTCTTGCCGGGGTCTGGTTCCGGGAATATTTAGGTACGAAGATTATTGAATATTCCTTTCCAGAAAAAAATGAAAACCTCAGAGCATCTTTAGCCGGACATGCTCCTCATACCACATCCCCTGCCATGCTCAAATCACTTAGTCAGACTGCCCAAAATCAAGGCAGCCCTTTTTCCCTTCATCTTGCTGAATCACAGGATGAAATTGAATTTCTGACAACAGGTAAGGGAAAGTGGGCAGAATTTCTGTCTGAAAGAGGTATTGATTTTTCAGACTGGGGCCTTCCTGCAAAAAGTCCTGTCAGGTATATTAATAAAATGGGGCTTTTAAATGAAAACCTTTTGCTGGTGCATCTTATCCATTCCCAAATACAGGAATTTGAAATTATAAAAAATAGTGGAGCAAATGTATGTATCTGCCCCAGGAGCAATTACAATCTTCATAAGCAGCTTCCAAATCTTGAACAAATGCTCAAAACAGGAATAAAGCCGTGCATGGGAACTGACAGCCTGGCAAGCACTCAATCACTTAGCATGTTTGACGAAATGGCATTTACTGCAAGTTCTTTCCCAAATATCAAACCTGAAATCATACTTGAAATGGCAACAATTAACGGTGCAGAAGCTTTGGGCCTGTCTCAAAAATTCGGAAGTCTGGAACCTGGAAAAGCTGCTGTTTTTATTTATTTACCCTTAACTGCTGACAAAGTCTCAGATTTGCTGGAGAAAATGATCCATGAAACATCAATATAATTCCTGCTTAACAAAACATCGGGTCAGGATAGGCCGGATAAGTTACATGAATGTAGCTCCCATATACTACGGTTTTAATAACGGACATAAACCTCCCTGGATAAACATGATCTGCGCACCGCCTTCTGATCTTAATAAAATGCTGGCAAACGGAGAACTGGATATCAGCCCTGTCTCATCAGCAGCATATGCCAGGAATCAGGATAAATGGCTTTTACTGCCTGATCTTTCAATCTCATGCAACGGCCCTGTAATGAGTGTTATCCTGGTCAGCAAATATCCTTTTGAAAAACTTACTGGAAAAACCGTTATCCTGACCCGTGAATCTGCAACTGCCGCTGCCCTGTCCCGTTTCCTGTTTGCATCTCAAAAAGTAAAACCTTATATTAAAACCGGAAAGATAAGATGTGCTGACGATCTTCCTGAAGATTCTTCTGCTGCCCTTGTTATAGGCGACGCAGCTTTAAAAGAAGAATGGTCATCCAAATTTAATCATGTATGGGATCTGGGAGAAATGTGGAAGGAACATACAGGGCTGCCTTTTGTATTTGCAATGTGGGCAGTGCGTAAAGCTTTTGCACAGGAACACCCTGAACTGGTATCAGAAATAGCAGATCAATTTCAAATATCAAGAACTTTTGGTAAAAAAAATATGCCCCGAATACATCATCAAGCATCAAAAAAGCTTGGAATATCCGTTCATAAATGCAGGCAGTATTATAATCAGCTTCATTATGATTTGAATTCCGAAAAGATCAAGGGCGTGGAATCTTATTTCAAGGGATTGTATCAGGAAAATATTATCTCCAGACCGGTAAATCTTTCTTTTTTTAATCTTAGCTCCCATGCCTTTATCAGAGACCATGCTGCATGACATAAGTACCTGTGCATAAATTCCCTTACATTTCCATATTACTTTTTTTACCACAAATTATTATTGTAAGTGAGCACTATCCCCATGTGGTTTACAAATGTCATGAAATTTTTGATGAGGTACTTATATACTGTTGTCATGGTTGAACCTCAGATCAAAATTATTTCTTTTACCCATGATCCAATACCTTCCTGAGAGTCTTTGCCAGGTCTCTTTTAGCAACTGGAGTCAGGAAAAACTCCCGAATACCTGCCTTTTTTATTATTTCCTCATTTATATATTCACTGAATCCTGTAAAAAGTATTATGGGGATATCAGGCCGGATTTGTATAATCTCTCCGGCCAGGTCCAAACCTGTCATATGGGGCATGGTCATGTCGGTTAATACCAGGTCAAACTGATTCGAATGTGAGCGGAATACTTCCAAAGCTTGCATGGCAAGGGTTTGTGATGTCACCTTATAGCCCATGTTCTCTAACATCAGGTGAACCATGCGAATATTTTGTTCTTCATCATCAACCAGGAGGATGTTTTCTTTGCCATGCATCACTGTTTCAGGGAATCCGGTCTCAACTTTTTCAGGGAAACTGTCAATCACAGGTAAATAAATATGAAAAACGCTTCCCTTTCCAGGGTCGCTGCTTACTGATATGTCTCCCCTATGATTTGTAACAATTCCGTGAACTACGGATAACCCCAGCCCGGTGCCCTTGCCATCTTTCTTTGTTGTAAAATAGGGTTCAAAAATCCGTTCCAGGAGATCATGCCTGATTCCGTTTCCTGTATCACTTATTGTGAGCTGAAGATACCTGCCTGGTTTTAAATGTATATTTCCCGTGAAATCAGCAGATTTTATATCTCTTTCATTTAGAGATACCTCAAGTCTGCCCCCTGTATCTTCCATAGCATGATATGCATTTGTACACAGGTTCATGATTATTTGATGAATCTGGGACGGATCTCCTAAAATCTTATTACAATTTTTGTCAATTTTCTCTATGATTTCAATGGTCGCCGGTATGGATGACCTCAGCAGTTTAAGGGCCTCCTTAATGATATACTGAACTTTAAATGTTTTGTACTCCTGATCTTTCTGACAGCTGAAGCTCAGAATCTGCTGGACCAGATCCTTTGCCCTTAAGGATGCATGAAGGATTTCTTTAAGATTTTTTCGGACACTGCTGTGCTCCGGCAAATCATCCATGGACATTTCAGTATAACCTATGATGGGAAAAAGAATGTTGTTAAAATCATGGGCAATACCCCCTGCCAATGTGCCAATGGCCTCCATTTTCTGGGATTGCCTGAGCCGGGTTTCAAGTTTTCTAACCTCGGTTATATCGCTTATGATGTGAACAGTTCCCATGCAATTACCAGTCTCATCTGTCAGGGGATCTGCGATAATGCTCAGCCATTTGCCATTAACAGGTAAAACAAGAGATTCTCTCTGGTGAATATTTGTCATGTATTTGAAAGGTTTTCCTTCAATGGTTTCAGGTGTTCTGTAAAGAAGATCCCAATACCTTTTTCCGATAATCTCTCTGAAGGGTTTGCCTGCCAGCTCTGTCATGGCTTTGTTGCATCTGAGGATTTTTCCTTCGGTATCCAGGATACATATACTGTCACTGATAGCATCAAAAGTACTTTCCCACTGCCGGGCAGAATTTTGCAATGCATTTTGTATAGACTTACGCTTAAGGCTTATCCCGATACTGGCTCCCATTCCTTCAAAATAACGGATCATTTCAGGATTTAGCTTGTCCCTTTGCCTGTCATTTAACTGGAGAAGCCCGATAATTTCTTTCCCGGAATGTAAGGGGATAAGCGCAACAGATTCGTAGCCTTCGGTGTTACACAGGTTCCTGGTGCGGGCCTGACGGTCTTTTTCAGTGGTGGACCCAAGCAGTTCTGTTGTGCTGTTTGTCCAGAAGCTGCCGCCTTTGCTGAAAAAAGGCAGGTTCGGATCGGTCCTGCCCCGGATTATATTGCCGCACATACATTCAAGACATGACATTCCTTCCAAATCCCGTACCAATTCTCCGGTCTGATCCCGTGTACAGAGATATTGTTCTTTTTCCACGAAATCCTTAGAAAATCCAAAGGTTTCATAATATGGATAATCATCGCCGTCCTTCAGGCGGATGCCCACAGCTTCAAATCCTGTAAACTCTTTAATCAGCAAAAGAATGCTGCGTATAACATCGCATTTTTCGTCTGACTGATTCAGCAGTTCCAAAACCTGAAATGCCAGTTTCTGACGATTTTCCGTCTGTTTGCGCTCTGTGTCGTCTGTTGCAATGCCTATGGTTCCTGCAAATGTCCTTGTGTCAGCCTGTTCAGACTCATAAAGCCCTTCTGCGCTTACACGAAAGACACGTTCTGTTTCAGTTCTTTTTGATTCTGATCTGGAAGATGCCCCGTTCGTCTTTGTCAACAGCCTGATCTCAAAGTTTTTTGTGCTTCTGTCTCCTGTTCTTCTTTCATTAACCCTGTAAGTTGCTTTTTCCCTGTCTTCGGGGTGAACCAGTTCAAAAATGCTCTTCCCAATGAGTTTTTCTTTGGAATATCAGCACCTTGCGACAGCATCATTAATAAAAGTTATCATACCTTTTGAATCAAGTTTGTAAATGATTCCCGGAGCGGACTTTGTAATAGAATCAAGGGAGCGTCTGGCTACAATCAGTTCAGCATCATGCTCATGTTTCAGGGGGATAAAATCCTTGTGTTCTTCATTTACTCCCTTTAGCTGAAAATTCAGATTAATAGCATCTTCTCCTGCTTTTCCAGGTATTTGTTCTGAATTTTTATACATTAGGTTATACATTAGCACCTCCTGAGCACAGTGAAAAAACGCCCCTTTTTCCAAATCAAAGATACAGGCTTTAATAAATCTCAAAGTCTGAATCAATGGTATCCCCGTTATTCCCTTTTTTAATCATTTCAATTGGATAAGGTTTCCGGTTTCCATCTCCGTCTCTGTTTCCGTCTCCGGCATCTTTTTTGTCACGGCTGATATTGAAATCCTGATGGATGTGAGCCGTCTGCTGCCGCACCATTTTATCTGGTGTCTGTTGAACAGCTGCTTCTGTATGCACCATGTAACCCCCTGGAAGTCCGGCTGTCTCTTCAATTTTGAAAAACCCGATTGTCTTCTGAAGCTCATCTGCCTGGGCAGAAAGGGACTCGGCTGTTGCAGACATCTCCTCGGCAGAAGCGGCCGTTTCCCCGGAAACGCTGACATTCTGCTGGGCTACCCGGTCCAATTGCTGAATAGCCTCGTTAATCTGCCCAGCACCTGAGTCCTGCTCGTTGCAGGCAGCACTGATCTCCCGGACCAGTTCCGCTGTTTTCCTGATATCCGGAACGACCCTGGCCAGCATCTGGCCAGCATTTTCTGCAACCGATACACTGGAGACCGACAGTTTATTGATTTCGACCGCTGCTATCTGGCTCCGCTCGGCCAGTTTGCGAACCTCGGATGCTACCACTGCAAAGCCCTTGCCATGATTTCCTGCCCTTGCTGCTTCCACTGCGGCATTCAAGGCAAGCAGATCGGTCTGGCGGGCGATCTCCTCTATGATTGAAATCTTTTCAGCGATCCCTTTCATGGCTGTGACGGTTTCCGAAACAGCTTTTCCGCCCTGTTCAGCGTCCTCGGCTGATTTCAATGCGATCTTTTCGGTCTGCTGCGCATTGTCAGCGTTTTGTCGAATGTTGGCAGTCATCTCTTCCATGGATGCAGATACCTGCTCTGTGGAAGATGACTGCTCTGAAGCGCCCTGGGACATTTCTTCTGAACCGGAACTCATTTCCTGGCTCACAGAGGACAACTGGTCTGCTGATGCAGCCACATTTCCGGCCCCGTTCTTTACACCGGCCACAACCTCCCGGATTCTTGAGATCATCTCCTTTAATGCATCAGCCAGCATACCGATCTCGTCTTTCTGGGCCACATCAATTTCAGCATTGAGATCGCCGTTGGCTAATGACCTGGCAAATTCAACTCCCTTAATTAGAGGCGTTGCAATTCCTTTTGCGATAAAGAATGCGAAAATCGCCACAAAAACTGCAATAAACAGAGCGATTTTCATTACTGAGAATAAGAGTTCTCTAATCGGGCCCTTGACTTCGGCTTCATCAATTTCAGCCAGTAATACCCAGGTCATATCCTCAATTTTTAAAGGGGTGAAGGCTGAAAGAACCGGATTTTCGTTGTAATCTAGTATAAGTTTGCTTCCTGTCTTGCCGGAAAGAGCATCATTGACTGCTTCGGTGTCAACACTTCCCAGGGAGGTATTGGCAAAAGATGCCTTTACCGAATGGTTGGCAGGGTCAAGAAATGAATCGGACCGCATGAGCTTGTCTGTTCCGACGAGATAGGTTTCCCCGGTCTTGCCCATACCGGAACGTTCCTGCATTATGCTGTCGATCGTTTCTAATGGGAGCTGGAGGGCCACCACCACTTCAACTTCTCCGGCGTGAACCAGGGGCTGGGCGATAAATGCACAAGGCTCGTTATTGCTGGGGGCATAAGGTGCAAAATCCGCCATGGCATACTCTTTTGTGTTTAATGTCCTCTTGATCAATCTGCCCAGGTTGGAATTTGAGTATTTACCACTGACGAGATTGGTCTTGTAATCCGATTCCTTTCCAACGGTGTAAAAAGCAAATCCATCCTGATTGATCAGGAACAGGTCATCGTAACCGTATTTTTCAATATATTTGGCGTAAAAATCCTCTTCCTCACCCTCCAGTTTCGGGGCGATGGCCTCTTCCAGACTCATGGTGGTGATGACAGCCCAGTTTAAACCCGGTATATTCAGCGGTGCAAAACTGATGATCTCCAGTTCACCTTTGCTGCCGATCTTGACCTTTGTTCCGGTTTTGCCGGAAAGGGCCTTATCAATATACACGTCAGTTTTTTCCTGGCCGATTTTACCCTCCTTAACCACCCGGTCGCTGCGATAGCTCGTCTTACGGTCCAGTTCCCCTGCAAGATAGGTTTCGCCAGTCCTGCCCATGCCAACATTTTTCTGAACAAAGGCGTTGAGTTTGTCAGTGGGTATCTGGAAGGCCGCATACCCTTTCAGTTCACCGTGATCGTCCCGCATCTGAGCCATCATAAATGCTGCATATCGGCCTTCTGACGGAGCATAAGGCTCAAAGTCGGCCACAGCAATATCATCCGAGTCCATTGACATAGCGGCTCTGAAGTTCTTTCCCAGACCGGAATTTCTGAGTTTGCTGTCTGGAATATTCATTCCCAGGTCAGACTCCCGTTCAGCAGTATAGACAATATCTCCGTCCGTGTGAATCAGGAAGATATCGGACCACCCGTTATTTTCCATAATCCCTTTAATACGGGGGTCATATTTTTTGGCAAGGGCATTCCACTCCTGAGTGGTCACACTGTCACCGGATGCTTCATATGCACGATCAAATTCGATCAGCGCGTTCATGACATAGGGATCATTTTTAAGAATATGCAGCGCTGATTTCATATCCTCCATATATTCTTCAATGTACGTTTTTTTAAGTTCTCTGTTGGATTCAACTTTTTGAAATGCATCCTGCCGCAGGGTGGCCACTGTTTCAACCAGAACCCCTATATCACCCCTGCGCTCGTTAAAAAACTTTCCAATCTGTGCTGTCTTGATCCCGCGCACAGCCTCAAGCTGGGCATATGATTTCTTCATGAGCGCCTCTGTTGCCAGCCTGGCATTCCACCATCCCACAATCGCGATTGGAATAAGGCCCACGATCAGAAACACGGCAATTAACTTCCATCTCATTTTAATATCTTTAAATCTTATCATTCTGCTCCCTCCTTAATTATTGATGGGTTATTTTTTTTATCTGGTCATTTGTCTGGTCATTTGTCTGGTGAGGATTTCCTGAATTTTTAGCAGAAATAAAATCTACAACAGATTTCAGATCTCCGGTTTCCACAGGTTTTGACATATAGAACAACACCCCTTTTTTCCTGATTTTTAATTCCAGCTCACGGGTATTATATCCTGTCATGGCTACAATGCTTGTGTCCGGGCATTGTTTTCTGAATTTCGGAATTAACTCATACCCTTTGACATCGGGCAGAAATATATCAAGCAGAACCATCTCAAATCCGTTCTTCGCAAATTTCTTCAGGGCGTCCCGGCCGCTGTCCGCAATTTCAACGCTGTGTCCCCATTTTATAAAAAGCTTTTTAATAAACCGGGAAACAGAAACATCATCATCCACAATTAAAATATTCATAGGAATTATCCTTTTAGATCAGATTTATTCATTATTTAGAAAATTATAAAATTGCCCCGTACTTCCGATTTTTTAAAAAAGTCGAAAGTTTTTTCTCAGTACATTTTCTGCTATTTATCACTGAAAGGGAAAAGTCTGCTGGAAACATAGTTATCAATAATCATGCCAAGCAACTGATTTTTAATCTATTTGTCCGAATTTATATAAAATAAATTAAAATCAGGCGGTTTTGATACTGCTGGAGGGTTTTGAGAATCGGCCATTAATGGCTGATGTAAAGATAGATGCAGGAGTTAATTATCTGATAATAATATAAAAAAATACCAATCAGTCACATATGGCCGAAATTGTGCCTATATCAGCCGATATTTTTTCATTTTACTGTAAAGTGTTCTTGGGGGAATATTCAGCATGGCGGCTGTTTTGCCCCTGTGCCAGAGATTTTGTTCCAGGATTCGTAAAATATGCTGTTTTTCAAATCTTGCCAGAGATGCACGGAGTTCAGGCCCATAACTGTCTGATCCTGTATCCTCGCCTGTATTGACCGCTTCTGCATTAGTAATTTCCAGAAAATCAAATCTTTTCAGGGTGACATATCTGCTAAGTATGTTATGAAGTTCCCGGATATTTCCGGGCCATTGATAATTATACATGGATTCCAATATGTTCCCGGTAATCGGGGGCAGGTTTTCCTGATCATATTTTTCAAAAAAATGATCAATCAGCAGAGGGATATCTTCCCTGCGTTCTCTTAAAGAGGGCATATAAATCGGTATAACATGTATTCTGTAAAAAAAATCTTCCCGCATCAGCCCCTTGTTCACCTGATCTTTCAGATTTTTGTTAGTAGCAGCAATAACATGGAAATCAGAGCATTTGCTTTTGTTGCTTCCCACAGGTAAATAGCTTCCTTTGTCAAGGGCGCGCAGCAGCTTAACCTGCATGTTCAGGGCAAGTTCTCCCACCTCATCCAAAAACAGGGTCCCCTTGTCAGCAAGATCCAGATACCCGTGAATATCTGTATCAGCTCCTGTAAAAGCGCCTTTTTTGTGTCCGAAAAACTCTCTTTCAAGAATGGTCTCAGGAATTGCACCACAGTTAACCGGAACAAAAGCATTCTTACTTCTGCTGCTCATTTCATGAACCGCATAGGCTGTCAGTTCTTTGCCGGTTCCAGACTCACCGTAAATAATCACCCCTGCTTCAGATGCGCCGGCCTGTATGATAAGCTCATAGACTTCCTGCATGGAAGGACTTTTCCCGATAATATCTCCAAATCTGTAACGATCCTTTATAGATGATTTGAGTTTTATGTTTTCCCTGCGAAAATATTCTGTTTGTTCCAGGATTTCCATTTCCCTGAGCTTGCTTTGGGTAATATCTCTTACGGTACTTAAAACAGCAGGCCTGCCCTTCCATTCAATAAGGTTCACACGGGCCTCTGCCCAGAATTCTCTGCCATCTTCTGTCTTGAATTTTTCCGTGAAAACTCGTTCAACTATGCTGCTGCTTGCAGGAGCTTCGTGCAATTCCGGAAAAGGCTCTGTTAAATCTGCTGCTATATGCTCTGCTGTCTTCTTTCCCACAAGCTGTTCTGATTTTGTGTACCCGAACATGGAGATAAATGCCTCATTAACAAACAGATACCTGCCATTTTGAATCAGGGCGATTCCGTCAGCCACTTTTTCAGCCAAAGTCCGGTATTGCCACTCGCTCCTTTGCAGACGGCTCTCGGCCTTTTTCCGCATTATTTTTTCCCAGGCTTTTCTAATGGCAAAATGCAGGGTTTCAGCAGAAACAGGCTTTATTAAATAATTGTCTACCCCCAGACGCAGGGCTGCAATGGCGCTATCCATGTCTCCATGTCCTGTGATGACAATGGTCTGTAAACTTTTCTGGATTGCTTTGCCTTTTTTCATTAATTCTATTCCGTCCATGCCCGGCATCCGAATATCTGTAACCAATACATCAATATCCTCTTTTCCCATAACGGAAAGTGCATCCTCGCTCGAATAGGCGGTTTGTATGATATAATTATCCCAAAGTATTTCCAGGGATTTTTTCAAAATATCACAGAGTTCAACTTCGTCATCTGTGATCAGGATTCTTGCTTTATTCATTATTTCCTCTGCTTCCCCGGTATAATAACCTGCATGATCGTTCCCACTCCTTTTTCGCTTGTGATTTTCAGGTTTCCGTTAAACTCCCTGATAATTCCGTAAACAATTGACAATCCCAGACCTGTGCCCTCGTTTACCTCTTTTGTGGTGAAAAAGGGGTCCACGCACTGCTCTTTTTCCTCTTGTGTCATCCCGATGCCGTTGTCCTTGATCTCTAAAATAATTGCATTTTCAGATTTGTCATAAAACAAGCGCAATATGATCTGTTTCTGATAATCTTTTTTTTCCTGCTCTCCCTGTTTGTCCACAGCATACCGTGCATTGGACAGGAAATTGACCATTATCTGTTCAAATTGCTGAGAATCGGCTGTGACTTCGGGCAGATCATCTTCATACTCGGTTGTCACTAATATCCCGTGATGCCTAAATTGCTCTTTGAAAAAGCTCAGGCTGCTATTCACCGGTTCTGTCAGGTTAATCTCATTCTGGTCCCCTCCGTTTGCTCTGGCAAATCCCCGCATATGCTCAATGATTTCTGCTGCACGATCAACAGCTCTGATAACAGATTTCAGCATATCATCAAACTCAGGCTGAAGACAGCCTGTTTTTATTAACAATAATTTTAATGATTCAGCCTGTAAACGGATAATGGAAAGGGGCTGGTTCAGTTCATGAGCCATGCCTGTTGCCATTTCGCCCAGGGATGCCAGGCGTCCGGCATGGATAAGCTGGACCTGTTTTTCCTGCAATATTGTCTCTGCTTTTTTGCGTTCTTCCATTTCTTTTTTTAGCTGCTCATTGGCCTTTAGCAGTTCATTGGTGCGCTTTTTTACTTTTGCTTCCAGTTCATCATGTGCTTTGCTCAGTGCATCCACGGCCTGTTTTCGTTCTTTTATTTCCTGATTAAAGAGATTATTCAACTTTTCCAATTTAGCTGACCGCACTTCCAGTTTTTTAATCATAGGGTTGGTGATTCTGATAAACAGGCTGACACCGATACATATTGCCAATAACATAATGAATACTGCTGCTGCCCCTGCTTTTACAAAGGGTTCATGAATCTCTGATAAATCAATTTTAGCCACAATGCCCAGGTTCAGCTCTTTAACAGGCTCATATGCAGCCAGAACTGTTTTTCCCCGGTAATCAAGTCCGACCATTGTGCCGGAACGGCCTGACAGAGCCAGGCGCATGGGCTGAGCAAGTTCCGAATTGAATGGGACCGGCCTGGGTTTATCAAGATCAAAGTGCCGGTGGCTTAGAAGGAAAACCATATTTCCTCCCTCTTTTTTGGAAAGTGTAAACTCACCGGTTTTTCCAAAACCCGGATATTTTTTATGGGCATCAATTATCTGGGACAGCGTTGCCGCAAACGTACCTTCTGGATAATCTTTGCTGTATATATCATCGAATCGGGCAATGGCTTCTATAAGCCGGGCCTGGCTTTTTGCGGTTTCCTCAAGCCTCATCCGATCTTCTTCAAATCCTGCATGGTACAGAATAGCGATGCTGCTGCCTGCAATAACCAGGGATGTGCTAACCATAATCAAGATCAGTAAAAAGACTGTCTTGCGTTCGTTCATACCTTCCCTTTCAGATTTATTTTTTGTTATTTGAAGAATTTAGAGAACTTACAGCGTCTTTTAAAAACTTGGGGCTGCAATTGTAATTGCTGCTCTTCTTCATGACCTTTTTCAATATAAAATAGCATATGAAAATGCTCAAGAACAAAATATGCCATGCCCTATTCCTGTGGATACCTTAAGGGATGTCATGAAGTTTTTGATGAGGTACTTAGTTTGCTTAAAATTTGGAACCTGTAATTTGATTACACTTGAAATCTATTCTGAATTGTGAAAATATTGACAAAGCTTAAAATTAAAATAAAACAGGAGGATAAAATCATGCAAGAAACCGCGATGCAAGACGAATATGATGATTTCCCTGACCCTGATATAAGCCATATAATTACGGAGGATGACACACCCGTGGATAATATATTTTCAGAAAAACAGCAAAGGCTGCTTGCAGAGTCCTTAAATAATTCCTGGAATACTGGCAGACCCTTTGTCGCTGCTGCCAATGTCGGTGTTTTTAATAAAGTCAGCGACCCGGCTATTGTTCCTGATATGTTTTTGAGTCTGGATGTAGAGCTGCCTGAAGATATATGGAAAAAAAGGAACCGCTCCTATTTTATATGGGAATATGGAAAACCCCCTGAGCTTGTTGTTGAGGTTGTTTCAAATAAACAGGGAGGAGAAAATAGTACAAAGATTCAAAAATATGCTGACATGTGTGTATGGTATTATATTATATACGATCCCCAGCATTTTATCCAAAAAGAAGCTTTGCGTGTTTATGAACTGTCAGCAAAAGGATATATTCCTAAAATTGATAATCAATTATCCCAGGTCGGACTCAAAGTAACATTATGGGAAGGAATATATGAAGGAAGGATGGATACCTGGCTCCGCTTTTGTGATGAACAAGGTAATCTTATCCCAACCGGACATGAAAGAGCTGATGCTGAACGGAACAGGGCTGAACTGGCCCAGCAAGAAACTGAAGCTGAACGGAACAGGGCTGAACTGGCCCAGCAGGAAGCTGAAGCTGAACGGGAAAATGCTAAACAAGCCAAAGAACGAGAGAGAAAACTGGCAGCAAAGCTTCGTGCTATGGGGATTGATCCTGATGATTTATAATTCCAATTACTGATTTGAAAACATTGGAAATGACATAAAAACCAAAATAAAACAGGAGGATAAAATCATGCAAGAAATCGCCCTTCAAGACGAATATGATGATTTCCCTGACCCTGATATAAGTCATATAATTACGGAGGATGACACACCCGTGGATAATATATTTTCAGAAAAACAGCAAAGGCTGCTTACAGAGTCCTTAAATAATTCCTGGAATACTGACAGACCCTTTGTCGCTGCTGCCAATGTCGGTGTTTTTAATAAAGTCAGTGACCCGGCTATTGTGCCTGATATGTTTTTGAGTCTGGATGTAGAACTGCCTGAAGATATATGGAAAAAAAGGAACCGCTCCTATTTTATATGGGAATATGGAAAACCCCCTGAGCTTGTTGTTGAAGTTGTTTCAAATAAACAGGGAGGAGAAAATAGTACAAAGATTCAAAAATATGCTGACATGTGTGTATGGTATTATATTATTTACGATCCCCAGAAATATATCCAGAAAGAATCTTTGCGTGTATATGAATTATCTGCAAAAGGATATATCCCTAAAATAGATAATCAATTATCCAAAGTCGGACTCAGGGTAACATTGTGGGAAGGTATATATGAAGGAAGGATGGATACCTGGCTCCGGTTTTGTGATGAAGAAGGCAATCTTATTCCAACCGGACATGAAAGGGCTGATTCTGAACAGAAAAATGCAGAACTTGCCAAGCAGGAAGCTGATTCTGAACGCAAAAATGCGGAACTTGCCAAGCAGGAAGCTGATTCTGAACGCAAAAATGCAGAACTTGCCAAGCAGGAAGCTAAAGCCGATCGCAACAGGGCAGAACAGGCAGAAGATCGTGAAAAAAAGCTGGCAGAAAAGCTTCGTGCTATGGGGATAGATCCTGATGAGTTATAATCACAACAAATCCTTTTTCTTAAAATCTTATTATCACCAGGCAAAAATATGAAACAAGATGTTCTTGATCATCTTTATGAAGGCGGGTTTTTTTCATATCTGGATATTCGTTTTGCCAGATTTATCTCAGGGCTTGATAAAAAAAAAGGAAAGCGTACCATTAGCAGCAGCTCTTATGAGCAGGTATCAAAGACAGGGGCATATCTGCTTTGACCTTTCAGTTCCTGAACTTCCAGAACTTGACAGCCCTTTGCCTGCAAAATCATTTCCTGAACCCCCAATATGGGTAAAATCTCTTTCCAGGTCTTGGGTAGTTGGAAAACCCGGAGAATATAAGCCCCTTATTCTGGATCATAATAACCGCCTTTATTTATACCGGTATTGGGAATACCAGGAAATTCTTGCAAAGCTGATTCTGGAAAAGGTTAACTCAGAGCCCAATATTGCAGACATGGTTTTGTTAAGGCAGGGGCTGGACAAGTTTTTTTCAGAGCATGATTCAGATAATAATCCCGTGCAGCCGGACTGGCAAAAAATAGCGGCATTTACAGCACTGACCTGTAATTTCTGTGTAATTTCAGGGGGACCTGGAACCGGGAAAACAACAACTGTTGCAAAGATTCTTGCCTTAATTTACGAACAGGCAGGGGAAAATCAGGTGCGTGTTGCCCTTACTGCTCCCACAGGAAAAGCCGCTGCAAGATTGCAGGAAGCTATTTTCAGGAAAAAGGATATTTTCCCCTCCCATGTGCAAGATGATATTTCAGGCAATGCTTCAACAATCCACCGGCTTTTGGGAACAATTCCCGGTTCTCCTTACTTTCGGCATAATGCAAAAAATCCTCTGCCTGTTGATGTTCTTATTGTTGATGAAGCATCTATGGTTGATCTTGCACTTATGTCCAAACTGGTTCAGACCTGCCTACCAAGTCGCGGCTCATACTTTTAGGAGATAAGGATCAACTTGCATCTGTTGAAGCAGGAGCTGTGCTGGGAGATATTTGCGATACAGGCAATGTTTACAGTTTTTCAAATAAATTCTGTGAGGAATTAAAGGACATAACAGGTGATTTGCTGACACATTCCTCTCCTGATGAAAATTCTTCAAAAATCTGTGACTGCATTGTACACCTTCAAAAAAGTTATCGTTTCAGCGATACAGGCGGCTGCATACCTTAAACAAGGTGATTACCCTGATATTATATGGGAAAAACTATCCTCTTCCCAGAATCTTGCACCTGATTTAAAAGATTTAGTTATCAAAGGATTTAAATCATATCTTGACTGCCTAAATTCAGGAGCCGGTGTTGCAGAAATATTTAAAAATTTTGAAAAATTCAGGATCATATGCGCTCTTCGCCGGGGTCCTTACGGAGTTATTGCAGTTAATAATCTTGCAGAGCAGATTCTTAAATCTGCGGACCTGATTAACTTGATAATGTCACATTAGAAAAGTAGAAATCTTTTTAACAAAAAGAATAATCTCAAAAAAACTTCTATATTATTCTCATTATAGGCTCATGTTTTCATCTTCTTCCTTTTTATATTCATTTTTCTCATTCTATTTTTCCTATATTTAGTGCGATTAACAAGACATTTAATTGTCAAAAGCATCGCTTCATCAGGTGATAGTTGAGGCAGCGGCATTACTGCACGGAGAAGATTGCGAATATTTGAAAATGATAACGACGGAAGAATATCTGTTTCAAATTCCTCAACCAAATCCAGATCCTGATCTTGCAATTCGCTCCATTCCAGTTTAGTTTGCGCCATGAACCAACATGCAAGTACACAAAAAGCAGTATGGTGTTCCCATGCTCTGAATTTTTGAGCCTGAAATTCGTCCCATCCAGCCTCAGACTTGGCATCCTGGTTCGCTCTTTCAATAAAATATCTCTGACATTTTTGATATGCTAAAGTTTCAAGAGATGATTCCGCCGGTGCATTGGACAATGAGTAGGAATAATTATCACTCGAATCTCGACGGATAACCAGTCACTCTTCTGCAACGTCTTCTTTATCTTCATAAACGGTAAAAACTTTCTTTGATGCGAAACTATCAATCAATTTTCCTCGCTCCGTGTTACGCACCTCTATTTGTTCCCATTCTAACAAATCAATCAGAGAATTTACCTTAACCGGTTTTCCTTCAGATACGACTTTAACTTTTTCCGGTTTACGACCGCGGTTTCCATCGGAAACTCAAGGTGGGATGGAATATTATCCGAAGATTATATCCAGAAGAGATTAATAAATTTGGAATCCTTGAAAAACCTTTTTTAACAGGGAATTCCCATTTAATGATTTCCAGAAAATATCCCAAGGCTCAATTAGTGCGGGAAAAATTCAATCAGGCTTTAAAACAGATTAAAGAAAACGGAACCTGCCGGAAGATTATGGAAAGGTACGGATTGTCAGATCCTGAATAAAATAAGGAAAAAGCTTGAATTAAAATGTGGGATTACCAGCTTATTATCCAAGAAAAATCTGAAGCTCTTTTGCACATTCCGTTTTTGCTTCAGATGGTCCGTCAATATCTAAGATATAATTATTTAAATCCATCTCAATTATTTCGCAGCCATGCTTTGTAACAATAGTACCTATGATTTGTGCAATTTGTAATTCATTTAGTTCTTCCATTATTGTATTTCCTTTAATATCTTTATAATTTTTGTATAAATTTTCGGATAATCTCTTACACCAAAATGTAATAATATAAAAACCTTTTTTATCTAAATTGTTTTTCCAGCTCCTTTATTATCTTTACAGAACTTCTTTTTAGGGATTTGTCAAATATTAATCTACCCATGCGGCCTGGAGCTAAAGCTCCAGGATAGAAGCTGAACCAGGCTAAAGCCTGCTGTTAAAGTCATATTTTGTTATTTATTCAGCACCCTTTAGGGTGGTTTAGCTTGTAGCTGGGGGATTTATTCCCCAGCTTTATGCAGGTATTTTATTTATTAGGAACTCCCTTATATAAACTGTTTCCAAGCATTTATCACCTGTTTTCTCAATTCAAAAAAATGTTCTTTTTTAACATGGCCATGTTTTTCCTTAAGACTCAATTTATGACCTGTTGCACGATATATGAGATATGCTCTTCTAAGAGTATATGCTGTTATATCATTTATAATTCCTGCATCAGCAAGAGTTTTGATTAATCTGACATTGTCAGTCCATGTCAGTAGTTTCGGATATTTATTTGCATGGAGAAGTACCAGGTATTGAACCAGGAATTCAATATCCACAATACCTCCTCTGCCCTGTTTAAGGTCGAACATTCCAGGTTCAGGTTTTAGCAGTTCCTGTTTCATTTTTTCACGCATATCCAGGATTTCTTTTCTCAATTCATCTTTATCCCTGGGCTGCGCTATAATTTCTTTTCGTATTTCCTGGAAACGAATTTGCAGACCCATGTCTCCTGCTATGGGTCTGGCTCTTACCAGGGCCTGTTTTTCCCATGTCCAGGCTTCATTTAACTGATAATCCCTGAAAGCTTCTGCATGGCTTACAAGAATACCGGCGCTTCCGCTGGGTCTCAGCCGCATATCCGGATCATATAATTTGCCTGTTGCTGTATATGAGGAAAGAATATGAAGCACCCTTTGTCCCAATCGTGCAAAAAAAGTGGTATTATCAACAGGCCGGTCGCCTTTTGTATATCCTGATGTGCCTGAGTGGAGAAATACCATATCAAGATCGGAATTGTATCCCAGTTCAAGTCCTCCAAGTTTGCCGTAGGCAATTACTGCAAAGCCCCTGTCCCCACATTCAGTATCTGAATTAAAAGTTGGATCACAGGTTGGCACACCATGTTTTTTAACAAGATGATTCCATGAAAGTTCAAGCACCTGGTTTAATATGATTTCCGCTATATCGGAAAGATAGTCGCTTACACGCATAAGGGGCATGGAATCACTTATATCGGCAGCTGCTACATGCAAAATATTAATCTGCTTGAAAATACGTAATTCATCCATCTGGTATTCAAGATCTTGAGGATCAATCCTGCTGAGTTTTGTGCTGATTTCCTGTTCCATTAAAAGCCGTTCAGGAGGTGTATAAAGGGTTCTGGGATCAAGGAGTTCATCAAGTAAAACAGGATGCTGTATAAGAAAATTAAGAATCCAGGCACTTGTATTTGCCAGCTTCACAAGATGTTCCAAAGCATATGAATTTTCCAGGAGAAGGGATACATAGGAGGTTCGCTGGCGGATGGCTTTTATCAGATTGATGATACGGTCAAGTGCAATTCCGGGCCTTTCTGATTGGCCTGTTTCCCATAATATCATGGGCATAAGCCGGTGAATACGATCATAGCCTTCCCTGCTTAATCTCCCGGTTTTTAGTTCTTTGCGAAGATTTTGGAGAAGGGTTAATACTTGCTTTGGATTGTCAAAACCTGTTGATTTAAGTATATTCAGATTTTCAATATCATCACCGGGCTGGCTCCATACATTTATAAGGGGCTGTAAAAAATCCGAGGATTTATCTTCTTTTTCTTCGGTTTTCAAAAGGCTGCTAAAGTGCCTGTGAACAACATTCATATGAAACTGAAGCTTTTCTTTAAAACTATTTCTGTCTGAAAAACCAAGTGATGCTGCCAGTCGTTCACAGTCAAGATTATCTTGGGGGAGTTTATGGGTCTGTGCATCTGAAAATTCCTGAAGCCGGTGTTCTGTATTGCGTAAAAAAGTATAGGCTTTCAAAAGTTCATTACATACATTCTGCCTTATTAGATTTTCCTGTGCAAGAATTTTCAGCACTTTTTGAATACGGCGTTCCTGGAGCATGGGCAGAACTCCCCCCCTGAGAAGCTGAAAAATCTGACCAAAGAACTCTATTTCCCTGATTCCTCCGGGGCCAAGCTTGATATTATCTTCCATTCCTTTGCGCCTGACTTCCAGGGATATTCTTTGTTTCATATCTCTCAGGGATTCAAACACCCCGTAATCAAGATAGCGGCGGTATATAAAAGGTTTGAGATTATTTAAAAACTGCTGACCAGCCGATTTATCTCCGGCCACAACCCTGGCCTTGATCCAGGCATATCTTTCCCATTCCCTGCCCTGTTCATGATAATAGGCTTCTGCTGCATCAAAACTCATGACAAGAGGCCCGCTTTCCCCAAAGGGACGCAGATTCATATCAACCCTGAACACCATGCCTTCATGAGTTTTTGCTCCAAGTACATGAATAAGCCGTCTGCCCAGGCGCATAAAAAAATCATTATTACTTATTGATTTTGTTCTGCCTTGGGTCTCTCCTGATTCAGGAAAAACAAAGATAAGATCAATGTCAGAAGAAAAATTAAGTTCACAGGCCCCAAGCTTTCCCATACCCAGAGCCACAAGAGATTGATGAGAACCATCAGTGCTGACAGGAGTACCGTATTTTTCACAATGCCATTTATACAAAGGAGATAAGGCTCCCTCAATACAGGCATCTGCAAAAGCTGAAAGATCAGCCATTGTCTCTACAAGATCAGCCAGACCTCCAAGATCACGGCAGGCAATCCTGAGCATCTCACGCATACGAATCTGACGCAGTAAACTGCAAAGCCGGTCTTCGTCCGCAATTTCTTTTAACTCACTGTCAAAGCGATTTTTAATTTTATGTATATAGTCTTTTGGATCATAAGAACGTAAAAGATCATTGGTATAAATAAGATCATACATAATCTCAGGATAACGGATGCTGTTTTTTGCTGCAAAGTCACTGAATGCAAAGACCTGCTGGAGCATTTTTATTATTTGAGGAACATCTATTTCAGGAATATCCGAGAAGGAGATTTCTTTTTTTTCAAGAGCAGAAGTAAATTCAGCCCATTTTCTGCTGCCATCATTTTGGTGTTGTTTTGAATTTTTTTCCATGATTTTACTTTATTCCTGTTTCATGTAATAGCGGTTTGGAAATTTCCATTAGCATATTATCAGGAATATATGCAAGCTCGACTACATACTTTTTTTATTATATAGAAAATTATAAAATCAGGAGTCCGAAAATTATTTTTCGGCCAGTAGCAGGTAGGGTGCGTTAGCGATAGCGTAACGCACCGTTTAAGTTAGGATTTTGATTAAGTTTTATACGTTAAGGTGCGTTACGCTATCGCTAACGCACCCTACGGTTTTAATTTACGGTCGGAAACGTCTTATTACAGCCAGCCCTGCAATTATTGATCCTAAAATCCTGATTGCAAGGGGTATTGCTGCGGGTTGTGATGCTGAGATAAAGCATACACGCCCCCACCCGCCGATTCCATCACTTTCCGATTCCTGTGCCGGTGATTCAGGCTCTGGTAATTCAGGCTCTGGTGATTCAGGCTCTGGCGGAAACAGGTTTACATGGGGGTCAGTATTGGCTGTAAATTCTTCCAGGTTTGTCATTCCGTCATTATCTGCATCTTTCAAAGCATCTGCCGGATCATTCATATCAAGGTTGTTTTTGTTTTCCCAGTCATCAGGCATTTTGTCCCGGTCTGCATCTTCAACTATAAATCCTATTGAAGTCAGATGATTTATTTCAACTGCTGCCAGGCCGTCTTCATTAACTTCAAAAGGAGTATCTGCATTAACAAAGCCTGTGCTGCCGTCTCCTGTTTCGTTTATCATAAAAGACATCAGCCTCGGAGCATCGGTTATGGAGTTAAGTACCTCACTGGCCGGAGCATCCCGGTTGAGTTTTATGGAAAATTTTATGCCGGGGGCATCCTGGCTTCTGACCTGCTTCGGGTTGTAGCAGACAGGAAATCCTTTGTATTGGCCGGTTGCAGCTTCAAATTTAATTGTCATGGCTTCTGCAACCGTATCTTCTCCGAAATTATAGGTATCAATCTTGAGCCGCAGAAGATCACCGGAAACAAGTTTCATGATATTGTTTTCAGGGTTTATGTTAAATGTATCGGCTGCCGGGCTGTAACCCAGGTTGATTCCGTCAGGATCATTCACAAAGAGATATTTATAATCAATGACCGGTATTTTTATAAGTACATGACGGTACTGACCTGTCCAGTCCCTGACAAAATAGTTGAATTCAGGTGAAGAAGACGGGTCAAATACCCGCTCCATATGGTTAACGATCGGAAGTTCTGCCTCATACAATTTTTCAAACTCTTCCTGATCTTGTGGTGTATCAAGCAGATTGTTTTCCGAACCTGCGTAACTGGTATATTTTACAGTGTAAACAAAAGGCAGTGTACTTGTGTCGGCATAAAATCTGAAACTAACCTCATAGCTTTTATCACCCGGAAGCGGAGTGTCTTCATAAAACTTTGTATATTTACTTTCAGGTGTCCAGGTAAATATAACCGGGTCTTCAGAAGTTCCTGTTCCTGTGTATCTCTCAGACTCAATAATATCTTCCCCTTCAGGAGTTTCAATTGCCATTATTAATCCGCTGGCTTTCTGGGAAACAAATTGCAGAATAAAACCTTCTCCTCTGGTATAACCGTCATCTTTGAACATGTGAGTTATTTCATAGGTGTCAGGTATATACGGATCTGTGTTTTCAGCATATTCAACAATGTCGCTTCTGCCGTCATTATCTGAATCCAGGAAAGTCGGGTATTCATGGGGATTCAGGGGATCTGTTCCTGCGCTGACTTCATCAGCATCGCTGAATCCGTCTCCGTCTGTGTCAGGATTATTAGGATCAGTTCCGTTTTTGTATTCTTCCAGGTTGCTCAGTCCGTCATTATCAGGATCACCGTCTGCATCTGAGGAAGAATACTTATCCAGACCATGCTGATCTTCCCAGGCTCCCGGTATTCCGTCATTGTCCTCCGTAACAGCGGGTTCCTCAGGTATGACAGTATTTGGGACAAGGGGATCTGTTCCTGCATTAATTTCATCACCGTCGTTTACTCCGTCCCCGTCTGTGTCAGGAACATTGGGGTCAGTACCGTTTTTATATTCTTCCAGGTTGGTCAGTCCGTCATTATCAGGGTCTTGATCTGCATCTGAAGGAGAATACTTGTTCAGTCCATGCTGATCTTCCCACCATCCCGGCATTCCGTCATTGTCTTCCGTAACAGCAGGTTCCTCAGGTATGACAGTATTTGGGACAAGGGGATCTGTTCCTGCATTAATTTCATCACCGTCATTTACCCCGTCTCCGTCTGTGTCTGCGACATTTGGGTCAGTACCGTTTTTATATTCATCCAGATTGCTCAGTCCGTCATTATCAGGGTCGTCTTGTGCATCTGACGGGTCAGTGGGATCAAGACCGTTTTTCTTTTCCCATATGTTGGGTATTCCATCTCCGTCTGTATCTTCGTTTGTATTGGCAACATGAGGATCAGTATCTACTTTATATTCTTCCAGGTTGGTCAATCCGTCATTGTCAGGGTCTTGATCCTTGTCTGAAGGGTCTTTAGGATTAAGACTGTTATTATATTCCCATCCGTCAGGCATTCCGTCTCTGTCTGTATCGGCTCTATTGGGACTGGTACCGATTTGGTATTCTTCCAGGTTGGTCAGCCCGTCTTCATCAGCGTCGGCCTGTGCATCTGACGGATCATTAGGGTCAAGTTCAAATATTTTTTCCCATCTGTCCGGCATTCCGTCTCCGTCTGTATCAGGATTATTGGGATCGGTATCAAAAAAATACTCATAAATATTTATGATCCCGTCATTGTCAGGATCTTCTTCTTTATCTGAGCTGTCAGTGGGATTAAGACTATTATCATATTCCCATCCATCGGGCATTCCGTCCATATCCGTATCAGGTCTATTGGGGTCTGCGCTGCTTAAGAACTCATTCAGGTTAACAAGTCCGTCTTCATCAGGGTCGGTCTGTGCATCTGACGGGTTATTGGGATTAAGACCATTATTATTTTCCCAGTCGTCAGGCATTCCGTCTCCGTCCGTATCTTTAACAGCCGGATTGGTTGCATATGAATATTCCACGGTATTGCTCAGGTTGTCATTGTCTTTATCAAGCAGGGCATCTGAAGCATCAAGAGGGTTAAGACCAAAATCATATTCCCAGCCGTCAGGCAGGCCGTCTCCATCTGTATCAGGATTGGCAGGATTGGTTGAAGCCATGTACTCCCCAATACTGCTGAGTCCGTCATTGTCTGTGTCAATTCCTGCATCAGAGGGATCAAAAATATCCAGACCGTAGTCATATTCCCAGCCGTCCGGCATTCCGTCATTATCTGTATCAGGATCATTGGGATTTGACTTTAGAATGAATTCTTCAAGATTGGTCAATCCGTCATTGTCTGCATCAAGTTCGTCATCAAATGAATAGGCAGGGTCAAGGCCAAAGAGTTTTTCCCAAAAATCCGGCATTCCGTCATTGTCTGCGTCTTTGGCATTGTTCGGGTCACTGTCTGTGTCATCAGTGGGGTCTATCCCGGCTGCAACTTCGTCTCCGTCGTTTATGCCGTCATTATCCGAATCTCCGTTATCAGGTTCGGTTTTATATATGAATTCTTCCAGGTTGTTAAGTCCGTCATTGTCATTATCTGCCGAAGCATCTGACGCATCATCAGGATTAAGCCCGTTTTCCGTTTCCCATTCATCAGACATACCGTCATTTTCCGTGTCAGGTATTATCAGAGCAGAGACCTCAAAGGTTGCAATAATATTCTGCGATGAATTCATTGTTACAACGCATTCACCGGTTCCTGTACATCCGGCACCTACCCAGCCTGTAAATTCGGAATCAGGTTCATCCAGGACAGTAAGTGTAACCTGTGTGCCCAGGTTATAATCCCGGTTGCAGTCAACACCGCAGTCTATTCCCCCGGAAGCAGAGCTTATTTTTCCTGAACCGTTTCCGTTTTTATATATGTTCAGGGTATATTGGGGTACAATTGTTGTGTTAAATACAGCTATTACATCCTGGATTTGTTCCATTGCAACAATACATTCCCCTGTTCCTGAACATGCTCCTGACCACCCTGCAAATTCCGAGTATAGCCCTGATGCGGCAGTGAGTGTTACCTGGGTGCCTTTATTATAATCCTGTGTGCAGTCATCACCGCATTTAATACCGGCCGGTTCCGAGCTTACGGTTCCAATGCCGTTTCCGTCTTTCTTTACTGTCAGGGTGTATTGCGGTACTGATGATATTTCAAATGCAGCAGTTAGCTTCTGAGTCTCATTTATTGTAACAATACATTCCCCTGTTCCTGTACACGGGCCTGACCAGCCTGTAAATTCGGAACCGGGTTCTGCCGAGGCAGTAAGAGTTATCTGTGTGTCCTGGTCATAATACTGAACACAGTCTTCACCGCAATTTATTCCTTTTGGAGAACTGCTTACAATACCGGTTCCTGTTCCGGTTTTTGCAGCAGAAAGAGCGTAAGTAACAACAGAAGATACTATACTTACTTCATAGTCTTCAACCTCCCCGTTTTCTGCTGCACCATTATAGGAAAGCCCCTGGACAGTGGAAAAGCGAAATCTGCTGAGTGTTTTTCCGGGTACTGCATTTTCAGGTACCATAAAACTAAGGCTGTTTACACCTGGAACCAGGGTTTCATCAGCAAATACATGTTCACCTTCATCTTCCCAGTCTCCGTCTGAATTAAAATCTATCCAGGCATTGATAAATCCTGTTACAGAAGCTGTTATTTCAATTGAGGCTTCTGTATTTTGAACTGATGCTGATGTAAATGATACTCCGTCGTCATCATCATTGCCGTCATTATCATCTCCAAGAGCTTCTGTGTCTGCCTCTATATCTATCTGGGCATCAACTTCAGAATCCACTCCTGCACCAAGGAAGGTTATACCGTCCATTGCATGTCTTGCACCGTCATTTGCCAGAAACGTTGGCAGATTAAGACCGTATGCATCTCCAAAATCATATTCATGAACCATTACCATGAAGGTGCATTTGGAAGAATTGCCTGATGCATCAGCTGCCGTTACTGTAACCGGGGTTGTTCCGGGCGTAAAATCCGAACCTGAAGGTTTGTCATAGGATATAACCACACCCGTATCAGTATTATCAGCTAATACTGCCTCATATGTTACAGGTGTCAGAGGTCCGGCTGCGGGTATGCTCATATCTTCAGGGCAGGTAAGCTTCGGAGCATTTTCATCAGCAACATAAAACTGTGCAATAACCCCGGTTGTTTCGGAAACACCGCCGCTGTTGTCTTTTGCAAGAACTTCAAGAACATCTGTTTTCCCGATTGTTTCACCTGGTGTCCAGTATCCTTTTTTAGCTGCATCTATTGTATTATTGGCTGCTGCATCAAAGGCTGCGGCAGTGGCTGCATCTGTTCCTATTTTCAGGGAGCCTGATTTTACAACCTTTATAACAAATCCTGTTATGCTTCCGTCAATATCAGCTTCATTACCTTTGGCTGCCAGGTCTTCAAAAGATATTTCAACCTCAGTATCTGAATTTGTTGTATTAATCGAAGCTTCAAATAATGTTAAGGTCGGAATATTATTAACAGGTGTTACTGATACCTGGGCAATAACTCCGGCTGTTAAAGAAAGACCGCCTTTGTCATCTTTTACATGCACTTCAAAAGCATTAAGTATTCCGTTTGCATTTTCAGCAGGTATCCAAAAGCCTTTATTTGTGCTGTCAATTATTTTATTGGCAGATTCATCAAAGACCCCGGCTGCGGCTGCATCTGTTCCTATTTTCAGGGAACCGGAACTTACATTCCTTACAATAAAGGCTGTTACAGTTCCGTCAACATCAGCTTCATCTCCCTGGGCAGCAAGATCTTCAAAACTTATTTCAACTTCAGTATCTTCATTAATCGTATCAACAGGGGCTGCAAAGGCCGTCAGAGTGGGCAGGTCGTTTATGTCTGTTACTGATATTTGCGCAATAACTCCGGTTGCTGCTGATTCTGCCCCCAGGTCGTCCTGTGCAGTTACTTCAAGTACGTTAATATCTCCGTTTGCATTTTCAGCCGGTGTCCAGTATCCTTTGTTTGCTGCATCAATTGTATTATTGGCTGCTGCGTCAAAAGGTATGGCCGTGTCTGAATCTGCACCTATTTTCAGGGAACCTGAGCTTACGGTCTTTACAAAAAAGGCTGTAACACTTCCGTCAACATCAGCTTCATCACCCTGGTTAGCCAGGTCTGCAAAAGAAATATCAACCGGAGTATCTTCTGCTGTTGTTTTAACAGGTGCTGCAAAGGCCGTTAAAATTGGTATATCATTTATATCTGTTACTGATATTTGTGCAAGAACTCCTGTTGTTTCGGAAACAGAGCCGCCATCGTCTTTTGCAAGCACTTCAAGAGCATTAAGTATTCCATTTTCATTTTCAGCAGGTATCCAGTAACCTTTGTTTGCTGCATCTATTGTGTTGTTGGATAAAACATCAAAAACCTTGGCCGAACCTACATTTTCACCTATTTTAAGAGAACCTGATTTTACTAATTTCACAACAAAACCTTTTACGGTTCCGTCAACATCAGCTTCATCCCCCCTGGCTTCAAGGGCAGTTAAGGTAATTTCAACCTCAGTATCTTCATCTGTTGCGGCAACAGGGGCTGAAAAAGCCGTTAAGGTGGGAATGTCGTTAACAGCTGTTATTGATACCTGTGCAATAACTTTTACTATTGCAGATACAGCCCCGATATCGTCTTTTACAAGTAATTCAAAAGCACCTGTTATTCCGTTTGTATTTTCATCTGGTGTCCAAAAGGCATTTTTTGTGCTGTCTATTATCTTATTGCTTGATGCATCAAAGGCCGTTGCCGTGGATACATCTGTACCTATTTTCAAAGAACCTGAGCTTACAGATGTTACAACAAAGGCTGTTATGGTTCCGTCAACATCATCTTCATCACCCTGGGCTGTCAAGTCTTCAAAGGTAATTTCAACCGTGTTATCTTCTTCCATTGAGTCAACAGGGGCTGTAAAGACTGTAAGGGTCGGAATATCGTTAACAGGTGTTACTGATATTTGTGCAATAACTCCTGATGCTGAAACACCGTCATTGTTGTCTTTTGCTGTCAGTTCAAGGGCATCTTTTTTGCCGTAATCATTTTCATCCGGTGTCCAATAGGCATTGTTTGAGCTGTCTATTGTATTATTGGTTGAAGCATCAAAGGCCGTGGCCGTGGATGAACTTTCCCCTATTTTCAGAGAGCCTGATTTTATGCTTTTTACAACAAAGGCTGTTACGGTTCCGTCAACATCAGCTTCATTGCCCTGGGCAGCCAGTTTTGCAAAGGTAATTTCAATTTCTTCATCTTCATTTGTTGTGCCGATAACATCTGTAAAAGCTGTTAAGATAGGTATGTCATTAACCGAACTTACGGTCAGGCTTGCTTTGGCAGTGCCTGAAGAATAGGCAGTTGCCCCGCCGTTAACAGATGTATCTGCATAACTTGCAGTGCCGCTTACAGAAGCAGTTCCTGTTGTCTGATCCCAGAACCTGAATGTAAGAACAGGGTTTTCACCTTTTATATTGTCAGGTACATATCTAATCCAGGTATTTTCATCCAGGAGCAGAGATGCTGTATTTGAGGGCGTACTTGTCTGGTCAAAATCTGTCCATACACCGTCTTCTCCATCTGTGGAATCCGGAGAAAACTGCCATTTTTCGTTTCCTGTCATTGCAGTTACAGCTATACCTGATGTACCTGCATCAGTATCAACGACTACGATGGACGGATCTGCAAGAATTGTTGAGACCTTTACACCGGTTAAAGTGGTGTCCTCATCTGTGGCAGGATCAAATATATAATTACCGGATATGGAACCTGCATTGTTATAATCTACACTGTTATCCGTAAATGTGGAAAAATTATTAAGGTTTCCGGCCAGGTCCTGGGCCATACCGGGCGGGATTAAAGCAAGTACATTTCCGCTGGTTGTCATTCCTGAAACTGCAATATTATAAGTGGTCCCGCTGCCGGTAACAACCTTGGATGAAGCCCCGGCAGTTCCGCTCAGGGCTACACCTGTACCGGTAAAACCTGTAACATCTTCACTGAATACTGCCGTAAAATAGATTGTATTATTGTTTGTGGGATCAGCCTGTTCTGCTGCCTGATTTATGGTAACATCAGGTAATGTATTGTCAACTATATAGGTTTCATCTAGGGCCGGTTCACCGGCTGCCAGGGCATTGCCCACATCATCGGTTATATTTGCTGCTGCGGCCAGATTTAATCCCACACTGTTGTTAAAGGATGCCAGATCGCCGCCTGATATTGTTACATCGTAAACAGCGGCTGTTACAGCACTTACAGCGGTTATACCGGCTGTTGACGTGCTGTTTATACTGAAATCGGCAGAGTCGGCATTTTTAATATTTTCACTAAATGTCACCCTGAAGACCAGTGTATCGGCATTGGTCTTTTGACTTGCAGGGGTCTGTCTGCCAAAGGATGTTATTTTTGGAGGCGTGCCGTCATAAAGTATTGAAATATCATTTGATGCCTTGCTTTTGTTACCTGCTTTGTCAAGGGCTGCATTCTCAGGAATATTTATTTTAACGCTGCCGTCAGCCGTGGGTGTTACATCAAAGACATAAGTTGTTCCCGAACCTGAAAAATTGCCGGCAAAACCGTTGTCCGCGTTTATATCGTTTAAGGCAAAGTCTGTAACTTCTTCTGAAAATGTTGCTGTAACACTGAAAGGTTTGGTATTTGTGAGGTTTGATGCGCCGGTTGTAAGAACTATCGTGGGAGCGGTTCCGTCACAGGTCAGTGAAATGGTGTCTGAGGCCGTGTTATTATTGCCTGCCTTATCAGCTGCCGCATTTGCAGGAATATTTATTGTTATTATACCGTCAGCCAAAGGAGTTACTTCAAAGGAGTATATTTTTCCCGAACCTGTAAAACTGATTACAGTTCCGTTGGTTACGATTATTTCACTTAATAACAAACCTGTAACTTCTTCTGAAAATGTTGCTGTAACACTGAAAGTTTTGATGCCTGTTGGATCTGATGTACTTGTGGCAAGTTTAACGGTGGGTGCAGTGCCGTCATAAGTAAGTGAAAGTTCTTCTGCGGCCTTGCTTTTGTTGCCTGCTTTGTCAGATGCAGCATCTGCCGGGATATTTATTGTTATTTTGCCGTCTGCCGCAGGTGTTATGTCAAAGGTGTATTCTGTTTCTGAAACTGTAAGATTACTTGCAGTTCCGTTTGTTACATTCACATCATCAATTGTAAAATCTGTAACAGATTCATTAAATGCTGCCTTAACCTTGAAAGGTTTATTTTTTGTAGGGTCTTTTTCACTGCAAGAAAGACTGCATGTTGGTGCAGTACTGTCATAAGTCAGTGAAGCAGATGAGGCAAGACTTTTGTTGCCGGCTTTATCTGTTGCTGCATTTGCAGAGACATTAATTGTTACTTTACCTTCTTTTTCAGGTGTCAGGTCAAAGGTGTATGATGATCCTGTACCTTCAAAATTGCTTGCTGTTCCGTTAATCAGGATTAAATCATCAATTGTAAAACCTGTAACAGGTTCTGAAAATGTTGCAGTAACTTTGACAGGTTTGCTGTTTGCAGGGGCAGATGTAAGGGTAAGTGTGGGAGCAGTTGTGTCATAAGTTACTGAAACAGATGCAGTACCTGTACTTTTATTGCCCACATTATCGGTTGTTATATTTTCAGGAATAGATATTGTTACTTTACCTTCTGCACTGGGTTTTACTGTAATGATGTATGTTGTTCCCGAACCTGAAATTGAATCCACAGTCCCATTGCTTATTGTTATTTTATCTGCTGTGAAAATTTTAACCTTTTCGGAAAAAATTGCGGTTATGGTGAAAGGACCGGTGTTTATAAACTCTTTATCAGATTTAAGACTATTAATTTTAGGAGCAGTGCCGTCATAAGTAAGTGAAATAGTATTTGATGCCTTGCTTTTGTTGCTGACTTTGTCAAGGGCAGCATCTGCGGGAATTGTTACGCTTACTTCACTGTCTGCCAAAGGTGTTACTTCAAAGGTATATGTTGTTCCCGAACCTGTCAAATTACCCGCAGACCCGTTGCTTACGCTTATCTTTCCAGCTGCAAACGCTGTAACCTTTTCGGAAAATGTTGCAGTAACAATGAAAGGTTTAGTGTTTGTAGGGTTTGATGCGTCGGTTGAAAGGATTACAGTTGGGGGGGTTGCATCAACAGTCCGCGTGATGGTGTTTGAGGCTGTGTTGAGGTTGCCGGCTTTATCCTTGGCTTTTTCCGCCGGAATATATATTTCTAATGCACCGGTTTTTTCAGGTGTTACGGTAAAGGTATATGTGTCTTTTGAACCTGTTAAACCGCTTGCGCTGCCGTTTGTTACAGACACACTAATATCTGAAAAATTTTCAACAGGTTCCGAAAATTTGGCTGTAACAGTAAAAGGAGAAGCACTGACAGGATTTAAAGCCTCGGTTGTAATTTCAACACTTGGTTTTGTTTTGTCCAGGGTCAGAGTTATCTCAGCAGATTCTTTATTTGCAAAGCCTACAATATCCTTAAAAGAACCGGCAGGAAGAGATATTTTCCATTCCCCGCTTTCTGACGGTGTTACATCAAAACTCCATTCATCACCTGAGGAAGAAGCAGGTTTCAGATTGCTTATGCCATATTCACTGACAAAATCATCAGGGGAAAGGCTGTCTGCATCAATTTTTTCACTGAATTTTGCTGTTAATTTAAAAGGCGTTGTATTTGAAAATGGTTTTTCGCATGAAAGAGTCACTGTCGGCGGAGTGGAGTCTATTCGAACAGAACTTGCTTCAAGACGATTTTCCTCTTTTTCGGGCCAACTGGTATCTATTGGGTCTGGAAGGTAATAGTCAGGGGAACCTATACTGGAAGGGTCGGTTTCCACTAATACTAAGTCAGGTCGTATAAAAGATTTTGGAACAACACGAATTCCCGTAATACTGCCTGAAGTTCCCAATTTATCAGTATCTTCATCAGATTCTTTTACAGCGTATGTGTAAACAAGCGTGTCTGTTTCTATATAACCGGGTTTAACAGTAGCAAAACTGGCAATACCACCATTATCCAGGTTGAATGATGAGGATATATTATTAAATGCCACACCATCGCTCACAATATATACAGCTTTAGAAAACTTTACTGTAATTGTAACTGTATCACCGGCTTTAGCTACTATAACATCCGGCGTTACAGACACGATTGACGGCAGACATACAGTATCAACACCGTTACAGTCTGCGTCCACTCCATCCCCGCACGTTTCTATCGCTTCCGGGTGTACTTCTCCATTGGTGTCGTCACAGTCAGCTTCGTCTTTATCTATACTGTCTCCGCCAATAATCTTTTCATTGCACTGCTTTTTACATACTTCAGATAAAACCGCATAATCAAAAAAGTCAAAAAAGTCATAACCATAAGAGAGAAAGGTATCAATATCTATTTCCCATTTAAGGTCGTGATAATAACCATATCCGTCATTATCTGCGTCAGAAGTACCCTTACATTCACATTGGGAGCCATTGTAAGAATTATATTCAACATCAGCATGTGCAGATGTTAAACATAAGAAAGATAAGCATATAAGCAGCATCATTAAAACATAAACACGGCATTTCATAATTTATTTCCTTTCCTTTCAAGAGATATATTGTAGGGTGCGTTAGCGACAGCGTAACGCACCGCACCGAAACATTAAGCGTTGAATAATGGTGCGTTACGGCTATCGCCTAACGCACCCTACGTGAACATTTATTTTTTATGTTCATTGTTTATTGTAGGGTGCGTTAGCGACAGCGTAACGCACCGCACCGAAACATTAGCGTTGAATAATGGTACGTTACGGCTATCGCCTAACGCACCCTACGTGAACATTTATTTTTTATGTTCATTGTTTATTGTAGGGTGCGTTAGCGTCAGCGTAACGCACCGCACCGAAACATTAGCGTTGAATAATGGTGCGTTACGGCTATCGCCTAACGCACCCTACGTGAACATTTATTTTTTATGTTCATTGTTTATTGTAGGGTGCGTTAGCGTCAGCGTAACGCACCAAATCGTTAGGGCTGCTGAGATGCAGAAATAAAACATCCTCCGCTGCTGCCTCCGTCATCATCAGCAGTTTCAGGTATGTTTGATCCCGGTTCTGATACTGACGGATTTACCTGGGGATCGAAATCGGCTGTAAATTCTTCCAGGTTTGTCATTCCGTCATTATCCGAATCCTTATCTGCATCAGAGGGATCATTCATATCCAGCCCGTTTTTGTTTTCCCAGTCATCAGGCATTTTATCCTTATCTGCATCTTCCACAACAAAGCCTATTGAAGTCAAATGATTTATTTCAAATACAGCCACACCGCTTTTATTTACTTCAAAAGGAGTGTCTGTCTTGACAAAACCTTTATGCCCGTCTCCGATTTCGTTTATCATAAAAGATATGAGTCTCGGAGCCTCGCTTATGGATTTGATTACCTCATAGGCCGGTGCATTCGGGTTAAGTTTTATTGAAAACTCTATGCCCGGAGCTTCCTGGATTCTGCCTGATTGCTCACCCCCTTGTTTTGGATTGTAGCAAACAGGAAATCCTTTGTACTGCCCTGTTGCAGCTTCAAATTCAATTGTCATACCTTCTGCAACGGTATTTCCCCCAAAATTATAGGTATCTATCTTGATTTGCAGAAGATCTCCGTAAGCAAGCTTCATCTTGTTGTTTTCGGCATTTATATTAAAGGTATCGGTTTCCGGGTTGTAGCCCAGGTTGATTCCTTCAAGGTCATTAATGTAAAGATATTTATAATCTATAACCGGTATCCTGATAACAACATGGCGGTACTGACCTGCCCGGTCTCTTACATAATAGTTAAATTCAGTGGAATAAGACGGGTCAAATACACGCTGCATCCTGCTGACTGCCGGGGATTCTGCCTCATACAATTTTTCAAAATTTTTCTGATTTTCCCGCGTATCAAGCAGTTTGCTTTCCAAGCCTGCATAATCCGAATATTTTACAGTGTAAACAAATGGCGTGGTACCTGCATCAGCATAAAACCTGCAATTTACGTCATAGCTTGTATCACCTGGAAGCGGGGTATTTTCATAAACCTTTGTATATCCGCTTTCAGGAGTCCAGGTAAATATAAGCGGGTCTTCAAAACTTCCGGTTCCCGTAAATTTATCAGAACTGACTGTTATTTCCCCTTCCTGGGTTTCAATTGCCATTTTAAATCCGCCGGTTTTCTGTGAAACAATATGGAGAACAAAACCCTGGTCATCTGCATAACCGTCATCATTGAACATATGACTTATTTCAAAGGTATCAGGTACATCAGGATCCGTATTTTCAGCATATTCAACCAGATCGCTCCTGCCGTCATTATCAGAATCCACATCAGCGGGGTATTCCTGGGGACTTGCAGGGTCGGTTCCGTCTTTATCTGTATCAGGATTTTCTCCAGGTGTTGAAATATCCGGGTCAAGGGGATCTGTTCCTGAAGCAGCTTCATCCCCGTCATTTATTCCATCCCCGTCTGTGTCGGCTGTATTGGGGTCAGTGCTACTTGTAAACTCTTTCAGGTTTGCCAGCCCGTCATTATCAGCATCGCTCTGTGCATCTGACGGGTCTGTCGGATTAAGACCGTTTTCCTTTTCCCAGTTGTCAGGCATTCCGTCTGCGTCCGTATCAGCTAATCTGGGGTCGGTTCCGGTTTCATATTCTTCAAGGTTTGTCAGTCCGTCATTATCAGGATCAGCCTGTGCATCTGATGGGTCTGTCGGATTAAGGCCGTTTTCTGTTTCCCATTGACCCGGTATTCCGTCATTGTCTTCATCAGCAGCCGGTTCAGTCGGTACAACAGGTTCTTCAGGTTCAATAATAACCGGGGGATCATAAATATTGGGATTAGTGCCCTTTAAATACTCATCCCGGTTGATAACCCCGTCATTATCATTGTCAGCCATTGCATCCTGCCAGGATAAAGGATTAAGACCGTTTTCCTTTTCCCATATGTTGGGCATTCCGTCTGAATCCAGGTCTTTGTTTGCTTCGGCAGTACCAGGATCAGTATTCATAAGGAACTCTAAAACATTAATTATTCCGTCATTGTCAAGGTCTTGATCCCTGTCTGCCCTGTCAGTTACATTAAAATTATTATCATATTCCCATCCGTCCGGCATTCCGTCCATGTCGGAATCAAAAAGATTGGGACTGGTTTTGTTTAAGTATTCATCCAGGTTGACAAGCCCGTCTTGGTCAGGGTCGGTCTGTGCATCTGACGAGTCACTGGGATTTAATTCATAAAAGCTTTCCCAGCCGTCAATCATTCCGTCTTTGTCTGTGTCTGTAATATCGGGATTGCTTGAGTGTTTGTATTCCCCGGCATTGCTCAGATAATCATTATCTCTATCAAGAGCAGCGTCTGAAGGATCAACAGGATCAAAACCGTAATCATATTCCCATCTGTCCGGCATTCCGTCTTCATCTGTGTCTTCTTTATCAGGGCGGGTTGAGGATCTGTACTCTTCAAGATTGTTCAGGCCGTCTGCGTCCGTATCAATTCCTGTATCAGAAGGATCAAAAAGATTCAGACCAAAATCATATTCCCATCTGTCAGGCATTCCGTCATTGTCTGTATCAGGATTATTGGGATTTGACCTTAGAGTAAATTCTTCAAGATTGCTCAGCCCGTCATTGTCTGCATCAAGTTCTCCGTCATACGAATAAGTCGGATCAAGGCCAAAAAGTTTTTCCCAGAAATCCGCAATTCCGTCTTTGTCTTCGTCTTTGATATTGTCAGGATCATTTTCTGTGTTATCGTTCGGGTCTATCCCGGCCTCAATTTCATCTCCGTCGTTTATAGTGTCATTATCAGAATCCCCGTTATCAGGGTCGGTTTTATAAGTGTATTCTTCCAGGTTGTTAAGCCCGTCATTGTCATTATCAGCTAAGGCATCTGAAGCATCATCAGGATTAAGCCCGTTTTCCAATTCCCATTCATCAGACATGCCGTCATTTTCCTTGTCCGGTATCAGCATCTCAGGCTTTTCAAAGCTTGCAATAATATTTTGCAATGTATTTATTTTAACAGAGCATTGAGCTGTTCCCGTACATCCGCCGCCTGTCCAGCCTGTAAATACGGAACCTTCATCTGCTGAAGCTGTAAGTGTTACCATAGTGTCCATGTCATAATCATGGGAACAGGCATCACCGCAGTTTATTCCTTCAGGTGCGCTGTTTATTGTGCCGGAACCGGTTCCGTTCTTATGGGCAGTCAGGGTATATTGGGGTATAATTGTTGTGTCAAACTGGGCTGTTACCTCTTGTTTTCGATCCATTGCAACAATACATTCCCCTGTTCCTGAACATGGGCCTGACCAGCCTGTAAATTTCGAGTCTGTATCGGCCTCAACTCTTAGTGTAATCCGGGTGCCTTCATCATAATCCTGAGAACAGTAAATACCGCAGTAAATACCGCCTATATCCGAAATTACGTTTCCGTTTCCGCTTCCATCTGCATCTTTATATACGGTCAAGTTGTATTGAGGTACAGAAAATATTTCAAATGCGGCACTTACGCTGCCGACCTCGTTTATTGTAACAACACAATCTCCTGTTCCTGAACACGAACCAGACCAGCCTGTAAAACTGGAACCGGGTTCTGCCGAGGCTATAAGTGTAACCTGTGTGCCTTCATTATAATCCTTGGTACAGTCATTACCGCATTTGATTCCTTTTGGGGAACTGCTTACAATACCGGTTCCTGTCCCTGTTTTTGTTATAGAAAGAGCGTGAGCTGCAATAGAAGATATTATGTTTATTTCATAATCTTCAACCTCCCCGTTTTCTGCTGCACCGGTAAAGGAAAGTCCCTGAACAGTGGAAAAGCGGAATCTGCCGAGTGTTTTTCCCGGTACCGCATCTCCCGGTATCATCAAAGCAAGGCTGTTCAGACCCGGAACCAGGGCTGCATCGGCAAATACATGTTCACCTTGATCTTCCCAGTCTCCGTCTGAATTAAAATCAATCCAGGCATTGATAAATCCTGTTACAGACACTGTTATTTCAATTGAAGCTTCTGCATTTTGAAGTAATGCTGATGTAAAAACTACCCCGTCATCATCATCATTGCCGTCATTATCATCCCCGGCTGCTTTTGTATCTGCTTCTACATCCAGATTTGCATCAATTTCAGAATCCACACCTGCACCAAGAAAGGTTATACCGTCCACCAGGTGCTTTGCACCGTTATCAGCTTTCATAGTCGGCAGGTTAAATCCGTATGCATCTCCAAAGTCATATTCATTAATTGTTACCTGGAAGGTGCATTGGGAAGAATTGCCTGATTCATCAGTTGCTGTTGCAGTAACCGGTGTTGTTCCCGGCTCAAAATCCGAACCCGGATTTTTGTCATAGCTTATAAATACGACACTGTCGGTATTGTCAGATACTTGCAGCTCATATGTTACAATTGTAAGAGGTCCGGCTGCGGGCATGTTTATAGAGTCAGGACAGGTAATAATCGGGGCATCATTATCTGAAACATAAATCTGTGCAATAACCCCGGCAGTATCGGAAATATTACCGTTGCTGTCTTTTGCAAGAATTTCAAAAGCATCTGTATTCCCCATTGTTTTACCTGGTGTCCAAAACCCCTTATTGGCTGCATCTATTGTATTGTTTGATGCAGGATCAAAGGGCAGGGCCGAACCCGCATCTGCACCTATTTTTAATGAACCTGAAATTACAGCCTTTATAATAAAACCTGTTACGGTTCCGTCAATATCAGCTTCATTACCCATGAACAGCAGGTCTTCAAAAGAGACTTCAACATCAGTACCTGAAATTACCGTATCAACATGGGCTTTAAATAATGTTAAGACCGGTATGTCATTAACAGGTGTTATTGATACCTGGGCTGCAACACCTGTTGTATTGGAAAAGCTGCCTTTGTCGTCTTTTGCAAGAACATAAAAAGCATCAAGTGTTTTGTCTGCATTTTCCGGTGGTGACCAGAAGCCTTTGTTTGTACTGTCAATTATATTATTGGCAGAGTTGTCAAAATCCAAGGCTGTTTCTGCATCCTGTCCTATTTTTAGAGTTCCTGAAGCTATACTTTGTACAACAAAGCCTGTTGTTATTCCGTCAATATCAGCTTCATCTCCCTGGGCTGCCAGGTCTTCAAAGCTTATTTCAACCTCAGTATCTTCATCGGTTGCATCAACAGGTGCTGCAAAAGCTGTTAAAGTTGGCGGCAGGTTAAAATCTGTTACTGATACCTGTGCAATAACCGCAGGTGTGGATAATCCGCCCATGTCATCTTGTACTATTAGTTCAAAAACATTAATATCTCCGCTTTCATTTTCAGCCGGTGTCCAGAATCCTTTGTTATTCAAGTCAATAATATTGTTGGCTGTACTAAAATCTACGGCTGTTTCTGCATCTGCCCCTATTTTAAGAGCTCCTGACTTCAGGTTTTTTACAATAAAGCCTGTTATACTTCCGTCTGCATCAGCTTGATCTCCCTGGGCTGCCAGGTCTGAAAAAGATATTTCAACAATTGTGTTTTCATCTATTGTTTTAACAGGGGCTGTAAAGCTTGTTAGAACAGGAATATCATTTATTTCCGTTACCGGTATTTGAACAATAACACTTGCTGTTTCAGAAACAGAGCCTTCATTGTCTTTTGCAAGCACTTCAAGAGCATCAATTACCCCATATTCATTTTCATCCGGTGTCCAGTATCCTTTGTTTGCTGCATCTATTATATTATTGGCTGCTGCATCAAAGGCTGTGGCTGAGGCTGCATCTGCGCCTATTTTCAGGGAACCGAAATTAACGGCTTTTACAACAAATCCTGTTATAGTTCCGTCAACATCAGCTTGATCTCCCTGGGCTGCCAGGTCTTCAAAGCTTATTTCAAGCTCTGTATCTTCATATGCTTGGCCCACAGGGATTAAAAATTCCGTCAGGGTCGGGATATCGTTAACAGCAGTTATTGATACCTGTGTACTGATTACTGATGACAAGAGTCCGGTATTGTCTTGTGCCGCTACTTCAAGGGCTTTTACTATACCGCTTTCATTTTCATCCGGTGTCCAGAAGGCTTTGTTCAGCGCGTCTATTGTGTTGTTTGCTGCTGCATCAAAAGCCGTAGCAGTGGAGGCATCAGTTCCTATTTTTAAAGAACCTGAGCTTACGGCTGCCACAATAAAGGCGGTTACGCTTCCTTCAACATCAGCCTCATCTCCTTTGGCTGCCAGATCTGCAAAGGTAATTTCAACAACATTATCTTCTGTTATTGAGTCAACAGGGTCTGTAAAGGCTGTAAGATTTGGCCGGTCATTAACAGGTGTTACTAATATTTGTGCAATAACTCCTGCTGCTGAAATACCGTCATTATTGTCTTTTGCAGCCAGTTGAAGAGCGTCTAAGCTGCCGCTTGCATTTTCAGCAGGTGTCCAAAAAGCATTTTTTAAGCTGTCTATTGTATTATTGGCAGTATCATCAAAAGCCTCGGCACTGTATAATGTTTCCCCTATTTTCAGGGACCCTGATTTTACGGATTTTACAACAAACCCTGTTACAATTCCGTCAATATCAGCTTGATCGCCCTGGGCTGCCAGGTCTGCAAAGCTTATTTTAATTTCTTTATCTTCATCTGTTGTGCTGATAATATCTGCAAATGAAGTTAAAGTGGGTATGTCATTAACCGCTGTTATTGAAAGACTTGCTTTGGCAGTACCTGAAGACCAGGCTGTTCCTGCGCCGTTAACAGATGTATCTGCATAATTTGCAGTGCTGCCGGCAGATGCTGTTCCTGTTGTCTGATTCCAGAGCCTGAATGTAATAACAGGATTTTCTTCTTTTATATTGTCAGGTACATACCTGAGCCATGTATTTTCGTCCAGAAGCAGAGATGCTGAATTTGAAGGTGTGTCTGTCAGATCAAAATCCGTCCAACCGCCATTATTACCATCAGTTGAGTCTGAAGAAAACTGCCATTTTCCGTTTCCTGTAATTTCAGTTACAGCTATGCCTGATGTAGCTGTATCAATATCAACTACTGTGATGGACTGATCTGCAAGAATAGATGAAATCTGTACACCGCTTAAAACAGTGTCTTCATCTGTGGCAGGATCAAATATATAATTACCGGATATAAAGATTCCGTTATAATAAGTTACACTATTATCTGTGAATGCGGAAAAATTATTAAAGTTTCCGGCCAGGTCCTGTATCATGCCGGGCGGGATTAAAGCAAGAACAACTCCAGTGGTTGTCATTCCTGAAACTGCAATCTTATAAGAGGACCCGCTTCCTGTAACAACCACAGTTGATGCACCGGCAGTTCCGCTTAAGGCCACATCCGTACCTTCAAAACCTGTGACAGGTTCACTGAATTCGGCTGTAAACCAGATTGTATTGCCGATTGTGGGATCAGCCTGTTCAGGAGCCTGATTTATAACAAGATCAGGTGCGATATTATCAACAACAGCAACTTCGTATGTTTCCGGCTCAAAAGATCCCATGGGGTTGCCTGCAATATCGGTTATATCTGTTGACGGGGACAGTTTCAATTCCACACTGCCGTTAAAAGATGCAGTATCTCCGCCTGATATTGTTACAAGATAATAATATTGACCGTCAATATAAGCATAAGGTCCTGTTACATCGGTAACACCGGCTGTTGAATCGCTGTTTACAATGAAATCTGCTGCATCAACATTTTCAACTTCTTCACTGAATACCACACTGAAAACCAGGGTATCGGAATTGGTACTCGTATTAGTGGTCGGGGTCTTCCTGGCAGCGGCACTTCTTTTTCCGCCATAAGAAAGATCCCATGGATAAATCACTTTTACGGCAGGAGGAGTATAGTCAATTATATGCTCCAATGTTGCGGAAGGGTCACCACTAACTAAAATATTCGTATTGCCGTTACCGGCCTTGTCAAAAACTACATCAGGGGGAATAGTTATTTTCAATATCTCTGCGGTAGGGGAAGATGAGGATGAGTTTTCATGTACTATCAGTTTTACATCAAATGTGAAAATTTTTCCATCGCTAACATGATTATCTATGGAAATAGACCAAATAGATCCGGAGCCGGGAATAAGATCTGTAAATATATCAGCATATTCAAGATAGCCTGTAACAGGTTCTGAAAATTCGACTATAACGCTGAATTCCAAGCCGTTTGAAGGTTTTGACAGGTCTTTTTTAATAGTTGCATTAGGAGGGGTAGGATCCATCTCCAGTTCAATAATGTTTGATGCCGTATTTTTATTGCCGGCCATGTCGGTAACCATACCTTCCGGAATATTTATTGACATCAGCCCGTCATCTTCACGACCCATAAAACAATAATATGTATTTCCTTTGCCTGCTATTTTATCAACTCTTCCGTTGACTATTTTCAGATCAGATATATCAAACCCTGTAACCTCTTCTGAAAATTTTGCAACAACCAGGAACTTTCCTTTTACGATATCTAGTTGCCGGGCCATGGATATAAGCGTAACTCCCGGTACAATACTGTCATAAGTTATTGAAACAGGTTCTGCTGCCTCGCTTTTGTTGCCGGCTTTGTCACTAACCGCATCTTTGGGAATATTTATTGTTACGATGCCGTCAGCTAAAGGTGTTACGTTAAAATAGTATGTTTCACCTGAACCTTCAAATCCTGATACGCTTCCGTTTGTTACATCCACATCATCAATTGTAAAATCTGTAATACCCGGCTCTGACAATTCTGCTGTAACTTTGTTAGTACTGGTGTTTGTAAAGCCGCTCGTATCGCAAGAAAGCTTGATTGCAGGTGCTGTGATGTCGTAATCAAATGTGTAGCCCCTATCTCTATCATAAGAAGAGAGATAGCTGCCTGAGTAGTCAACGACATGGTTATTAAACATGATTTTTACTGTCCCCTCTTCAGAAGGGATTACTTCAAAGGTGTATGTTGTTCTTGAAGCGGATACAATGGACATTTCACAATCTTTATTATCATCAACTCTACAATAAAAACTTTTGGCAATATAAGCGGAATGCGCTTCAAAGTCATCAGCATAGTTAGAATAAAGATCTAAAATGGAAGCATCAAAAACCGGTTCTGAAAATTCAGCAGTAACGGTTACAGGACTTATGTTTGCGGACTGCGACGGTCCGGTTATTGGGTTGGTTGTATAGGTAACTGTGGGCTGAGTAGTGTCACGAATTGCTGAAAGAGAGACAGTGTCGGTGTTTTTATTGCCTGAAAAACCGGTTACTGCACCCTCGGAAAGGGTTAATGCTACTTCAACGTCCGGTTCGGCATCTATGAAAAACGTACACAAATCCCCATCACAAGAAGAACTGACAAGAGACCCGTTGCTTACTGTCATTTTGTCTAATGAATATTCATAAACATTGTCAGAAAATTTTGCGATCATTTTTATTTGAGAGGGTTTTGTATCATTGTAAACCCTTATAAGTTCAACATGTTTGAACTCAGCAAGGTCATAATGTAATAAAAAAGGCTCCGGTTCTATATGATGGTTATGGTTTGAATCTGTAATATTGCCGATAATTTCTATTTTTACTTCACCGTCTGTATCAGCTGTTACATCAAAGGTGTATTCTTGCTTATTGACAAAGATGACGTCGTGAGGATAAGATAAGAGATTGCTTGCAGAACCGTTGGTTACTTTAATAGCGTAAAGAGAAGTAAAGTAAACAGGTTCGGAAAACATTGCTTTAACAGTGACAGTCCTGGTGTTTACATAACCTAGTTTGTTTATTGAGTCGCATGAAAGGACAACTGTGGGCCGAGCACCGTCAACTTCAGTAAAAATGGTGTTTGAGGTCAGGTTGGTGTTGCCTGCATTAGTTTCGATTCTGTTTGCAGGAAGATACATTTTATAGGTACCATTAGAACCGGGCAGGAACTCTATTGTAAAATCATATTTTGTTCCCGAACCTGACATGTCCTTTATAATAGCATTTTCAAAACTGAATATTGCATTTGCGTGATTAATATCCCTAATAATAACAGGAGTTGAAAATGCAGCAGTCACGATTCTCGTTCCAACTGATTCGTATAGGTGCGAGATGCTATATAAGCCAAGCTTATTAAGACTATCGCCTTTGAGTTCAACAACAATCGGTTTCAATCCATCCAGTTTCAGGGTTATCTCGGAAGGTTCTTGAGGTGTATTGCTATCGTCATAAATACCGCCTGGAAGCAGCACCTTCCAATCTCCTTCTGCCGGCGGTGTTACATAAAAAGTCGCCTCTCCCGGACCGGTTGTTACAGTACATTCAGTAATAAACATATCAGGGGAAATTCCGAGATAACGATCCAATGGGCCGTTATGCTTTAATTCTACTAAAAAAGGCGGTTCAGTTAAAATTCTTTTATCACAGTCAATCCATAAATTCATGGGAGAGGCATCTAAATCAACATTAGGAACATATTCAGGTAGTTCCAAACTTACAGCCCTGCCACTATCTGTTGAAAAATTGCTTCCATCCCGGAGAATTAAACCGGTAACAGCAAGGGGGGTAAACTCGTCACCTTCGGCTACCTTATATAAGTATTTAATAGATTTAACGTATTGAACAGAATGAT
>JAUCGD010000054.1 GCA_030377945.1 Desulfobacterales bacterium HSG17 | reverse complement strand
TATTGATCATTCGAAACAATTAATTCAACCATCAGAGTATAATCATCTGATTTTAAAAGGAGCGCGGAGAATATGTGGGATTACACAGATAAAGTTAGAGAACACTTCTTAAATCCCCGTAATGTCGGGGAAATCAAAGATGCTGACGGCGTCGGCGAAGTAGGGTCCATCGCATGTGGTGATGCCTTGAAATTATTTATTAAAATGTCCGATGACGGTACTATCGCAGATGTCAAATTTCAGACGTTTGGGTGTGCCAGTGCCATTGCCTCCTCTTCTGCCTTGACGGAAATGTTGATCGGCAAAACCCTTACGGAAGCTGAAACGATTACAAATGAAGATCTGGCCGATTTTTTAGGTGGCTTGCCCAAAGAAAAAATGCATTGTTCGGTTATGGGACGAGATGCTCTGGAGCTTGCCATTGCTGATATCCGGGGCGAAACAGTTGAAAAACCGGAAGGCGAAATCGTTTGTCAGTGTTTTGGTGTCACCGATCTTGAAATCAAACGGGTTGTCACCGAAAATCACTTGAAAACCATCGAAGATGTAACTGATTATGTCAAGGCAGGCGGTGCTTGCGGGAACTGTCATGAAAAAATCGATGAAATCATTGCTCAGGTTTTAAATACCAAGGTCGAAAAAACCTGTGAGCCGGCGCGATTAACCAATATTCAAAAAATTCGGTTAATTGAAGAAACATTGGAACGCGAAGTGAAACCCGCGCTAAAACAAGACGGTGGTGATATTGAGCTGGTGGATGTGGATGGTAATCGGGTCATGGTTACCTTAAGAGGGACCTGTGCTTCCTGTGCCGCATCCCAGGTAACCCTGTCTCATTATGTACAGGAAAAATTAAGAGAATTTGTGGCCACTGATCTAGTGGTCGAGGAGGTGAAGTAATGAAGGCCATTTATCTGGATAACAATGCCACCACCAGAGTTGCTCCTGAAGTAACTGACGCCATGCTGCCTTTCTTTTCTGAATATTACGGCAATCCTTCCAGCATGCACCGTTTCGGTGGTCAGGTCGGTGAAAAAATCGCCCTTGCCCGCGCACAGGTAGCGGACCTGATCGGTGCTGATCCCAGAGAGATTATTTTTACCAGTTGCGGAACGGAAAGTGACTCCACGGCTATTCGTGCTGCTTTGGCCGTAACCCCGGACAAAAAACATATTATTACGACCAAAGTGGAACACCCGGCTATCAAAAATCTGGGCGAATTCTTTTCAAAAAACGGCTACCGGGTTACCTTTGTACCAGTTGATAAACATGGTGCGCTCGACCTTGACTTTCTTTACGATCGCCTGGACGAAAATGTGGCCTTGGTAAGTGTAATGTGGGCCAATAACGAGACCGGGGTCATTTTTCCAGTGGAAGAAATCAGCCGAAAAGTTGCTGATCAGGGAATTTTGTTTCATACCGATGCTGTTCAGGCGGTTGGGAAAATCCCCATTGATGTGACCAGAACCGGTATTCACATGCTTTCCCTGTCAGGACATAAAATACACGCCCCTAAAGGTATTGGTGCACTCTATGTAAAAAAAGGAACCCGCTTTGCACCCTTTATGATCGGGGGCCATCAAGAAGGTGGCCGACGCGGTGGTACTGAAAATGTGGCCTCCATTATTGGTTTGGGCGCAGCTTGCCGTCTTGCCCATGATTCTTTAGAAGATATCAATACCCGAATTCGTACCTATCGCGACAAGCTTGAATCGAAACTCACCGATGCCATACCGAAAGTCATCATTAACGGTGGAAAAAGCGAACGATTGCCCAATACCACCAATATTAGTTTTGAATATATCGAAGGTGAGGCTATTTTATTGCTGATGGATGAATTTAACATTTGTGCTTCCTCAGGTTCAGCCTGCACTTCCGGGTCATTGGAGCCCTCCCACGTACTGCGGGCCATGGGAGTACCCTTTACAGCAGCGCACGGTTCAATTCGTTTCAGTCTGAGTCATTATACAACAGAATCCGAAATTGATTTCGTCATTGAGAAAATGCCGCCCATTATTGAAAGATTGCGTTCCTTGAGTCCCTTTTGGCAGGAAGCAAAAAATAGTGCCTGAATGAATACAGTCTTTTTCGTCCATATCTGCGTTAAATCAAAATTTCAATCCTCGGAATACGAAGGGTATGCCTGCGGTTAAAATTTTGATTTGCCTTGATCTGAACGAAAAATTCAAGTTTTCATTCTGGCACTGATTAGATAAAAAGAGCCGATATAAAATGAAGGTGCCAGCCAAACAAATTCGCCCTTTGCAAAAGAATATGGCGATTTGTATTTATTTTTTGGCATTGATTTGGATCATTTTTATCTTAAACCTTGTTTATCCATTTGAAGATTTTCGTTATTTCGGAATCCGCCCCCGTAACCCCGGATGGTTATGGGGCGTCATTCTTTCCCCATTTTTGCACGCTGACCTCAAGCACTTGTTGGCCAATTCCGGGGCCTTATTTTTTCTTCTGCTTTCAGCACTTTCATTCAGCCGGAAATTGACTGCTTATGCGACTGGTACGATTGTCGTTCTAGGCGGGGGACTCGTTTGGGCATTCGGTACTCCCGGAACTGTTCACATCGGTGCCAGCGGTCTTATTTTTGGCCTTATCGGATTTTTACTCGGTATTGGTTTTTTTCGTCGCGAATGGTCAGCGTTTCTGATTTCGATCTTGATTTTTCTTTTATATGGTGGTGCTCTGGCATCTTTGTTGGCTGTAATTCCGGGGATCAGTTTTTCAGGCCATTTATTTGGTTTTTCAGGAGGGGTCTTTGCAGCCTGGATCACACGGCATCAAAAAAAAATGTAACCTTTTTACATTTACTGGATCTATAACCGAGTAGACCATATTTTTTTATTATAAAAAGGAGGTGTGATGCCGCAATCCATATCACAAAAATCCCTATCACGAAGAGCTTTTTTGAAAGGCGGTGTGGCTGCCGCAGTGAGCGTAACGGCCGCAACAGCTGCTGGTGCTGTATCAAAATCGGATGCTGAACCTGTTGAAGAACTCGCCACCCTCATTGATATCCAAAAATGTATCGGTTGCGAAGCTTGTGTGGATGCCTGCCGTGAAACCAATCCCTCAAAGTATCCCCATCCTGAAAAACCATTCCCCAAAATGTTCCCTCCCCGGGTAAAGGTGGAAGACTGGTCGGATGAAGACAAACAGGAAATCAGGGATCGCCTCACACCCTACAACTGGATCTTTATTCAAGAAGCCACTGTCATGATCGACAATGAGGAAGCAATCCTTACCATCCCAAGGCGTTGCATGCATTGCAGCAACCCGCCTTGTGTAAAATTGTGTCCCTGGGGTGCTGCCAAACAATATAAGAACGGTATATCGAGAATAGACCGGGACCTTTGTCTGGGCGGTTCCAAGTGCAAAAGTGTTTGCCCCTGGAAGATCCCGCAACGCCAAACCGGTGAAGGTTTGTACTTGGATATTTTGCCCAAATTTGCGGGAAACGGCGTCATGTTCAAATGTGATCGCTGTTATCAAAATATTGCAAGGGGTGAACTGCCAGCCTGTATTGATGCATGCCCCGAAGATGTTCAAACCATAGGGCCTAAAAATGAAGTTATCGCAAAAGCGAAGGCCCTTGCTGCCCAAATAAATGGGTACACCTATGGCATCACGGAAAATGGTGGAACCAATACCATTTATGTCTCTCCTGTACCATTTGAAGAAATTCAAGGAGCCATTGAGAAAGGAAACGGAAAACCCGGATTTCAAAAAGTACCCAATATGATGGCCGATGCCAATAACCTGGCAACTGCCATGTTGATTGCCCCTTTGGCTGGTGCTGCAGCTGCTTTTGGGCATGTTGCAAAATTTATTAAAAAGGAATCTTCTACGAATAAAGGGGTAATTGATCATGAAAAACCATAAACCGGATTCAGTTGCATTATTCTCCGGATTCAAACCCTTGATGCTGATCACCATCACCGTGCTCGCTATCAGCGGATTTGGACAAATGCCAATTTTTAAAAGATATTATATTGCCGACATCCCCGGTCTGGCTTTTTTAGCACGATTTTATATTACACATTTTCTGCATTATCTATCGGCTATTGTATTTTTGTTATTATCTGCGTATGCAGCCACATTCTATCTACTGGCTCATCGTAAAAAGTTTCAATTAACTATTAGTGCCAGGATAAAAGTCTTTTGGTATACCCTCATTCTGGTATCAGGTATTTTTTTAATTATCAGAAACCTGCCGGGCATCTACCAACCCCATGCCTTGATCGCCTTTATGGATCTCACCCATATGGGGGCGGTTGTGTTATTAGGAGTCACGGCGCTCATCGCCAAATTGAAATCACCCCACTGGGTTCAAGCCCGGTAGTATCGGAGGAAGTTATGGAGTTTACAGGATTTTTTTTTCTGTTCATCGTGGGCTGGTTGGTTCTACAGGTAGTTATCCTTCCCAAAATGGGAATTTCCACCTGAATGCGGGATTCCTGCCAGGTGGTGGGAAAAGATAAATCCAAATCACCTCAAAAGGCGGATGAAATTGAGGGATGAAGATCAGGCAATCGTAAAAGCCGCCCTTGCCGGAAATCCGAAGGCGTTTACTGAAATCGTCCATCGTTATCAGGAACGCCTTTATAATTTTGGTCTTCGAATGTGTAAAAACCGGCAAGATGCCGAAGATTTGATTCAAGATACTTTCATTAATGCCTTTCGTTCACTCTCCGGTTTTAAGGGCAAAGCTAAATTTAAAAACTGGATATATACCATAGCAGCCAATGCCTGTTTGAAAAAAAAACGCGCTATAAGAAATGCACCGGAAAATGAGGTAAACCTGGAAGAATGGCATCAGCAAACAATGGAACAGGGTCACCATTCAACAGTGAAAATGCCCGCCTGGGCGGATGCACCATTGGACAGTCTTTTAAACGAGGAGCTCTCCGCTAAAATCAGGAAAAGCATTGAAAAATTACCGACAAAGTATCGCCTTGTCCTTCTTTTACGGGATGTGGAAGGCTTTTCAACCGATGAAACCGCCGAAATGCTTCATTTGTCAACGGCCAATGTTAAAGTGCGTCTTCATCGGGCGCGTTTTTATCTACGGGATCACCTGAAAGGATATTTTGAAGATGACAGATGAAAATCTCCATGAAAAATGTGTACAGCTATCAGAAGAAATATCCTCTTTTATCGATGACGAACTTGATTCGGTTGATCGCCAAAGAATAATAGCGCATTTGAAAAAATGTGAGCATTGCATAGTTTGTTGTGAAACATTAAAAAGGACAATTCAACTAACAGAACACCTCCCACTTGAAAAAATCTCCATTTCTTTGGATCGACAGTTAGCCTCTCTTGCAGCCAAAAGCGCTTTTACCTTGCAATCGAAATCTTGAATATTTTCCAAAAGGGAAAAGTATACGATAGTATAGTAAAATAATCTGAAAAAACATTGAAAACATTGACACAACGCCACGTTTTTGCCATATTGCTCCCGCTTTTAAAATATAGTTTATCTTCTTTATAGACGCGACTATAATTCAATATTTGCTCTTTATTTTTATAGGCGAATAGATAGTTCGGAAAAAACTTATATAATGCACATTATCATCGATATCTTTCGCGTCCTGGTGCCCTTTACTTTTATAATCATTTCTGCCTTCTTCAAAACTTCCATTATCGCTTTTATCCCCCTGGGGCTCTGGACATTGTTTGCTTTCACCTGGCTTATCGGGGCTAATTTTTTTATTGATCAGACGAAGCATCCGCGTTTGGGGTATATCCCCATGGCCCTGGATGCCTTTTTAATCACTGCCGTTGTATACATGACCGGAGCAGTCAATTCTCCCTTGATCGCTGCTTATTTTGTCACGGCCATGATTACATCAACCAATATTGAAATAAAGCAAGGGCTCGCCTGCACCCTCCTTTCCGTTATTCTCTACGTAGGTATCTCTTTTTTGGTATATTTTGATGTAATCCCCTATATTAATCTTTTTAATCCGAACTCCGGCATGACGCTCTTTAATGTTGTCTGTGCAACGATTCTGATATCAATGAGTCTATATGTCTCTCATATCATCGTTACCGGGATTGTTCGTGAAAGAGAGATAGAGCGAAGAGCAGCCGAGCAGGCAACTCAAGCAAAAAGTCAGTTTCTGGCCAGCATGAGTCATGAAATCAGAACCCCTATGAACGGTGTCATCGCAGCCGCCGACCTTGCGTTGGCCGAGCAGCAAACCCCTAAAACAGAAAAATACTTGCGGATTGTTCATAACTCCGGTCATTCGCTTTTGGGGATTATCAATGACATCCTGGATTTTTCAAAAATCGAAGCCGGTCAATTGGAACTCGAGTATGCTAATTTTAGGCTTGATGATGTCACTGAACGGATCACTGATATTCTGGTCAGCAAAGCCGCTGAAAAAAAGATTGAACTTTTAATCGATCTGAACCCGCAAACGCCTTTGAATCTAGTGGGAGATGCATTGAGGTTGCAACAAATCATCACTAATCTGATCGGTAATGCCCTCAAATTTACGGACTCTTTCGGTAGTGTCACCATAGCCATTCATCCACTGAAAAAAAATGGGGCGGACCCGAATATTTCATGGGTGCAATTTTCAGTAAAAGATACCGGCATCGGCATCAAAGAAGAATATTTGAAACGATTGTTCGAGCCCTTTACACAAGCAGATGCCACCACAACTCGAAAATACGGCGGAACTGGTTTGGGATTGACCATCAGTAAGCAACTAGTTGAAAAAATGGGTGGTCAATTAAATGTGGAAAGTGAATTTGGTGTCGGCACCCGTTTCTTTTTTGAAATCCCCTTTTCCGCCCCTAAAGAAAATGAAGATCCGGCACCAAGTATCCTACTTTCAGATATAACACCGCTTCATGCCCTGGTTGTGGATGATAATTATGAAAGTCGGTTGATCACTCAAAAGCTCCTTAATTCATTTGATATCACGGCGGAATTGGCATCATCCGGAATCGATGCCATTACATGTCTGGAAAAATCAGGCGATCGATCCATTGGTATCGTGATTTTGGATTGGATCATGCCGGGTATGGACGGAATTGAAACTGCCCAAAAAATCAGGCAAGATCTCCAAATAAAAATCCCATTAATTATGATGACCAGCTTCGGTAATGAAATCACTCGCCAGGAGACCGAAGCCACCGGTATTAGCAGTTGTCTTACCAAACCTATTACCGCACCGGCTCTAATGAATGCGATATTGAATGCGTTTGGTAAATCCGACCAGCGGGCAACTCGCTCTGCTAAGCAAACCGTGGATGCCGTCAAACAACATAAGGATGATATTCAGGGTGCCAGGATTTTGCTGGCTGAAGACAACCTCACCAACCAGGAAATCGCGGTTGCTATTTTACAAGGTGCAGGACTCAACATAACCATCGCCAACAATGGGCTTGAAGCAATGGAACATCTGCAGCAGGAACAATATGATACCGTTTTGATGGATATCCAGATGCCTGAGATGGATGGGTATACCGCTACCCGTAAAATCAGGAAACAAAAAGCCTTTAAGGATCTTCCGATCATCGCCATGACCGCCCACGCGCTTAAAGGAGATGATGACAAATGTATTGCCGCCGGTATGAACGGCTACATTTCAAAACCCATCAACCAGCAAAAACTCTTTGAAACCCTTGCCAATCATATCATTGCCTATTGGGAAGCCAACCCAAATTGTCGTCCATCTCCAAAACCTTTGGAAGAGGAAATAATTTCGGATAGCACGCAAATGGAGGCATCTGAAAATATATCTGAATTATCGTCATTCTTGGATGCAGATCTGGCCATTGAAAATCTGGGGCTTACCTGGGAGATTTTTGAAACCATTTTAATAAGCTATTATGAAAACCATCGGGAACATGCTCAACAATTAATACATGCATATGATACGTCGGACTTTGAGCAAGTCAAAGAATTATCTCACAGTATTAAGGGGAGCAGCGCCAATATTGGTGCTTTAAATTTATCACAGGTTGCACAAAAACTCGAAACTGCATCTCAGGCACCCGCACACGCACTGGACCGGCAATTGCTCGACGACCTTGTGGGACAACTTGAAAATTTCTTAGCCGTACTATCCACAATTGGTTCTGCCGAAAAAGACCCTGAACACCCGAATGCGCCCATTGATCCGGAATTCATCCATAAATCCCTGGAAACATTATCTGTGGCAATTGAAGCCGCCGATCCAGATGAAATTCAAAACAGTCTTAAACAGTTAAAAAATATTTTACCCAGACACAAAATTTCCCATATAGAATTGTATCTTCAAAGCTATGACTATGATGAAGCCCTTCGTTCCATTAATGCTCTTGCAAACGACATTTAAAATAGATTTACTATTTGTGAAGTAAAAAACCGGTATGCATACCCGATATTTTTTCAATATTGATATCTTGAAATCGATGAGTGACATCGCTGAAAGATCTTTGTAAGTCAACCAGTTCCTCCCGCTCCAAACCCGGAAATTTTTCAGCCAGATATGTATATCCGGCCTTCTCCCCTTTTAGTATTTTCCTAATTGAATGTTTAAACCAGATGCTGAACCGAATAAATGCACGCTGTAGTCTTTTAATTGGATCATCAACTGAAAAAACAGATGTAAACATGCTTTTTGCAAATAGCGGCAGCAGTTCTTGGATGATGGTTTCACAGGCAGTCCTGTCTCTTAAACCGGACACATACCTATCCATGGCTTTTTCCTGTTCCTCGGTTTTCAAGGTGGAAGAATCGCCATCTTCAATACTGGAAAGCAGTTTTTTAATTCGCGTTTCCAATTCCTCGATGTTTGCGGCTCGATGGCTTACGGCATTAGGAAGATATGAATCATAAACGTCGTGGGTGACGGGACAGTAAGCGATAACAGGATGATCAAGAACATATGATTCTATACCGGTAGTGCAGCTGTTGTGGATGGCGATTTCAGACGCCAAAATCCAATAGATGGCATTTCCTTCGCGAATAATTTTTACATTATCAAGTTCCTTGGTGCGTTTTTTCCATTCATCCATGTTTTCCGAAGGGTGAGGTCTGACAACAATTGTCAACTCCGGAAATGCAGTGCTGAGATATTTCACCATCTCTGAAAAATGGTTGAAAATTTGACCCAGATAATCCCGCCATTCAACAAAGAAATTCTCCTGTTCCTGATTTTGAATTCTCCCTTGCGCCCTCATATTTTTCAGAAAATGATCAGGGCCGTAATAATGATTGTAGCGGCTGAAACTGGTATTGATCAGGATAAATTTTCCATGTTGCGCTCTGATTTTTTCTACACCAGGATCAAAAATAGTTCGAAATGGATCACGTAAAAGGTCGAATCGGGGATTACCAACGGAAACAATTTTCCCGCCCTTGTCCGATGCCTTGGTGGATATCAGGTCTGCTTGATATCGACCCCAGGCGAAAAAGCGATGGAGCATCCCATAAACTTCATTTGAAATCCGGGTATGCAGATAGGCCTCGTCATCGCGAAAGGCCAATCCTTCCTCACACCAGGCCACCGTCATGTTTCCCCGTTTTTGATTTTTATTGTAGCTTTTGCGGTTCAGGTGGGCGATCCCCTTATCAATGAAAATTCCATTTGGCAGGGTGGACAAAAAATCCACCATTTCGCTTTTTTGGGCCAGAATAACTTTGATTCCAGCTTCAGCCGTAAACAACCCCAAAAGAAATTTGGCATGCAGTTCTCGAATTTTAGTTTCAATGGGCAGCAAAACATACCGGTCTTTCTGTGTCATATTGATCCTTGTCACCAATTCGTGTCCGTCCATAAATGGTCTTTTTGTTCAATTTTTTCGTCAATTTCCGTATTACCAGATTCGACGTACTAAAAAAAAAGGCCTTATGCAAATAATCGTCCTAAAAGGTCAAGCTCTTCAATCCATATTCAAAGATTCGATACGCTTTTTGGTTTGTGGATGAGACGACAAATAATTTGCCCATTTATTTTGATCTACCTGGTTTTTTTGTTTTTGAATCAAATCTTGTTCTAAGCGTTCAAGGATTTCAATGTAGTATTGCGTGGAAATATTTCGGGATAAGAGATTTTGAGCGGCAAAGGAATCCGCCTGAAGTTCAAATTTACGGGAATAGGCCATTTCCGTTAAGACAACTGGTAAACCGATAAACAATTCAGATGTTCCGGAAACATCGCCGATCAACAGCAGCATACCAAAACCCAGAAGTGAATCCTGAATGATTGCCCGCAAGGCATGCCGATTTTCCACATGTCCGATTTCATGAAGCAAAACAGCCAATAATTCCTCGTTGCTATGGAATTATGGTACCAAATGCGCGGTCAGTAAAATTTTCCCCATGGGCAACGCAAATGCGTTGGGTCCGAGCTTTTCGCCGCCTTTTCGAAAAATCACCGTATATGGGAAAGTTGGGAAAGCATGGAAAATTTCATTAAACCGGCTCTCTAAACGGGCTTTAACAACTGGGTCCAATTCCGTGGGTTCAAACACCAAACGTTCAAGAACTTTTAAAGTTTGCTGTTCGGCAGTATTTAAAATTATAGGTGGTAATTTAAATGCCACTTCTTTGGAAATGAATGGAATTCCGTAAACCACGAATACATAGGCAAAAAGAATGGCAATACACAAAAAAGCAAAAACATATTGCAGTTTTGATTCCAATATATAGCGGAGCTGGAAAAAACGGTGGGTCCCGTGACGATCAATGATCTCATCTATAACGTCATGACCATGGGTTTCAAATTTCCCCCCGTTTGCAAAATACAAATATCGGGGTGTACCAGCCAAGCGAGGTGAAATTTTTAGTTCGATAAGTGGAATGGATAAAAGAAATGTGCCATCCAAAGTATTTAAGATAACCAGGCCATTTTCAGAAAAATCACAGGTTGCTGCAATCTCATTGGATGAACGGCCATCATACCATGATCCCGTGATTTGCATCATAACCCAATGTCAAAATCTAAAAGGTCGCTCATTTCTTCCCCTAAGGCCCCCAATTTTTGTTCCTCGTCCGCTACAAACTGATCCAAACTACCGACCGGTTTCATTTCTAAACAATTTATACGGTATTTTACACTGCGCACGATGGCAAATGGAAAAAATAAGCCGAGAGTAACAGCGGTTGCCAAGGTATTGGTGACCACAATAAAAAAATATGGTCTTTTTTCCATATTGGCATGAAAACGGTGAGGACCGAGTTTTGTGGAAGTAAAAAATAGATTTGATGATTGAACCGTGAAAGCCGCAAACAGATAAAGGTAGAGTAGAATAATCATAAACGGAATCGTCCACGGCAACCACAGCCCAAAACCGTCAATTGCCGTCGAATCCGCAAAAAAACCAATCCCGCCGATGGCTCCGATGATCGCAGCACCGACAAATACAGGTAAAAGCAATCGTAAAAATATTTTATAATAATCACCGGCCACAGCAGAAAAAGTGAACGCACTTTGGCCGTACCGCGCATTTTCCAAAACAAATTGTCGCTGTTTGTAAAATGCAAAAGGCCCCATTATCCCCAGCGTTAAAGCCGCGGCCAATGGTAAAAGAACAAATACCAACAATGCCTCAACATAAGTAGCGGTAAACCCGAAACGGATATTCCGAATCGATGAGTAATATGCATTGAAAGCCATGGATCGTACAATTATCCACGGAAAAACAATTAAAAATCCCAGGTTAATAATCGGACCCAGAAATGGAATTAGACCGGACAAGACAATCACAACACCGACCACAACCAATCGTCCCTTTAAAATTTTAACCGGGTCGGCTGAATATTCAAAACTGGCCCCTTTAATTCGAGTGTTTCCATAAAAATATTGTTTGCGCCGTACTTTGGCCCAGGGTGAATAAAGCCCAAGGGTTAACAGCGATAATACAGCATTCACAATCCAGATTTTAAAATACTCTACACCCTCGCCAGTGAATTCAATCGCAATGGGATTCTCCGGTTGCAGATTTTTAATGTCATTGACTCTATTCGGATATTCGGTTCCCAAAGAAGCCTCTTTTAGTAGGTTCGAGTCTTGCCCTAAAGGCTGTAAATCCGGTTGGACGGGAAGAGCTTGTTCTTCATTTGGACTAGAAGTTTCTATAGATGCATTTGATAATTCTGTAAATTGTGCTTTGACTTCTTTAAAAGGTAGCCAGTCCGCCATGCCTGAAGTCCACACAAGTGTTTCAGGGGTAATTGTGCCCTGCTTTAGTAATGAATGCATATCCTGAACGGTTATCGGGCCAATTTGTTGATCTTCATGGGCATAGTACCAACTCATTACTGTAATTTCCTTTTCTCCTGATTTTGAAATCAGCAGACTTTAAAAATGGCTGCATTTAAAAAATGTATACGAAGTACAAAATAAAAGAAGGCACCCACTTAAAAGTAAGCAGTTGCCTTCCTATTTTTTTTTCAAATTAAAATATCGCTATCAAGCAGGCGAATGGATACTGCAATAATCAGTACCTTTGACAGCAGCTTTTTTACAGGGTGAGCCGGACTTGGTCGTGCCCTGGCATTTTTTTTCTTCCCCGTGTTCATCTCCGTTCTCTTCCCTGTTTACGTCTTGTTGCTTATCAGCAACTTGAGCATCAGCTATATCTTTATTTTTCTTTTTAGCTTCCATGCGTTCTTTGTGGCGATCATACAGGACAAGGGGATCTTTTTCCACTTTACCGCTTTTGGCCAAGGAGACAAGGTGCATATATTCAGCGTGAAAACCATCTAAAATGGCATCAGGATCAGAGACCAACTTCTCGTCGGTTGCAATCCCCATGGTGATCTTATTGTTATAAGAAATGATACTTATTCCAAGTCCTAGACGCCCAATCCGTGGAACCCAAAACATCATATCCTTAATTTCTTTGCCGCTGAAATATAACGGTTGCCGGGGACCGGGTACATTGGTCAAAACACCGGTAGCCTTATTGGCCAGAAAAGCGGCTGCGCGTTTGGCAATATTTTCCGGCGTAACCCCTAAGGCGTTCAAAGCCTGAAACCCAACAAACGCATCGGGTGATGTTTTGAGGTGATCCATTCTTCGTTTCACTTCTTTTAAGCGTAAAATGGGATCTTCGATATGAACCGGCAAAGATAAAAAGACCAGGCTGAATTTATTACCCAGTTCGAATTCAGTACCCGGTCGCCGAATATTGACAGGTACAGCCACTCGCAAGTCAAGTTCAAACACGCGGTTGTTCCGCTTTTGTAAGTAAGATCGCAAGGCACCGGATACGCAACCGATCAAGACATCATTAACGGTTGCTCCAACTGCTTTTCCCACACTTTTAATATCAGCCAGCGGTAATTGTTCAGACCAGACAACACTTTTTCGGACCCCCAGATCGCCTTTAAAAACAGTTTTTGGGTCTGACGGCATAAATAAGAGTTTTCCCAGAACCTGCGACATATCCGCAGTTAAACTGGTTGTGAATTTGGCCATGTCTACAAGATGCTGAGGGTTAGACATCCCCTGTTTGGCTTCTTTCCAAATTGCTTTGCCGACTTTTTGAGTGGTTTTGCCGGCGGATTTGACTTTGTCCAAAACAAAATCAAAAGGCATAATTCGGTGAAAAGCACCTTTAGGTCTAATTTGCTTGCTTTCCGGCCAAGGTGCATCTGACTCCAAATCAGCCATGGATAATAGGATATGGACCAGGGCAATACCATCAGCAATGCAATGATGAAGTGTAAAAAACAGGGCGGACCCTTTTCCATAATTTTCTATATAAGTACACTGCCACAATGGCTTATCCGGATCCAGGTTCATAACCATTAAATCGGCCACGGTTTCCATCATCATTTTTTTATCTCCCGGATCAGGCAGACTGATGCGATGCAAATGGTTTCGCAAATCAAAATAAGGATCGGTTTCCCAGGTGGGAACTCCCACACCGGACATTGGTTTGGAAACTCTTTTTTTAAATCGGTCAAAAGAAAGCATTCGGTTTTGAATCGTGGCCCGTAATCGATCAAAATCGAGCTTTTCGTCAAATTGCATGAAGCCGGCGATTACCATCAGGTTTGTGGGATGATCCATCTGGAGCCAAAAATTATCAACATTGGACATTGTTTCCGCCATGTCGTATCCCCTTTTGCTGGTTTTAGTTCATCAAAAAAACCGGAAGTACCGGAGTATTATAGGAAGGTTGGTTTCTATTATCAGGATGATGCCTCAATTGCAATCTTGAATGAAAATTGAAATGATAGTTGTTTTAATCTGTAATAGGTGATCGAACCAGTCCTTAAGCAGTGTTCGAAAGAAATTTCAATTTTTTCGTTCAAAGCCTTACATTTGTTAATCGGAAACAATAAACGAAATGGTAGCTCCATGCATGCATTATGTCATTCGCTTTTCCTATTTATTTTTTTATTCTCCCTTACGGTTCACGCAGAAGATACAACGCTGTTGCTGGTTGGTAGTGAGGATTCAGCACCCTATAGTTTCATGACGGATAATCATGCCGATGGTATTGATGTCGCTGTTATAAAGCACGTTTTTGAAAAATTAAATATACCCATGGACATCGAACTTTATCCCAATGAACAACTCCTTCAAAAAATGGCCCGGGGTGAATGCGATGGAAGTTTTTCCTTAGGTCTGAATCCTGCTCGTGAAATGTTTGCCCTGTTTGCAGCAAAAATACCCATTCGCAGTGATATCATGGCGATTTTCGTTAAAAAGGAAAACCGTTTTTACTTTACCCATCTTTCAGATTTGACCGGAAAAATAATCGGATTAAACCATGGACTCTTTGTAACCGATGAATTTTCCGCATTTGCAGCCACCGGCAAGCTGATTCTGAATCTTGAGAATAGCTTACGTAAAAACATTCTCCTGACCCATGCCGGGATCATTGATGGCTTTATTCACATGGCCCAGGAAGCCGAATATCAGCTGGCCAATGACCCGGATCTGTTCGAGTATCAAGCCGGGATCATTCGTTTGGATAAAGAGGTCGGCCGCAGGGAGTCCTATTTCGCCCTTTCACGGGCTTCTGTTAAAATTGAGGATCAGGCGGTATTCATTTCGCGGGTCGAAGAAATTCTTCAAGAAATGAAAAAAAATGGCAATTTGTCAAAAATTCATTCACGATATCGAGGTTCTGAATAAATCTTATAAGATATATTTATCGCCATATCCCCGAGGCGTAACCATAGCCCCTTCATATATAAACGAATGACGATTTCCCACAATGACGACTGTTTTCATATCAATGGCTTCATCGTTAAAAGTCTTTAGTGTGGAAATACAGATTTCCTGGTCTTCGCGCATGGCCTGACGAACCATTCCGATGGGCGTTTCGGCGGAGCGGTACTGGCCTAAAATGGAAAGGGATTTTTTGAGTTGCCAGTCACGTTTTTTACTCTTTGGATTGTAAATCACAGTGACAAAATCCGCACTTCCGGCTGCATGTAATCGGGTCTCAATGGTTTCCCAAGGGGTTAGAAGATCACTTAGGCTGATGGTACAAAAATCATGGGATAATGGGGCACCTAGCAATGAAGCGGCTGCATTCAATGCAGAAATGCCGGGTATGATTCGAATCCCTATTCCCTCCTGAAATACCTGATCATTCATGGTTATGGAAATTTCGCGGGCTCGGCAAATTTCGAATACCAACCCAGCCATGGCATAGACACCGGCATCTCCAGATGATACAAGGGCCACACGTTCTCCGGAAAGAGCTGCATCCACAGCCAAAGTAACCCGTTCTACTTCTTTTTGCATGGCACCGCTAGATAGTTTTTGATTTCCCAGAACTGGCCGCAATAAATCAATATACAGTCCATACCCAATTATATGATCCGAATTTGTAAGTGCCTCTGATGCTGCTGGTGTTAAATGCACTGTATCACCGGGTCCGATACCGATGACGGTTAAAATCCCTGGTTTTATATTTTCAGTCATTGTTATTTCGTTCCTTATAGATGCCCGATTTAATCACCGGTTCGATATCCGTGGGAAAACTCAGGAGCATAGAGTTTACTTTCAGCAAATTTTTCTTTTTGAAATTTTGTATTCACACCTGGCCCAACCAAAATTACGGCTTGTCTTGTGATCTTGGCGTTCATCATGGCATCGCCAAGTTCACCAAGAGGGGCAATCAACTGTTTTTCTTCAGGATGTCCTGCTTTAAACACAACTGCTGCGAGTGAATTCGACCCATAATGTTCGATTAAAATCGGCAGCAGCTGTTCCACTAAACCGGCAGACAAGTAAATCGCCATGGATGCACCGATGGCAGCCAGTTTTTCCATACGTTCTTGTTCCGGCACAGGCGTCCGTCCAGCCATGCGGGTCAAGATCAGGGTTTGGGTTTTTTCCGGGATTGTAAATTCCATTTGTAATCCGGCGGCGGCAGCAAAAGCGGCTGTAACACCGGGAATTACCGAATACGGGATTTCCTTCTCATCCAGTATCTGCATCTGCTCTAAAATTGCACCATATAGGCTGGGATCACCCGTATGCAACCGAACTACTTTTGAACCTTTAAAATATGCAGATACCATGAGATTCAGTATTTCCGGCAAAGATAAAGAAGCACTGCTGGTTTTTTGGGTGTGAGCCGGGCAATAGCATAGAACTGCCTCAGGGACCAATGAGCCCGTATAGAGTACCAAATCAGAATTTTTTAAATGATTAGCGGTTTTGACAGTTACCAGCTCAGGATCTCCCGGACCAGCACCGGCAAAAACGATGGGGGATAAATTCATAATGAATCCGTTTCTTTTTGAAGAGAAATAACAAAAACCGGATTAAAAGCCTGCATTCTCGAGCCATAGGGCATGGCCATGTTTTTTTGAATATTAACTTGGACAATATCAAGATTGATTCTTTTGGTCTTGAAAAAGCATCGTACGGTTTCCAAACTTTCCAATAATACTGTATTGATCACCATTCTTCCATTAGGCGCAAGCTGACGATAAGCAATATCTAAAATGGCGCCTATGTCTTTTCCACCGCCACCGATAAAGATGCGGCTCGGTGGCGCAAGGTCCTCGAGGTTCGCATCTTGAAAGGCTTGGGGAATAATTTCGATGGCAAAAGCCCTGAACTTGAGTTGATTTTCCCGTATCAAGTCTACTCGGTGAGTTTTTTTTTCAAAGGCGATAACCTGGCCCGTGTTGATAAAACCTGCGGCTTCGATGGAGACAGAACCACTGCCGGCCCCAATATCCCATAGTATGGAATCTGATTGTAGATGAAGCTTGGACAGTGAAATAGCCCTGATTTCAGCCTTGGTAATCATCCCTGAATCATGATGAAAAAGGGTATCCGGCCTGCCGAAGTTGGATGTCAAATAATCTACACTCTCCGATGGACCAGAAGATTGTATGAGTACCAGATTCGGAGATGAAAATTGCTTTTCAGAGATTTGTGATGGTTTTCCATGGAAAATTTCTTCTGAATCACTTCCCAAATGAACAAAAACCGTCAGAACCAAATTATCAAGACCCCATTTCAGGCATTGCTTTGCCACCCAAACCGGATCATGGCGGGGATCGGTGTAAAGAAAAAAGGGGTAATCTTTGGCTAGGGCCGTTAAAAAGGGAGAAAGATTTTCGCGACCATGCAAAGAAAGGACCTTAACATCGCCCCAGGACAACCCGATTTTAGCGGCAGCGGCGGCCACCAGTGATAAATTTGGATGAAACCTTAATTGGGAATCATTAAATGATGCGGCAAGGGATTTGCCGATACCGTAATATAAAGCATCCCCACTGGTTAAGATGACCGCTTTGAC
>JAUCGD010000491.1 GCA_030377945.1 Desulfobacterales bacterium HSG17 | reverse complement strand
AGAGATTTCTTAACCACCATGAAAACAGATTTTACAGTGCCAGGTATAACTGGGAAAATTTTATCTGCCTGCCCGAACAACTGGCTTCATTATCAGGTACACGGGTAGCTGTTATTATTGATGAATTTCAGGATATGAAATTCTATGTTCATGATGTTGACATGGAATTATTAAAAAAAATCAAAACAGAGCGGCTGACAAATCCTGATATTGTCGGTACAAACCTAACAGCCACCTATGACCGACAGGCCCAGAGCCGCAAGGCTCCCATGCTGGTTTCCGGTTCCGCAGTTACTTTGATTTTCAGAACAGTTATGGGCGGCCCCCTGGCCGGACGCTTTGATTTTACTTATCTTAAACCTCTAACAATTCCTGATGGCGCGGTTTTATTAAAACAAGTGCTTGAAATCTACCTGCCAGATGCTCCTTTTACTTCTGAACATACATTATATGCAAGCGCCCAGGTAGGAGGGCATCCCTATTATCTTTATTGTCTTGCCATGTCAAAATGCGAGAATAAAAATTTTCATGAAAAAAAAGATATTGACAGAATCATCCAATACGAGGTTGAAAATGGAAAAATTTACGGATTCTGGCAGACTCACTTTGAGGACAACAGAAAATATATAAATGCTGATGATGATGAAGCTCTTGGAAAAAAAATAATTTATTATTTTACAAAATATAACAATCAGCCTGTGGATACAAAAGAGATTGCAGAAAAACTAAATGTATCAAAAAAAGCTGTGGATAAAAAAATCGAGAAACTTTATTTAGCTGACCTTGTTTATCGCACAGCAGCAAAATTTTACACATTTAATGACATATGCCTGATGCGTTTTATTAAATTTGTGTATAAGCAGGAGCTTGAAGGAATTGAAGATATTGATTTAAGCCATCAAAACCTTTTTAATAATCTTAAAGGCCGGTTCCTGGAAATCGTGGTGCAGATAACAATGATGAAGTTCAACAGTGAAAAACTGGACGGAAACCTTTTCGGGAAATCAGGCAAAATTGAAGTTCCTTTATTTGAAACTGTTGACACAAAATACGCCAAAGGGGTCAAAACACCTCAATATCAGATTGACGTATATGCAAGAACTTTTGGCAAAGAGAATACAGCCTGGATATGCGAATGTAAATATACAAAAACAAAGATGGGAATAAAACAGGTAAAAAAATTGGAACAGGCTGTAAAAGCATTGAAACAGGAATTCCTGGATGAGGAAAGACAGATCCCCGTATTTACAATGTGGTTGGTATCTACCGGAGGCTTTACAAAAGAGGTTGTGAAGTATGCGAAAAACAAAGATGATATTTATTTTTCGGATCATGACGGGATTAACAATATTTTTAAAAAATACGGGGGAAATTATAATATTCCCCTGTTTGAAAAATCCAGGAAAAAGTTAGTATAGATATAATTTGATAAACCATAAACAGGGGTAAAGTCAATGTATGAAGAAAAGATACTGCCGGTTGAAGAAATGGTGGCATATGAAGAATTTACAGGCCGGGTGGAGATCCTTCGGGAGCTTGATACCTGGGTAAAAAATATTCAGAGGATGGCAGCGCCAAGTACATCCATAATTGCGCCCCGGCGCATGGGAAAGACAGTACTTCTGGACAGGCTGGTAAATACTGTTTTCTTTAAGCCTGAATACAGGGTTGCTCCCTTTTATTTTAAGATGAAGCGGGAAGATATGACATTACGGAATTTCCTTCTGGAATATGCCACAGCATTTTTCCGCCAATATATTGCATACTGTTCTCAAGATCCAATATTGTACAAAAACAAATGGATTGAATTGAAAGAACTGCTTGAATACAAGTCAGATCACAAAGCTGTATTGATTGCAAAAGACTTTATCCAGAGATTTCTTAACCACCATGAAAACAGATTTTACAGTGCCAGGTATAACTGGGAAAATTTTATCTGCCTGCCCGAACAGCTGGCATCATTATCAGGTACACGGGTGGCTGTTATTATTGATGAATTCCAGGATATGAAATTTTATGTTCATGATGTCAGCCCTGAATCTCTGGATAAAATTATTGAAAGGCGACGGTATGATCCTGATATTGTGGGTACAAACCTAACAGCCACCTATGACCGGCAGGCCCAGAGCCGCAAAGCTCCCATGCTGGTTTCCGGTTCCGCAGTTACTTTGATTTTCAGAACTGTTATGGGAGGACCTCTGGCCGGAAGGTTTGGTTTTAAATACCTTAAACCTTTGTCAATTCCTGACGGTGCATCTCTTTTAAAGACACTGCTTCCCTTGTATGCACCACCGAATAAAACTATTACAACTGAAAATGCAGTGTATGCAAGTACCAGAGTTGGTGGGCATCCTTATTATCTTTATTGTTTAACAGTGTCAGACTGTGAATCTATAAGTTTTGAAGATCCCCGTTCCATTGACAGAATCATCCAATACGAGGTTGAAAATGGAAAAATTTACGGATTCTGGCAGACTCATTTTGAGGATAACAG
>JAUCGD010000490.1 GCA_030377945.1 Desulfobacterales bacterium HSG17 | reverse complement strand
AGTTGAAATAATTTAATAAAGTAATTAAACTGATATTAATAGCAATTGGGAACGGTTTGAAACCTTTCCCTTTGCTGCATCTTGGATTTTATCTGAAAAAGGGAAGGGAGTTTTTACATGATTGCCAAATGTGAGAAATGTCAGACAGCTTTTAAAATTGAGGACAATCTGATTAAAGATAGCGGAACTAAATTTCGCTGCTCAAGCTGCAAGCATGTATTTAAAGTATATCCCCCTGGCCAATCGGAACCTGAACCTGAACCTGAATTTGGGCTTGGCCAACCTGTCCATGATCCTGAAATACCGGATCAAAAAAAGCCTGACATCCCAAAAATTGAAGAAGAAAAACAAGTAATACGTTCATCTGAAAACGATACCATGACTATGGTTGACTTTTCAGAAAAAGCATTTGATTCAGTTGATCAGGCTGCTCCCAGGTATATTGAACTTGGCAGCATAGGTGAAGGTGGAATGGGTGAGGTCAAAATGGCCAAAGATACCCAGCTTTTAAGAAAAGTAGCAGTTAAAAAACTTAAAAAAGAAGCTGCATCCCCGGCAACCTTAAGCTATTTTTTCAGGGAAGCCCAGATTACAGCCCAGCTTGACCATCCCAATATTGTACCCCTCTATACTGTAAAACAGCCTGATCCTGATCAGGATGAACGAAATGTTTCCTTTGTTATGAAATATATCAAAGGTCAGACTCTTACGGATATTATCACTAATGCAAGAAATACATATAAAGAAAAAGCTAAAGCAGAGCTTCCTTCAGAACTGGATCTTAACTCCAGACTGGGGTATTTTCTTAAATCATGTGACGGTATCATATATTCCCACAGAAAAGAGGTAATTCACAGGGATCTTAAGCCTTCCAATATCATGATCGGTGATTACGGGGAGGTCTATGTCATGGACTGGGGAATAGCAAAAATGATTAAGGAAGTCCCTGAAACCCTGTTTGGCATACAAAAAGTTGCTGCCCGGAAAGCAGATATGTATATTGGCGGTACGGAAGTAGGAAGCGTTGTAGGTACTCCGGGTTATATCTCACCTGAACAGGTTAAAGGTCTGGCTGAAGTCGGCGCTCCAAGCGATCAGTACTCCCTTGGTGTTATCTTGTATGAGCTGATAACATTAAAACCGGCCAGACCCGGAGATATGAACAAAAAACTTGAATGGGCCAGGGAAGGGGAGATAAACCAGATAGTCCATATGATGCCGGAAAAAAAGATTCCCCCTGAGCTTAAAGCTATTATTAAAAAAGCTACGGCACCTAATCCAAACAACCGTTATCTGAGCGTTGCCCTGCTTGCAGAGGATGTCCGCGGCTTTCTCCGTGGAGATGAAGTTTCGGTCATGCCGGATAATATCCCCAGAAAAATGTGGCGGCTTATAAACAAGCATCGTCATGTTACAGCCATATTGTTTTTGTCAATACTTTTAATTTCTTTTGCCATTACTACTGTTACATTGATAAATGAAAAATCAGCCATGAAAGCAGCCCGGAAGCGGGAAAAAACCCTGACCCATATGCTGACAAAAGTGGCTACCCAGGCCCATTATATAGATACACGATTTATAAGGCTTGAAGATTTACTGGTAAACCTGGCAAATAATGCCATGTTCATGATCCAGAATCCATCCAAAAATGATGAGAACTTTTACTGGTTAAATGATTTTAAAGATCCCAAAAAAGCACCGGCAGACCTTGCTTTGTCATCACTATATAAACGAGAAGTCAGTATCAACTATCCTGTTGTAAAGCTTGCACCTGGGGTTAAACAGGAAAACTTAATTCCAATGATGCAGAGACTTGCACCTCTTAGGCATAATTTTCAAAAAATGCTGCTGGACAGCAGAAGTAATTTTACACCTCTAAGCAGTGAAGAATCCAGACGACTGCTCACTATTCACGGGCTGCCCATAAGCTGGGCATATCTTGGCCTGGAAGCCGGTGTAATGTACTCATATCCCGGTAAAGGAAGTTATCCTGACAGCTATGATCCAAGGGTCAGACCCTGGTATAAACTTGGGGCAAAGAAAAATTCGGTTCTCTGGGGAAATCCATACATAGATCTTCAGGGACTGGGAATGGTTTTGCCCTGCGCCATGTCATTATATGATAATGAGGGAAGATTTTACGGGGTTGCAGGAATGGACGTGACTTACAGCAATATAATACATGACAGCCTTACACGTTCCGGTGCAGTCGGGGTTGTGGAAAGCTTTCTTTTAGATGACAGGGGCAGGATTGTAATCAGCTCAAGCCAGCTTGGGATTGATTTTGAATCATATTCAGGAGATTCAGCTCTTCAACTTGAATTGTTTCCAGTTAAAGAGGTTGTTGATAAGATAAAAAGAAAAGAGTCCGGCCTTGTTGAAGTAACAAGGGGAGAAGAATTCCGTATTGTCTTTTTTCATGAAATCCCGGCTCTTGACTGGTATTATGTTGAAGAAGTAAAAACCGAGGCTATTTTAGGATTTGATAAATAGATAAATTGTTTATTC
>JAUCGD010000489.1 GCA_030377945.1 Desulfobacterales bacterium HSG17 | reverse complement strand
AGAGCTTTCTGTGGGGTCGCTGCCGTTGGTTGTGTAACGGATTGCGGCGCCGGATGTCGTACATGTGAGTGTTACATTCTGAGTTGTGGTATATACATCCGGTGCCGGTGAAAATGCCGGTTGTCATACTTATTGATGAATACGACACTCCCATTCATGCAGGTTACACTGGCGGTTATTATGAGCAGATCATCAGTTTTATGAGAAACTTCCTCAGCAGCGGTCTGAAGGACAACTCTTATCTTTTTAAAGGAGTATTAACCGGCATTCTAAGAGTGGCAAAAGAATCCGTGTTTTCCGGCCTGAATAACCTTGGTGCTTATACTATTCTGGATAAGGAATTTAACACTTCTTTTGGATTCACAGAACCCGAAGTAATAAATCTGCTTAAAGATTATGCCATTTCAAACAGATATAATGATGTGGCTTCCTGGTATAACGGCTATGTTTTTGGCGGGGAAATAATCTATAATCCCTGGTCAGTATTACAATTTGCTCATAGAAAACCAAAAATACCGTCTCCCTACTGGGTGAATACAGCAAATACAGGCATGATTGATACTCTTGCAACAAAAGGCGGCAGGGAAGTTAAAGATGAGATCGGCTGTCTTCTGGAAGGTAAAACCATTAGCAGGTCTGTATATGAATCAATTGTTATGAAGGATATTGAAAAAAGAGACGATCTTCTTTGGAGCTTTCTTCTTTTCAGCGGTTATCTCAAAACTGTTGGAGATAAAGGGCAGAGAAACACATATAACCTTGCAATACCAAACAGGGAAGTCCGCTATATTTACGAGGAAATGATAATAAGATGGTTTGGAGAAAAGATTGAATCATCAAGAATAGAAACCCTTTTAAATTCCCTGATTAAAGGAAATATTGATGATTTTGAGTACCTGCTTGCTGATATTGTTGAAAAAGTCCTGAGTTTTCATGATACAGGAGGAACCGAGCCTGAGAAGTTTTACCATGCTTTTGTTCTTGGACTTCTGGTCTGGCTTGAAGATAGATATGAAGTAAAAAGTAACCGTGAATCAGGGCTGGGACGATATGATGTGGTTCTAATTCCTGTAACAGGAATGAAAAGGGAATTATACTGGAATTTAAAAAAGTAAATAAACGAAAAAAAGAAACACCAAAACAAACCCTGGAACGTGCAATGGAACAGATTGAAAAGAAAAAGTACACAGCAGAACTGGAAGCTGCCGGGGTAAAGGATATTATTAAAATTGCCATTGCTTTTCAGGGCAAGGAACTTTGGGTTGACCATGAAAAGTAATCATTGAATCAGGATACTCAGGATGATTAAAGGATATTCAGGAAAAATTGTAACATCCTGACCATCCTTTCTCATCCTGGATATCATGATTCAAACAAAGGAGAAACAAATGCGATATTACAACACAGCCGGGCCGGTAAACTGCAAAGATCATTACTGCCTTGATCCCTTATCACGATTTGACCTGGATGAAGTCCTTCAACTTATAGACCAGAAAAAATATTTCGTACTTCATGCACCGAGGCAGACCGGCAAGACATCTTCTCTCCATGCCTTGATGAAACTGCTGAATAAGCATGATAAATATCGGTGTTTATACATCAATGTTGAAGATGCACAGGCAGCCAGGGAGAATGTTAAAGAAGGCATTCAGTATATTCTGGCAGAAATGGCATCAAAGGCAAAATTTTATCTGAAAGATACATTCATAAACGATATATGGTATGATATATTTAATAAAATGGGTGCAGGGGCCTTTAAAAATATTCTTACAGAATGGTCTTCACAAAGTTCCAGACCCCTGGTTCTTTTAATTGATGAAATTGACTCCTTAATCGGTGATACCCTTATTTCCGTACTCCGGCAGATAAGATCAGGATATGATAAAAAACCGGATACGTTCCCCCAGAGCATTATTCTCTGCGGTGTAAGAGATGTAAGGGACTACCGGATTCATTCGGATCAAGAAAAGAAGATTATAACCGGCGGCAGTGCATTTAATATTAAAGCAAAGTCATTGAGACTTGGAGATTTTTCAAAAGAAGAAGTTGAGGCACTTTACAAATGCCATACTGATGAAACCGGCCAGAAATTTGATACAAATGCCCTGGATGCGGTCTGGGAACTTTCCGAAGGCCAGCCCTGGCTGGTTAATGCGCTGGCCTATGAAGTCTGCTTTGATATGAAGCCAAACAGTGACCGCTCTGTAACCATCACACTTGAAATGATCCATCAGGCCAAAGAAAACCTTATCCTTCGCAGGGAAACCCACATTGACCAGCTTACTGATAAACTTCTTGAAGACCGGGTAATAAATGTTATTGAACCAATGCTCAGAGGAATCAATCTTGACTCTAAAATTCCCCAGGATGATATTCAATATGTTATGGATCTTGGACTGATTAAACGCGGCCGTCTCGGTTTTCGGCTTTCCAATGCCATATACATGGAGATCATACCCCGTGAAATTGCCTTTGTACCTCAATTGAACTTTGAGAGCAATTATGACCCGCTGTGGTATATTA
>JAUCGD010000488.1 GCA_030377945.1 Desulfobacterales bacterium HSG17 | reverse complement strand
GGTATCTTGATTTTATCAAGATCAGCTTCAATTTCAGATATCATAACCTGAAGTGCTTTTTCACGCCTGTCTGTTAAAAAAACAGGCGTGTTTTTAATTCCTGATTTTGGAGCATTAAATTTCAGGAAAAGCCGTCCTTTTTTAGGCACAAATCTTGTAACTCGGTAAATAGAATGCCATTTCTGGTCTTCATAACCAATCCTGAGAACATCTCCGGGCAGAAGTTCCTGTCTTGGAACAAGGTATGATTTGTCATTACTGCCTTTTATGACTCCCATTAAGAAGCCGGAGCCTGTTTGATTATCAGTATTAACAGGATTTTGTGGGCGCTGGGGAAGGAAATTATAATGTGTGCTGGTACGCCCCAGTGCCTGTTCAAGCAGGGACAGGGCATCTTTTTTTATTTGAGGATCAGTTCCGTGATCTCTCATCATCTTATAGGCTTTGACAGTATAATAAACATAATGAGGGCTTTTTTTGCGCCCTTCTATTTTCCACACCCCGATTTTCGGGATACTCAGCATTACCTTGACCAGAACATCCAGGCTTAAATCCTGGCATGAAAAATATCGTTTTCCCGGGCCTTTTTGCGAATACATTCTCCTGCACGGCTGAACACATCTTCCACGCAAACCGCTTTTTCCTCCCAGGAAACTGCTCCAGTAACATCTTCCGGAAACCCCATAGCACAAGGCACCGTGTATAAAGACCTCAAGATCAAGATTTTCAGGACAGGCTTTGGCAGCAGACTTAATTTCATCTATGTTAAGCTCCCTGGGAAGAACAACCCTGGTTACTTCCGGGATTGTTCTATCAATCATTTCCAATGCAGAAGTAAAGCTGACATTGGCAAGAGTGGATAAATGAAGTTCACCTGAAAATCCTGTCTGCCTTGCTAATTGAATAATTGAAGTATCCTGAATAATCAGGGCATCAGGCTTTACTTCCCGGTTTAATTGATCCAGGAGTTTTCCCGCAGACGAAAGATCATCCGGTTTTATAAGAGAGTTTAAAGTAATATAAACCTTTACGCCCCTGTCATGTGCCAGTTGTGTAAGTCCGCTTAATTCTTCTATGGAAAAATTTTTTGCTTCCATACGAGCTGAAAAATCTTTAAGACCGCAATAAACAGCATCAGCTCCGGCTGCCAGGGCTGCCAGAAAGGATGCTTTGTTCCCGGCTGGGGCTAAAATTATTGGGGAGTGATGATTATTTGTTTCTTTTTCTATATTCATATTAAACTTTCTGTATTTTTTGAGTATGAGCTACAAGGATTTCTGGGCTTAAAATTAATCCGCTATGGACAGGTTGGGGAAAGGGCGGTTATTAACGCATCAATATCATCTATGCCTGCTTCATATTTTTTGATTTCAAGTTCATCAATTTCCCCTGTGAAATATGAACCGGGACTGCCATCAATATTTTCTGCACCAATGTACAAATATTGATTGGAATATGGGAGTTTTGCTGTTCCGTTATTTGGTATATTCTTATTAGTATCTTCAAAACCAAAACAATCTTGAATTTTATAATGAACTTTTTTCGGACTTATATCATTTTCAAAAACAATAATAATATGCCGCCATTGGTTAAGTTGTGCCTGTGATGAAGTTATACCATTTTTATCCCCGTAAGCCCATTTCCATTTTATACTAGGGCTGCTGATTCCTAATGTTAAACTGCTGGGATTTCCATCAATGTCAAGCCCACTGACTCCGAAAATAGTTTGTTGTTCGGAATCATTTTCCGGCTTAACCCAGAATGATATGCTGAAAGATACTCCGTCACCAATTTCACAATATGGCATGAACAAAGTTTTTACATATGAAGAACCATCAAAATGCCAGGCTTCATCAACTATTCCATAAGGAGATGGCGCAAATGAAATAGTTCCGGTTCCATCCTTTATTCCACTATTGTTCCCACAGCTGTCAACCAAAGTGTCTGGTAGAGAGTTAAATTTCCAGCAGGGTAAGCCTCGTGTAGATGAAATTGTGCGTGTGGCTTCAAATATACCGTCTTCATTCACAACGCCCGTTGATTCAAAATTACAGTCAGTGATTCCAATATGAAATCCGGCAGTGGTAATTTTTTCCATTATTGGAGGAGAATCAAAAGGTTTGTCCTGAACTACTTCAAGCCCTGTATCAGTTTCAAACACGGAAAAATAATTATCAATATCAAAGTTATCAATCAAATTGCCGTACCTTATACCGGAATCTGCATAATAAGTTGCCTTATTGTAATTGTAAAAGTTGTGTTTACTATACAAAGACGTTGTAGTGATAGAAAGCATTGCAGCTCCAAGCACAGACATGATTGTAATGGTTAATATTAAAATAATGAGTATGGAGCCTTTTGAACTGTCATATTTTTTCATTTATAAAAGCCCTCTTAGGAATACAAAGGTTTTAAATTCTGAGGGCGTTCCGCTTCCACTGTCTAATTTTAATATGACTTCAATTATTTTATCTGCTGAAGAAAAACTGCCGTCATCAGCAATTGGCGGATTATATTTTTCATAA
>JAUCGD010000487.1 GCA_030377945.1 Desulfobacterales bacterium HSG17 | reverse complement strand
TATTAGTGAAAGTGAAAAAGGCTGAAGGCTAAAGGCTAAAAAGGTGAATGCTCAAAGGCGGATGATCCTTAAATTGTAGTTTTTCACTTCTTCGGGTCTTCAGCCCAAGCACCTAAATCCCTATAAATATTTAAAGGACACAAATGGTTCGAATCACGGATATTATCGATAAGGTGATGGAATATGCACCAGATGCTGATTTGGACCTTATTGATCGGGCGTATATTTTTTCTGCACGGGTGCATGATGGTCAGGTGCGTCTGTCCGGCGAGCCCTACCTCTCCCACCCCCTGGAAGTTGCAAATATTTTAGCGGAAATGAAACTCGATCCCATCAGTATTTCATCTGCATTGTTGCATGATGTAGTGGAAGATACCCATGCAACGGAAAAAGAAATCGCTGAGATGTTCGGTGAGGAAGTACGGCATATTGTTACCGGGGTTACTAAAATCAGTTCATTGCCGATTCATACCGGTCAATCTCGCCAGGCGGAATCATTGAGGAAAATGATTTTGGCCATGGCCGACGACATCCGCGTGATTCTTATAAAACTGGTGGATCGTGTCCACAATATGCGTACTCTTCAGTTTCATAAGAAAGAAGAGAAAAAACGCCAGATTGCCGAAGAAACCTTGGCCATATATGCGCCCATTGCATCACGCTTGGGTATTTATTGGATTAAAAATGAGCTGGAAGATGCTTCCTTTTTTTATTCCATGCCCGAAGAACATACTCGCATCCAATCCCTGATTGATAAAGATCAAGGTCAGGGAGAACGCTATATCGCAACCGTACGACAATTGATTCAGGAAAAAATGGGAGCGGCCAATATGCAGTGTGATGTCCTTGGTCGTTATAAACATCTTTATAGCATATATCATAAAATGCAGACCCAGAATCTGCGCTATGATGAATTGTATGATATCATCGCCTTCCGTATCGTTCTTTCCACAATACCCCAATGCTATGAGGCTCTGGGCATTTTACATGCGTTGTGGAAACCCATTCCCAATAAGTTTAAAGATTATATCGGCAATCCCAAACCCAATATGTATCAATCCCTCCATACGTCCGTGATAGGTCCGTATGGGGAACGTATGGAAATCCAAATTCGCACATCTGAAATGGATGGTGTGGCCAGGTCTGGAATTGCCGCCCATTGGAGCTATAAGGAAGGTCGTAGTTTTGATGCGGAAGTAGTGGAGCGATTTGCCTGGATTCAGGACCTTGTTGAGAACCAGGAAAATACCCCTGATCCAGATGAATTCTTGGAAAATGTCCGCATCGATTTATTTCCTGATGATGTTTATGTGTTTACACCCCAGGGCCATATTAAAACACTTCCCAAAGGCGCAACTCCTATTGATTTTGCCTTCGCCATTCATACGGAAGTTGGGCATACTTGTGTCGGTGCCAAGGTGAACGGACGTATGACCCAATTGAGTCATGAACTGGCAACCGGGGATACTATTGAAGTCATCACAGCTAAAAATCATCACCCCAGCAAGGACTGGCTTAATTTTGCAAAAACAGTCAAAGCCCGCGGTCGTATCCGCCAATGGATCAAAAATGAGGATATGGAGCGCAGTTTGAGCTTGGGACGCGAAATGTGTGAAAAAGCATTTCGCAAAGAGAAACTCAATTTCAACGAAATTGTTAAATCCGGTGACATCAATAAGGCGATAACAGAATTAGGGTATAAAAAAATTGATGATCTGATCGCTAATGTCGGATACGGCAAAGTCACTCCCCGCCAGATTATCAATAAAATTCGTCCCAAAACTGTTGGCGATGATTCCGGTGCATCCATTATCAACAAGATAATGGAAAAGGTTCGGCGAAAAAGAGATAAGGGTGGGGTATTGGTTAAAGGAGTGGATGACATCCTGATTCGGTTCGGTAATTGCTGTCAACCAGTGCCGGGGGATGCCATAACCGGCTATATCACCCGTGGATCAGGGGTGGCGGTGCATCGTACAAATTGTGTCAATGCACTTAAAATGAATCCGGATCGGCGGATTGAAGTTTCATGGAATGTGGAAGGAGTGGATACATACCCGGTTAAGGTCAGGGTGAGAGCTGCGGATCGGGTAGGACTTTTGGCGGATTTAGCGGTTGCCGTCAGTAAAATAAAAGCCAATATTTTAAGCGCCAATACAGAGACCTTTGAAAATCGGCAAGTAGATTGCTTTTTCAGTATTGAAGTCTCTGATACCAAACACTTGCGGGAAGTAATGGCAGCTCTTCGAAGAGTAAAACAGGTTCAGGGGGTATATCGGGAAAAGTAGGCGGGGCAGTAACTTTTAAGTAACGCTGAAAAAAGGTGATCTTGGTAAATTCTTAAAAGATCAAAAATGATAAGCCCGATGCCGTCGTAAAATATCCACCTACAACGAGTAGGTGCAACATTTTACGACGGCATTATGATTAAGCGCTTTTTTGAACTTATTGGGAATGGGTTTCCACAACGCATGTAAAATGCCCAGAGCCTCATAGCATTGGGGTATTGTGGAAAGAACGATACGGAAG
>JAUCGD010000486.1 GCA_030377945.1 Desulfobacterales bacterium HSG17 | reverse complement strand
GTACTTCAGGATAATCCGGGAGTTCTCCTTTGATCAAATTTTCTTTCTTTTCCTGCATTTTGTTCAGAATAAATTCCCGATTTTCTTCTTCTCTTTCATAAGGACTTCTAATGTAAGGACTTTCAGCGTTGATTAACAGAGGAATATTCAGAGGAGGTCCGGTTGCCGGCACCTGTGGGAATGCATTCTCTATCTGATCTTTCTCAGCAGAGGTAAGGGGCCTGGCTTCAAGGATTTGGGCATTCTTTCCAACCTCAACCTGTTCAAAATCATTCAGAATATATTGTTTAACATCGCATTCCGTAATACTGTCATTTTTTTTACATCTGGAAAACAGACTCACAACTTCCAGCCGGGTATTTTCAAGAGTGCTTATGCCAGTAAATTTTTTTGAGGATTCTATGACAAAATCAGAACCTCTTACACCCACAACAGCTGTTTTGGTTCTGACTTTAAAATTTGACTGACTAAAATCTGACATCTTTTTAACCCAGAAACGGGCTTTTCCAAGTGTCATGGTAATGAAAGAAGATCTTTTTTTTGCTTCCGGCTTATACATACTCTCATTAATGACCATGTTAGTCTGACTGGCCAGGGAAAAGACACTCCCGTCTTTCATCTCCAAAGCTGCGTGGCTGTCCTGATTCACAATAACTCTATCGCCATTGTACAGGGGAAGATTTTGACTGGCTTGATATGCCGGTTCCTCATTTTCGTGAATGACTATAACATTCCCCTGTGCCTGTCTGAACTGTCCCACAGCTTTGCCAGTTCCAGGTTTAAACTCTTTTTTGACTATCAGGTTTTGAGGCAGAAGTGAGTCAGCCCATGCACTATAATTTGTGAAAGGCAGTGAACACAGCAGCATATTCATGATTATATATATTAATACAAAAATCTTTATATAACGCATAATTTGGTCTCCCTGGTGGTCTCTTTGTTAAGTTCCTTTTAAAAACCTGCTGACAAAGAGATAATCGTCTGATTATTAGTATAATCGTACAATCTTATATTGGAATCATTATTGATGTATCTGTATTCAAATGCAAGATTCAGCCAATCTTTATAAATATTTCGTGAAATTGATGCAGATGCTGAATATTTATCATCATTGCGAGTAATACCTGCTTTGGAATCAGTATTCTCATATTTTTTATCAGCATATTTACCCATGATACCTAATTCCAGTTCCCAGGGAAGCTTTATAAACAATCCCACATGTGATCTCATGCGATGAAAAGAATCATCAGGATGGAATGCATCTTTTTTTTCATATCTGATACCTGCTGAGAGAGTGGTTTTTGCAAATGGCAGTTTATATAAAAGTTTCAGAGAACTGCTGTGCATTTCTCCATCGCGGTTCCTGTCAAGAAAATCATTATCTTTAAAAAAACTGTAAGAAAGACAGGATGTCAGATTTTCATTTATTTTCCAGGTTATATCCGGTTTTATATGATGGGATCTCAGGGAACTTTCAGAATCAAGCCAGTGAAAGAACAGATAATAGTTTAAACCAAAAAACAAAGGTTTCATACTATATCTTGAGTAAAGGCTTAAAATGCTTCCTGTCTGGTCAAATTCAGAAAGATCGTCATACCGTGTGTGGTGTATATCAATACCGGCTCCTGCCTTGAAATTATTTTGTTTTATAAAATTGTAACTGCCAAAAATATATGCCCCGGTACCCCAGTCATCCTCATCTGTGAAAAACTCCTGATCTTCGGATTGAAGTCCTACATTATCGTCATAAATCCTGCTTAACATTGCAAAGACAGTATAAGGTTTCGCGCTTTTTGTTCCGGCCTGCTCAGGTTCAAGCCATTTTTCGGCTGACGCTCCCATTTCACCTGAATTCAGGGCGTTTTTAACCTGTTTGAATTTTTCAACGGCCTTTTCACGTTTTCCAATATCCTGATAACATACCCCAAGGGCATAATCTCCCTTAACTCTAACTGAAGAACTGATTTCTGAAGCTCTTGTAAAATATTTCACTGCATCTTCGCATTGTTTTATCTCTGAAAGGCATAAGCCTGCATAATATTGAAGAAAAGCATCTTCAGAAGATTTATCTGCCAGAAGTTTGAATATATCAGCAGCCTTTTGAAAATCCTTTTGCCTGTAATACACAAAGGCTATGTCTGCTTTTACTCCTGACAATCCTGAATCTCCCTTTTCTGCTTCTTTTAAATAATACATGGCTTTATCATATTGCCCGGTTTCCAGATATACTTTAGCAAGATAGTGCTGATAAACAGGAAAACCCGAATTCAATTCAAGGGCAAGTTTCAAATTTTTTTCTGCCTCATCATAGTTTTTATCTTCAAAGGCAAATACTGCATAATCAAAATATGCCTGCCCCCTTTGATTCAGGACTTCTCCATTTACCATAGAGACACAAAGGATTATAAAGGTTAAACTAAGAAAAAAAAATCGCATGACATATCTCTCCGTTTTATAATAACTGTTCACTGATAACTGATAATTGTAATAAAACATCCTCCTCCATCAGGATCAACAAGGTCATTTGTGAGCAGG
>JAUCGD010000053.1 GCA_030377945.1 Desulfobacterales bacterium HSG17 | reverse complement strand
AAATATGTCCCTTTTTTACTGCTTCAATAACTGCACATCCTTTTTCAATAGCATGGTTACAATCATTGAATTGACATTGTTTTGACAACTCTATAATTTCTGAAAATATTTCATCCATGCCTGTTTCTACAGAGAAATTACCGAGTTCTCTCATTCCAGGCGTGTCTATCACCATTGCTTTGCAATCTAATGTTATCAATTGTCGAGAAGTTGTGGCATGCCGCCCCTTGCTATCCTTCTCTCGAACACTCTTTGTTGTAAAGACAGATTCTCCAATAAGGTTGTTTAATAAGGTTGTTTTACCAACACCAGAAGACCCCAGTAAACAATATGTTTTCCCGGGAATCAAAAAATCTTTTATTTTATTCAAACCAGACTCATTTTCATTACTAAATGGCTTTACATCCAAAAGCGGCATTATCTCATGGATTTCTGCGACTCTGTTTGGAATGCCTTCTGTATCTATAAGATCACTTTTGCTCAGTAATACAACTGGCTTGATATTACTTTCTTTAACCATGACTAAATACCGTTCAAGTCTTCTGAGATTAAAATCTGCATCCATGGACTGGACAATAAATGCAACATCAATATTGGCTGCAATCAATTGAAAAGCAATTTTCTTTCCGGGTGTTTTCCTTTTGAGCAGTGATTTTCTTGGCAATATATTGTGAATGATTGAAAAGGTATTTTTATCAAAGAAAGTGGCCAAAACCCAATCCCCTACAGCGGGATAGTCAATCGGAGAATCTGCACTGAAAACCATTTTTCCAATGAGTTCTGCAAACACATCGTTCTTGCCATTATTTATGATATAGCTGTCCTTATGAACAGCCATCACCCTGGCAATATCGAATTTATTCAAATCCACTGGATCGATATTTTCCAGGAACCGTTTTTCAAAACCAAGTGTTTCTATTATATTTGAAATCATATCCATGTATTGTTTTGAGGGCTCAAATTTTTTTTGCTATGCATATTCTTTTCATGTGTCAATTACAACCGCTCTGGTTTATTTTTTATCAAATTAATAGAAATTTTTCAACTTTTAGATATTGCAAGTTCTGGCCAGCGGCTGCAGGGCAAAACCACCTATGCGGGTTATGAAAGATTTCTAATGTCAAATATTCAGATGCGCTTGAAAGAACTGGAAGTAAAAAAACATTGAGATAGAATCGAGATAGAGCTTGACCTCTCATATTTATGCATTACTTTATCTGATAAATAATAAAAAGTAATGTAAAGGTATCAATATGAATCTTGATAAACTAACTGTAAAATCCCAGGAACTTGTGCAATCAGCCCATGAAATGGCTCAAAAATATGGTAACCAGGCTATTGAGCCTGTTCATTTTTTAAAGGTTATGTTAGAGGATGATCAGGGTATTATTCTATCCATATTAAAAAAAATTGGTATTCAGACAGACGTTTTAAATAAAGATATTCATACATCTCTTGAAAAACTTGTTAAAGTATCCGGGGCAGGCGATATCTATCTTTCGAAAGAAGGCAAAAAGGTTTTAGATCTATCTTTTTTAGAAAGCCAGAAAATGCAGGATCAATATGTAAGTCTGGAACATATTCTTCTGGCGTTAATGTCAACAAAAAATGAAGTCTTTAAAATTTTAAAGGAAAATGGTGTTACACGTGATGCTGTTTTATCTGTATTAAAGGGCATCCGGGGTAACCAGAGTGTAACAGATCAAAACCCGGAAGAAAAATATCAGGCCCTTGAAAAATTTGGAAGGGATTTAACAGCTCTTGCAAGGGAAGGAAAACTTGATCCTGTTATTGGCAGAGATGAGGAGATAAGGCGTATTGTACAGGTTCTTTCACGAAGACGTAAAAATAATCCAGTTCTTATTGGCGAGCCCGGTGTGGGTAAAACTGCTATTGTGGAAGGCCTCGCCCAGAGAATTGTTGAGGGAGATGTATCTGAAACTTTAAAAGACAGGCGGGTAATAGCCCTTGATATGGGGGCTCTGCTTGCTGGAGCAAAATTCCGTGGTGAATTTGAAGAACGGCTCAAATCTGTACTAAAAGAGGTGGAAGCAGCCGAAGGCGAAGTTGTTCTTTTTATTGATGAACTGCATACAGTTGTTGGTGCAGGAGCAGCCGAAGGGTCGGTGGATGCTTCCAACATGCTTAAACCTGCCCTTGCAAGAGGCACTTTAAGGTGCGTTGGTGCAACAACGTTAAATGAATATCGCAAATATATTGAAAAGGATGCTGCCCTTGAAAGGCGTTTTCAGCAGGTGTTTGCCAAGGAACCCACTGTGGAAGATACGATTTCCATTTTAAGGGGGCTTAAAGAAAAATACGAAGTTCATCATGGAATACGAATCAAGGATTCTGCCATTGTGGCTGCTGCAACCTTGTCAAATAGATATATTGCAGACAGATTTCTGCCGGATAAGGCAGTGGATTTGATTGATGAGTGTGCTTCCAGGCTTAGAATCGAAATTGACTCCATGCCAGGGGTGATTGATGAAATTTTAAGAAAGATAACCCAGGCCCAAATTGAGCGTCAGGCTCTGCTTAAGGAGAGAGATAGAGCTTCAAAAGAGCGGCTTAAGAAACTGGAGATGGATATTGCAGCCATGAAAGAAGAGGTAGATCCATTAAAACTTCGCTGGGACAGTGAAAAACAGTTGATCCATGAAATCAGCAGCATCAGGGAGGCAATAGATAATAATCAAACCCTTGCCCAGCAGGCAGAGCGTAGTGGAGATCTTGAAACGGTCGCCCAGATAAGATACGGGACATTGGAACAACTGCAAAGAGATCTTAAAGAAAAAAAGCAGGAGTTCAGTGAACTTCAACAGGATAAAGGTATGCTAAAAGAAGATGTCGAAGATTCGGATGTGGCAGATGTTGTCTCTGTCTGGACAGGGATTCCAGTATCTAAAATGCTTGAAGGTGAACAAGAAAAACTGGTGCATATGGAAGATCATATTAAAAAGAGGGTTGTTGGTCAGCAAAAATCCATTGATGCTGTATCCAATGCTGTAAGACGTGCTCGATCAGGATTGCAGCCAGAAGATCGTCCCATTGGAACCTTTATTTTCATGGGGCCCACAGGCGTTGGAAAGACTGAACTTGCAAAATCCCTTGCACAGTTCATATTTGACAGTGAAGATAATATGGTAAGGGTGGATATGTCTGAATATATGGAAAGACATTCTGTTGCAAGGCTTATTGGAGCACCTCCGGGATATGTGGGTTATGACGAAGGAGGGTATTTGACAGAAGCTGTCAGAAGAAGACCATATTCGGTAATTTTGTTTGATGAAATTGAAAAAGCCCACCAGGATGTATTCAATATCCTTTTGCAGGTTCTCGATGATGGCAGAATGACAGACGGACACGGCAGAACTGTGGATTTTCGCAATACTATTATTATTATGACTTCCAATGTTGGATCAAGATTTTTGCAGGAATCTGGTATAAACAAGGATCTGGATGATGCAGATATTCAACTCTCCATTGCAGGCGCATTAAAAGAAGTGTTCAGGCCGGAATTTTTAAACCGTATTGATGAAATTATTACTTTTCACTCTTTAACAATGGAAAATATTAAACAGATAGCGTCCATCCAGATTGGCAAGCTCAATCAACGGCTGAAATCCCGGAATCTGCAGATTCATCTTGATGACAGGGCAATGGAACATCTGGCAAAAAAAGGATATGATCCTGCATTTGGTGCGCGCCCCTTAAAACGTGTGATCCAGCAAGAAATTGAAAATCCACTGTCCATGGCTATTCTTAAAGGGGAGTTCAAGTCAGATGATACCATAGAGTTTGGTTTTGATGAAGAGATCAACAGCTTGCGGTTAAATTAGTTGTAAATTTTAATTTAAGTGGAATATCTTTATTTAAAATTGGTCAATATATTGTTTTATCTCGTCATTCTGTCCCAGAAATCTGTAAAGTGTTGCTCGTCCAACTCCAAGTACTCTTGCTGCCTTGGATTTGTTGCCACCGGTTTTTTTAATGGCAGCCTTTACAGATTCAATGTTAAGTTTATCCCTGGCAGGAGCGGTTTTTTGTGAATATGCCCTGTCAGTAATTGGTAGACTGAGGTCTTTACCCTGGGTGATTTCCATGGGCAGATCCGAGGGGAGTATTTTTTTACCCCGGGAACGTACTATGGAAAACTGGATAACATTTTTTAACTCCCTGACATTGCCGGGCCAGTGATAATCAAGCATGAGTTCAAGAGATTGATCGGCAATTTTTGGAACAGCATGTGGGCTTTCTGATTCAGCTTCCTTTAAAAAATGGGCAGCAAGAAGAGGTATATCACTTTTGCGATGCCGCAAAGGGGGTAGATGTATTGGGATTACATTGAGCCTGTAATAAAGATCTTCCCTGAAATTTCCTTTATCTACCTCATCTTTTAAATTTTTATTGGTCGCACTGATGATCCTGACATCCACAGATACTTTTTTTTCTCCACCAACCTTTTCAAAAGAGCCTTCCTGGAGAAATCTTAAAAGTTTTACCTGGGTTTTCAGAGGAAGTTCGGCAACTTCATCAAGAAAAAGAGTACCTTTATGTGCCAGTTCAAATCTTCCTTTCCGCTCTTTAACAGCTCCGGAAAAAGCGCCTTTAACATGCCCGAATAATTCACTTTCCACAATACCTTCAGGAATGGCTCCACAATTTACAGGAACAAAAGTGCCATTGCCATAGGAGCTTATATCATGGATAGCATAGGCTACCCGCTCTTTGCCTGTACCTGTATCACCTGAAACATTTACAGGGTAATTGTACAGGGCAACATCCCGGATCTGCTGAAAAATATCCTGCATGGCTTTTTCTTTACCGATTATGCCGGCAAAATTGGAAAGATTTTCAGCTTTTAAAGAGAGATTAAAAGTTTCAGTTACATCTTTAAACGATGCAATAACACCCTTAAATACATTGTCATTGCCAGTGATAGCCGATAAAGTCATTTCCAGCTGACGATCCATGCCATCTTTTGTGACTATGTTGACAGGATATTCTTTAGTGCCACAGGAAAAATCTGGTGTGTTATTGTCACAAAAAGAGCATTTTCCACCACAAAGAGGTGCCTGAAAAACCATATGGCAATCTTTCCCAATAACTTCTTCCTTTAAATATCCTGTAATTTTTTGAGCCTCTTTATTAAATACTGTAATTTTTCTATCAGGAGTATGGGCAATAATGCCAAGTTTCAAATTATCGAGGACAAGGTTAAGGTTGTCTTTCTCAAATACAGATTGTGCCAAATCAGTCATTATATAATTTTCCAAATATGAAATAACTATTGATCAAATTTCCTGATAAGATAAATGACACATTTGTGTCTCAAACGCAATGGTTTTTAAAGCATAGAGATAAATATTTTTCAAATAGATGTACTGGGAGATCTTAAAGAAAATTTTGATTGAATGAAATCGTTAAATACGCTTGAAACGGTGAGATCAGCACACCACATAGCGGTTTAGTTCAATTCTTCAATCAGTGGATAAATTATAAAACTGGTATCTATTCCGTCCTAACTCTTTCGCCTGATACATTGCTATGTCTGCATTTTTTAATAACTCAGAAAGGGTTACTCCATTTGAGGGATAATTGCTGATTCCGATACTTGCTGTAACTGTCAGCTTATGGCTTTCAATATTGAAAGATTTAGACATTTTGGCCAGTATTCTTTTTGCAATATAGGCAGCATCATTTTGTGCTGTAATTCCTTCTAATAGAATATTAAATTCATCTCCACCGATTCGTGATACAATATCAGATTCCCGGATGCAGGATTGTAATTTTTTGGCAACTTCTTTTAAAAGCAGATCTCCTATATGATGTCCTAAAGTATCATTGATGTTTTTAAAATGATCAAGATCGATAAACAGGATAGAAAATTGTTTGTTATTTCTTTTGGCAATTTTTAAAGTGCGTTCTAGAATATTATCGTAACTGTGACGATTCAATAATCCAGTAAGTGAATCCAGCGTTGCTAATTTGGAAATTTCATTATTTTGTATTTTTAATTTTTCGTTGGCATCATTAAGTTCTTCAGAATTTGTATCAATCGTCCTGCCAAGTAAACGTATTTCTTTATCCTTAAAGTCATATGATTGATTGATATCATCTATAAGTGCCTTGATTATTTTAATATTTAATAGTTTATCGTCAGAATATGATATGCCGAAGTGCTTTTTAAGCTGTCTCTTTAATAAGCGATTCATAGTAAATTAATCTTCATAAATCGTCATTAATGTCATCGTCTGATTATGTAAATTACATCCTTTAATATTTTTATTCACAGGGGCTAGTTCACCATTAGAATAAAATCCAGTCATCCAGATGTTTTGCCCGCAGATATCTTGAACTGTCTCAAGTTCTTCGTCGATCATTTGATCCATTAAAAGTTTTCGTCCAACACAACTGATAATAACGGCCAGACCCCTTTCCCGCACGGAAGGGCATGCCTGTTCAGCAGCTTTCCCAGCACCATCAATAAGGTCATCAATGTTCCCTCTCATCAGCACAGAAACAGATCCTTCAGGGATAGTTCCCGCAAATGTTAAACTTTGATCTTGTTCATTGACTGCCAGTAATGTGCGAATTAATGTATGGCTTTCATTTTCGTGCCGGATGCTGAGTGGGAACCGCAAACCACTGGCAGGAAGGTCTTTTGCAAATTCTCCTAAATATTTCTTATACAATGTCAATGCTGGTTGATTATCTATTTCATAGACAACGTTTCCCTTGGCTTTTGTAATTATACGATTGGGACCGAATTCACCCCATCCGGCATAACAGCCAAATCCGGAGTGTAAATTTTTACCGAAGAAACCAACAAGGACAATACTTTTTGATCGTGCTGGATTATTTGCCATAATATACGTTTTTTCAAACTTGCCTTGGTCACCGGCAAGCCCCCCAGTTACTACAACATTATCGAGGACATTGAGGCCATTGGCTAATTCACTGCCATTAAAATGAATTCCGTCAGAAAGGACAAATACGTGCCGAAGATCAGAACCGATTAACTCTTTCATTAAAGCAGATGTAACGCTTTGAATATCTTTTGAATTGTCGATATCAGCACATACAACTCTAACTTTACTTTTTTCTAAATGGATAGCTGTTGCAACTATGTCATTATCTGATATTGATGCACCAAGAATATTTCCTGCAGTTGATCCACCAATGATGTGGGCTTTGGGATAGAGTGATTTTAATTCATAATAACGTTCAGGGATTTTGATAAATTCTGGATGGCCAAATACAAAAACTAATTGTATTGAATCAGAAGAATTGAGTTCACTTTTAACAGTTTCCCAGCCGGTATCAATATTTTTCCACTGTAATTGTTCAAGCTTCATAAATTACCTCGCCGATTTCCTCATTAAATTTTTTTGAAATAGTATGAAATTTGTCTGACTGGCTGATAAATCCTCTAATTATTTCAGGATCAAAATGCTTTCCTTTTTCTGCAATAATTTCATTTACTGCATCAACATGTGACCAGGGCTCCTTATAAGGGCGTTTGCTTCTTAGTGCGTCGTAAACATCTGCAACGGCTACAATTCTGGCCGAAAGTGGGATTGATTCATCTGAAAGCCCTTTAGGATACCCCTTCCCATTCCATTTTTCATGATGATAAAGGGCAATATCTCTGGCCATGGCAAGGTAACTATCAGACCTAAATATCTTTTTAAAATCATTATTTGCGGTGGTTAAAGCTTCCCCAGCAATTGTTGTATGGGATTTAACAATCTCAAACTCTTCATCAGTGAGTTTTCCAGGTTTTGTCAATATTTCAATTGGTATAGCAGTTTTGCCCACGTCATGGAGCAGACATGCTAGTTTCAGCGCATCAATATAGTTTGTCTTTTTAGTCAGATAATCTTTAAAATGAGAACTCTCCCTTAACCACTTGACCAGAAGCTCTACATATGACTGAATCCTCGTGAGATGTTCTCCAGTGTCGGAATCATAATGTTCGGATAGGATGGCCAAAGCCTTTACCGATACTTTTTGTGTCTGTCGTATCTCTTCAGTTTGATCAATAAGCTTTTTTTGGGCTTGTTTTTGATCAGATATATCACGAACAGTTCCTTGAAAAACTTTTCGGCCGTCAATTTCAATCCATGAAAGCTTAACATTGGCATCAAATTCATGACCGTCAAACTTTTTATGCTTCCACTCAAAAAAATGGTGATTATTTTTCATGGTTTGCTCAATCATTTCATCTGCTTTTTTGGATGAGAGTTTTCCATCTATTTGATAAGTTGGGGACAATTCAATCGGGTTTAACGTTAAAAATTGTTTTTTTGAATCAACGTTATACAATTTTAGTGAAGCAGGATTACAATCTAAATAAGTGAATTCAGAATCCATTAAAAAAATTGCATCCATCGAAGATTCAAAAAGATTCCTATATTTTTTCTCACTTTTTTTTAAAGATTTTGAAAATTCTTTATATGAACTTATATAAAACTTTATTACCGGTACTGCCAGCAACAGGAAGAAGAGTACTGTTAAAATCGATCGTATTAAATTTTTTTCGAGCAGTTTATCTACATAATCAATATCATAATCCACACAAGCAAGATATTTAATGCCTCCTGGTGACGTTTCTGGAACTATCACAGTACGAACTGTTCCCCACTGGTCAGTTACGGTCATATATGTCGGTGTTTTCTTTTCAAACGCATTAATGAAAACTTCATCAGCTTCCTCATATTCGTAATAATAAAATGTGTCTCTTTCATTTTCGGGATCTATGTTATCAGCGGCAATAAAAAACAGTTTGTCATCTTTTTTAATGATTGTATAAGTATATTTAAAACCAGCTTCTTTAACTAATCTTGTCAGTTTACGGGCAATATATTTATTCTCATTGATTGAGACAGACTGCGCATCTATTGCTCTATCATGAAAATCATCCGGTAATATATATTTAAGAGAAATTGCATTATTATACAGTTTTGTATCAATACTCTCCAAAATCTCTTTTTTTTGATAGGAATTACTCCAGAAGCCATAGATCAACAAAGCGAGCGCATAAAAACCAACAGAAATTGTGAACAGTCGCGTGTTCATTGTTTTTACTTTGACCATTAAATATGATTCCACATAGTTATTTAAATAGCAAGTGATTATTTTTCCCTTAAATGCTGGTTTTAAACCCCTGACTATTATTAAATACTCCCCCGTGGAAAAATTTGGGAGCCACGACATATAGCATCTTATGCTTTTGTAAATATAATTGAATATTTCTTTACAGCTGTACTATATCTTGATACTTATTTTTTATTCAGAACTTACTTAATTTCTGATTTGAGGAGGCTAAAATGATTACTGGGCTGCATGTGTTATTAACATATACCTGTTCATACGCCTGTGACCATTGTTTTCTGTTTTGTGACCCGGAGCGAACTGGTGTATTTACCCTGGAGCAACTGACTGGACTTATTCGTGAAGCACAAAAGCTGGGGGATATCAGATCCATCAGTTTTGAAGGTGGTGAACCCTTCCTGTATTATGGGTTGCTCCATGAAGGTATCCGACAGGTGGCACAAGCAGGATTTGATACCGCCATAGAAACTAACTGCTACTGGGCCACTGGTATTGAGGACGCAAAACTATGGCTTAAACCTTTGCAGAAAGTTGGATTGAAAATTATTGAACCGGGTGATGATCTTTTTCATAATAAAGATACTAATGATACTCCAGGACAAATGGCTGCGCAAGCGGCGCATGAACTGGGATTAACAGTCAATAGAATCTGTGTTGAAAAACCATCGGTTATCCGGCGAGATGATCATATCAAGGGAGAACCGGTGTATGCAGGAGGCCCCAAACTTAGAGGGCGCGCTTTGGAAACACTTGTAAAAGAACTGCCCACCAGACCATGGACTGAACTGGCAGAATGTAAAATGGAGAATTTAAGTAAACCTGGACGAGTTCATATCGATCCTTTCGGCAATGTTCATGTTTGTCAGGGTTTAAGTATTGGTAATTACCTTGAAACGTCTTTGGCTGAGGTGCTAACATCTTACGACTCAGATGCCCATCCTGTTTGTGGGCCGTTGCTCAAGGGTGGGCCTGCGGCACTGGCGAGGATATATAATCTGCCTCATAAAGACCGATATGTGGATGAATGTCATTTTTGTTCGGATCTGTGCAAATCTCTTGTGGACCGCTTTCCTCAATATTTAACTCCTCGCCAAATATTTGGTTTGAAAGAGTAGCTTTTCTCTTTTTTGTATGGAGTAAGTTTTTTGACCACACGACACATAAGCCGGCTGGATAGTTAACCTCCTATTAACTCCTTGATCTTTTGCGCCGCGCCTGAAGCGTCCTCAGCGTAGCCGTCGGCTCCGATTTTATCCGCCCATGTTTGATTAACAGGGACACCGCCAACGATTGTTTTAATTTTTCCTTTTAAAGATTTTTCAGTTAGGATTTTTTCCAACTCAGCTTGTGCTTTCATCGTAGTCGTCAGTAACGCACTGGAAGCAATCACATCAGCATCCACCTCGAGCGCTTTGTCAATAAAAGCTTGTGCAGAAACGTCTCTGCCCATATCATGTATTGTAAAGCCATTGGCAGATAAAAAAGAGCCGACTATACTTTTGCCGATATCATGGATGTCACCCTTAACAGTGCCTAAGACGACAACACCTTTTGAGGTAATCTTGTCGCCTGTTATAGCGTTATTACAAAGATCAGCTGCCAGCTTCATAGCATCTGATGACATAATAAGCGCAGGGAGAAATATTTCTTCATTTTCGAATTTTTCTCCAATCTCGGCAATACCCGGTACAAAGCCCTGCTCTAAAAGCTCAGCGGCATCAATACCTTCCGCCAGTGCTTGTTCAACAACTGATTTAACCTGATCCTGATCGGCATCTATTATGGCCTGACTGGCTTTAGAAAAAAGATTGCTCATGCTTAATCTCCACTAAATAATAAATAAATTATGTAAAATAAGGATGCAATTGAAACTTTGCCGGCTGCATCGTTTCAATTGCATCCTGTTGGTTATATTCCAAACGTTCTTTTAATCATCAAACGATGGAGGTGATTTAGTAAAATAGTGAGCACTGCTTATTCAATGCTTTTAGCTATTTTTACAAGTTCTTCAGCCAGCCCCGCTTCCAATGGTTTGGGTTGATGAGTTTCCAGAATCTTTTTAGCCCTTTCTACAGAAGATTGGTGTAAATCTTTGGAACCTTGCTTTTCCCAGCCACCTCGCATCCTTCGATCCATTATGTCCGCCTGGACTTGTTCGGTGGCGATATGGTCCATGGTATGTTTGTGGCCCAGAAAATTGCCACCGATTCCAACTTTTTTGATTAGATCAACAGCCATCAGCTCATCATTGATGTCAATGCCGCGAATTGATCTTTTGATCATGGCGGCGAATTCATTATCCATTACAATTTGACTAAAACTTAAAACCTGGCCCATTTCCAGCATTCCCATACCGTATATCAGATTGGCACCTGCCAATGCTGGTAACATTGCGGTTAGGGTTTTTTCGTGACCGGTTTGAGCGTCAGGTAGCTTGGAATCCACCTAAGTCCCGCCAACATAACAGGGAACTTCGTAATAGTGCGCCATTTCAGCGACAGCTGCGCTAATCATGCCCATTTCAGGAGCGCCAACAGTCGCGGTTGCGGTTCTCATATTAAAAGTAGTGGTTGAACTTCCATAAATTATCGGTGTTCCCGGATTTGTCAGCTGCGCCAATACAATACCGCTAATGACTTCAGCATTGTGAACCACCAATGTTCCGGCCAGAGGAATCGGTGCAGTGGCCCCTGATAATGCCATACTTAAAACGTCAACCGGCATCCAGTTCCTGGCTGCCACGATAATCACGTCACAACATTCATCGATAAGCTGCAGGGGACTGGTTGGGCAAACGCCAAAAGATACAATAGGTCGATATTTCAGTTCATCTTTCCCGCCTGCAATAGCCGCAGCCATTTCAATCATCAAATTACAGCGCTCACCAGATTCAGTGTCTGTGGCCACATGTTTAGTTGTATTGGGTAAGGTTACGGCCAGGCCATGGAGGTCGTATGAGCTCTCTGGCATGTCTTCGGCTGAAACTGGTGGTGTAGCAACATCTACATGTTCCAGGGCGTCACACATTATCGCCATGTTTTTAACGTCCTCGAGGGTTGAGTCCCTGATTTCGTTCGTCTCAAGATCGTGCGTTAGCGCACCAGTACTAAAGGGCGTAAAGCCAACATTTCTGCCACCCATCATAAAGTCATGTTCAGGATCTCGCCCTGCCAACAAAATGTGGCTCGGGCATTGAGCCATTGCCTCATTGACCAGGTGACTTGGAAAGCGAACCACTTTAGTCTTCTTGTTAACCCAGCATCCGCCTTTTTCGAAAATGCTCAATGCTTCATCGTGATCCACATAAATTCCTGTGGATTGCAGAACATCAAGCGTTGCTACGTGAATTTGCTCCAGATCATCTTGGGTCAGGGTATTCATACCCCAGCCCTTCAGCGTACTTGTACCCGCTGCTGGTATCTGTCCCATTTTAACCTCCTGTTTTTAATCTTGTCTCTGCAACTCATTAAACAATTGAATCAACGCCTTTACTCTTTTCCAATTCTTCGAATTGGTTGGCACCAGAACTATTTATACTTCTGAGAGATCAATTTGATGTAAGCTGGATTGGTGCCACAGCAACCGCCAATGAAATCTACTCCGGCGTCAATAACAGGCCCTACCAGCTCCACGAATTGCTCCGCTGTCGTATCATAGATAGTTTCGTCATCATCATAATCATACTTAGGAATTCCAGCATTGCTCTTTATCCAAAGCGGAAGATCTGTTTGTTTTTTCAGAATACCGCAGGTGATTAACATACCCTCCAGTCCTTGCCCACAGTTACTACCAATAACATCCACACCCAGGTTGCTGAAACTTGCAACCGCTTGTTCAACAGTGACACCCATCATTGTATGATCTTTGTTTTTTCCTTTACCAAAAGTCATGCAGGCAACAACTGGTAAACCAGTGCTTTTCGCAGCTTGAACCGCTATCTCCGCTTCTTTCAGGTCCATCATCGTTTCCACCACGAGACCGTCAGCACCACCCTCTGCCAATGCATCCGCCTGTTCTTGATAACTTCGTGCAACCAACTCAGGAGAAACTTCGCCCATAAACAGGCTTTTTCCGGTTGGACCTATTGACGCGAATACCAACGCCGTAGCTCCGGCAGCCCGCTTTGAAATTTGAACACCAGCTATATTAATTTCACGTACTTTTTCGGCTAAATCACTTTGCTCCAGGCAAATACTGTTCGCACTGAAGGTATTGGTAAGAACAATCTGGCTACCGGCTTCAACATATTCTCTGGCTACTGCTTCCACCTTCTCGGGCGAACTGAGATTCCATTCATCGGGACAAGCGCCGTCAGGCAGACCTTTAGACTGCATTTGCGTCCCCCAGGCCCCATCAAGTATGACCGGTTTGTTTTTTAACAGCTTTTGTATTGTTATATTCATTGTTTTTTTGCTTAAATCCTCCTTCTATTCGGGGAAAAACAGGCAAATATGTTTATATTTCGAAAACAACAAGTGCATTAATAGCAAACATCCCTTATTAAAGCAAATCATTCTTAGGGACCTCGCCTGAACCAATTATTAATATGATTTTTATCTATGGTTGTAAATCTGGTCTTTTGCCCATCATAATGAAGATGCCTTAACCCAAAATAATCAAGCAGTTATATAGAGATGATCTCAATTAAAATTTTGGAACATTCGTTATAATCAATATAATCAATAGAGATTGGTAGAGAGGTAAATCTGTAACCCAAAAAAAATGAGAATCTTTAGGTTACAGATTTGATTGTAGATAACAGAGGTTTATTTTTGTGTTTCCAATAGTTTGCCACATTTTGTACATTTGTGGGCTTTGTCTGATTCATCACTAAAAATTTCATTGATAGTGCCGCATGAAGAGCACTTGATATCAATAGTTCCCAGGCTCTTATTTAATTCATTTCCTGGACATCTTTGTGCTTCTGGCTCTGACATGGTTGCCTCCTTATTATTAAATTAAAAAATTAACTTGGCCACGTATTTGACCCATTTTTAATACGTGTGACCCCCAGTGTATTGTTGAAAATTTATTCTGTCCATGGCAGTTATTCCCAGAAGATGCAGTCCTTGGGACAATTTTTTATAGCTTCATGGATATCTTCATCTAAATAGTTATCAAGGTGAATAACTTCAACAAAGTATGCATCATTGATCTGAAATGCATGTGGAGCGAGTTCTATACAAATTTCGCACAGGGTACAGCATCCCAGATCAATAGCAGGAGTTTTTAAGGATACTTTCAATCCTTATTATTTAAAAAACCGATTTAACAGGCCTTCAAATGCCCGGCCATGACGCTCTTCATCTTTGCACATCTCATGTACAGTGTCGTGGATAGCATCATATCCAAGCTCTTTTGCCTTTACAGCAATCTGCTTTTTTCCGGCGCAGGCACCATTTTCAGCAAGAACTCTGGCTTCAAGATTTGCCTTTGTATCTGCTTCTAATACTTCACCGAGCAGTTCAGCAAATTTAGAGGCATGATCAGCTTCTTCATAGGCAATCCTTTTATAAGCTTCAGCAACTTCAGGATATCCCTCACGATCTGCCTGGCGGCTCATGGCAATGTACATTCCAACTTCTGTACACTCTCCTGCAAAATTGTCTTTTAACCCCTGGAGGATTTCTGCATCAACGCCTTTTGCTACGCCGATTACATGAGCATCAGCCCATACTAACTCGCCTTCCTGGGCAGAAAATTTCTCTTTTGCAGCTCCGCACTGGGGACATTTATCAGGGGCATCATCGCCTTTGTGTGAGTAACCGCATACTGAACAAACATAAGTCTTCATAAATCTTTCTCCTCTTTTTTAATTGGTTGTTTAATTAAATTGTTAGTTGAATTGTTGCATGAATCATTCCACCAGCCTTTATTAATATGTGCCTGTTTCTCTTTTTGTGCAATATCAAGAAGTCTGTATCCTGAATCCAGCAGAATCCCATAAAGAACTCCGCATCCAGGATCTTCTCTCTGCTCATAACCTGATTGTGCAAGTTTAATCATCTTTTGAGCAAGATTAATGGTTTGAGCAATATTTATATCACACTGTTTTTTAAGCATAAGTTAATAATTTTTGTTTAACATGTTTTTGGCTGATTTTAAGTTTATAAGCTAAATTTATTTTTCGCTTTTCTTTATCTATTATTTTAAAGTCTCTCAATAAGCATGCCAATGGGTGATAGCAAAATTCATTATACTGTTTTTTTATTTTCATATGGCTTGACCAGGTCTGCGACAGAAGTTGCAACAAAATGCCAGTTTTTAAACATATTGACTTCATGATTATCGATAATAATATTTTTAGATATTGGGTGATTGTCAAAATACTTTGCATTAATCAAGGCTCTCATAGCGTAGGCTTTTTTGACATGATCTAAAGACAGCAGGTGCTGCAATAAGAGTTTGGTTGTCTCTCTATTCAGATCCTGTGGATTTGATTTTAAATATGTTCCTATACCCCATAAGACATCTCTTTGGAGCATTTCGTGCTCAATATAATTGCCACCAGGCATCAGATATGAAAAAAGAATGGATTTGAATTCCATTGCAAGTTTCGGGCTCTGGCAAAGGATCTCCCCCATGGCTTCGGGTGAACCCCATCCAATGCCACCGGATTCATCATTTAAGTTCCACATGATCCTGCGGAGAATAATTCTTGCCCGTTCAATATTCTCTTGTTCAATTCTTACAGCAAGCCTTCCCATTGCTGCAATACTGCGAAATTTTATTAATTCATCTTTATTGTAAAAACAGGCAAAAAGATGGCCTGTAAGTTGGTTGTCAGGTATTTGTTCCAGCATTTCCATGGCTGTATCCTGGAGTGGTAGATGAAGGATCTCTCCAACTTTTTTCTTTAGTTTTCTTCTATATGTTTTTACCATATCAGACCTTTTGTTATTTAAATTATAAGGACTTAAATATTAAATTATGAGCATAAACTATGCCAGGCACCAAGATATCTCAAGAGCATGAAATATATTATGGTGAAGATTGAAAATGAGGCAGTTTGTGTCTCATGAAATGACACATGTTTGTTTTGATACACAAAAAAATGATTTCTTTTTTTTAGCAAGTGCTATACAAAAGGCCTTTATTAAAGGTTAATACAAAAGCAGGTTTAAAACATGGAAAAATATCTTAGCCCTACATATTATATTGACAGTGACCATCCTGATGTTATTGAGTTTGCCCATAGAAATATTAAAAAAGATCAAAATGAGATTGAAAAAGCAATAAGCCTTTATTATGCAGTAAGAGATGGTTTCAGGTATGATCCATACAGCATGGAACCTGTAAAAAAAAGTATGAAGGCAAGTTCTACTTTAAAAAAAGGACGGGGATATTGCGTGGCAAAGGCAGTGCTTCTTGCTGCCTGTGCAAGATGCCAGAAGATTCCTGCAAGACTGGGCTTTGCAGATGTGAAAAACCATCTGAATACAGCAAAACTCCAGGCATTAATGGGAACAGACACCTTTTATTATCATGGTTTTACAGAGTTATTTTTAAACAACCAATGGGTAAAGGCAACACCTGCATTTAATCTTGAGCTTTGTAATAACTTTAATGTAGAGCCGTTGGAATTTGATGGAACAGAAGATTCTATTTTTCATCCCTTGGACAAATCAGGCAATAAGCACATGGAATATATCAAAGATCATGGGAGTTTTGCAGATTTACCATGGGATATGATTATTGCTGAAGCAAAAAAAGCTTATCCCAAATATTTTGAAGATATTAAAAGACGAACCAGTGATTTCGCACAAGAAGCCAGGGACGAGAATCAATAGCCTTTATGCTGTTTTTATTCCAATCTAAAAGCTCTGGACACCTCTTTTGTAAGCTGTAATACCTTTTTTGTAGAATCAAGATCAAGGGAGCCTGTCCCACAGCTTGGTGTGATAAAAGATTGTGAAATAATGGTTTTTTTATCAATTCCTGTTTTATTAGACAATTCACCCATCTGGTCATTGAGCAGCTGAACAAGACCTTGGGTGGTCTGCTCAGCTATGACTTGCGCTTTATGGGTCGGAACAATCCCCCAGGCAAGCATTTTTCCTTTGCCACAATATGTTTTTATTAATTCAGGATAGAGGATAAATTTGTCAAAATAGGAGAATGCATCAAAACTTATGATATCAATTGTAGAATCCAGTAACATATCCCACTGCGTGTTGGCACAGACATGCACACCTGCAAGACCGTTCTGGGCATGGATTTCCTGGACAATTTCATCAATACTCTGGGTGACATCCTCTTTTGTTATGGTAATATATGCAGAAGTCCCAAATCCTGCCAAAGCTGGTTCATCAAGGAAGATAATGGGAAGAGCACCTCTTTTGACAAATTCAGAGGCCTGCCACCTGGCGTTCATGGCAAGTTTTTTAATTGCCGCATCTCTTAGCTGGTCATTATAAAAAATATTTTTATCATTTTCATCTTTTACAGCCGTTCCAAAAGTTATTGGGCCTGTAACCTGACCTTTAAGAGCTTTAAATGAGTAATCTCCAGCATCAATCTGCTTTAAAAATTCAACAAAACCTTTGGCTCTTGAACCTGAAAGTGCAAAGCGGGAAGTCTGGATATCTGCCCCTGTCTCTGATATAGATAGATACTCTTCAAAAAAACTGAGAAATTCTTCATCAAAGGAAGATTTTGATGTATCAAGGATATTTTTTTCAATATCATCGCTGAATCCTGGCAGTCCTGGAAGGAACTGGCTTATCATGCCTTCTTTTTTATATCCTGGCAGTTGCACCCATAAAGGGATATCAGGAGTATTCTCAAGGACAAGTTTTGTTGCCTCTTCATGGCTTGCCATTGGAAGACTGCCGATTAGCAGGGGAAGTCCATTTGCTTTAAATGTTTCCATATTTATCTTTTTTTAATTGGTGTTACAGTTTTTTG
>JAUCGD010000485.1 GCA_030377945.1 Desulfobacterales bacterium HSG17 | reverse complement strand
ATTAACCGGAAAAGGTATTGGTCTTATATGATTAATGCAAGAATTCAGGCACAGAACAGGGAAGCCAATCTGAAATCCTATGAGCAGGACTATAATAAATTTTCCTGGGCTGACGCAGAAAAAAATTTTACATGGCATAAAACAGGCAGGATAAATATTGTACATGAGGCTGTTGACCGATGGGCTAACGACAAAAAAAAGGCTGACAGCAAAGCACTGATCTTTGAAAAAGCCGGGAAAATACAGACATTTACCTACAAAAGCCTTAAGGAAATATCCTGCTCATGGGCCAATCTTCTGAAGCACCATGGTTTTAAAGCCGGAGACCGGCTTTTTATTTTCCTGCCCCCCTGCCCGGAAATATATTTTGCCATGCTGGCCTGTGCCCGGATGGGAGTTCTTTTCTGCCCTCTTTTTTCAAGTCTCAGCACTGATGAACTGGAAGACCGGCTTGAAAATGCAGGGCCAAGGGCAATACTGACCAATCCCGATCTTGAGGAAAGGCTGCCTGGGGAAACAATGAGTATAGTCAAATATCTTTTCTTAGTTCAGGGACCTTTGCCCGGTCTGTTTCCTGAAGAAATCCCGGTTGAAGAAATAATCAACAAAATGTCTCCGCAATTTGATACAATATGGCTTCCTGCGGATACTCCTCTTTATCTTCTTTTTACATCCGGCTCTACGGGTCCGCCCAAAGGAGTTGTTCATGCCCATCATGATATGGTCGGCCATCTTATTACAGCCAGGTATGTCCTTAACCTTAATCAGGAATCAATCCTATGGGCAGACTGCTATCCTGCCTGGGTAACAGGAACTGTTTACGGTGCTTTTGCCCCCTGGCTCTGCGGAGCAACCTCAGTTGTTCAGGGAGACCCTTTTTCAGCATCTTCCTGGTACAGAACCCTTGAAACCCATCAGGTATCAACCTGGTATATTACACCCGGCACAATGAACAGACTTAAAGAAGCAGGCCGAGATCTGGTTCATCGTTATGATCTATCACATTTATCCCATATAATAACAGTTGGCGAAGCCCTGGCTCCTGAGCTTATCTACTGGTTCAAAGAAAATTTCAAGATTTCTCCCCATGATAACTGGTGGATGACTGAAACAGGCATGATCTGTATTGCCAATTTCCCTTCAATGGATATACGTCCCGGCTCTATGGGAAAACCTGTTCCCGGTATAGAAGCCGCAGTAATTGATGAAAAAGGAAACGATCTGCCGCCCTTTACAATGGGAGAACTGGCATTAAAGCCCGGATGGCCTGCAATGATGACAGCTATCTGGAAAGATAAATCAAGATACCGGGAATATTTCAGATTAGAAGGATGGTTTCTTACCGGCGATATGGTTATACAGGATATGGACGGCTATATTTATCACCAGGGCCGTATTGATGATCTCATAAAAGTCGGAGTAAAACTGATTGGCCCTTATGAAATTGAAAGGGCTCTTTTCAGACATCCGGCAGTAAAAGAATCTGCTGTAATTTCAAAATCTTCACGTCCTGGAGATGCTTCTTTAAAAGCATTTATTACTGTAAACAGCGGTTTTACACCATCAACAAGATTGAATCTTGAGATTAAAGCCTTTGTTAAGGCCAATCTTTCATCGGAAATACCCCTGGATGCAATAGTTTTTCTGGATAAAATTCCAAAAACACGTTCGGGAAAACTCCTGCGCCGTATTTTAAGAACAAGTGAAATGGGCCTTCCCATTGGCGAGTCTTTACAAATTAAGGATTATTAACCTGCAAATGCTATAGACTTTCAGATAATATTTAGCATTTGTTTTATTAACTGATAATATATTCATAAGGAGAAAGAGCCATGATGATTGACCAGGGAGATATTTTATACGGCACTACAATGGTTTTCATGAAAGAGTATATGGATATTTCAGAAAAACACAATTATGAAAAAGGGGAATTTCTTTTTCATGAAGGTGATCCTGCTGCTTATTTTTATACACTGGTTAAAGGAATTGTCAGATTGAAAATTTTAGAAACAGGTCATAAGATTTATATGGTAAACAAACCGGGCGAAGCTTTTGGCTGGTCAAGTATTGTAGGAAGAAATATCTATTCAGCTTCAGCAGAATGCACCGAACCAACGACACTTCTCAAAATTGACAGGGATAAACTGGGGAAACTTCTTGGGAAACACCCAGACTGCGGATGTCTTTTTTATAAAAAACTTGCTGAAATTTTAGGGAATCGTCTTATTCAATGTTATGAGCTTATTGCTTCGTCTTCATAAATGGGTAATGATTTAAATTTTCAAGAAACTGTAAAATGTAAGGGAGGGGTTAAACCCCTCCCTTACGGAGCTTTGTTTAACCTTATTGAAAATTAATTTTATCTTTTCAATAAGGTTTTTTTTCAGCTTCAGCTTTAAAAGATATTCTTAACATGCTATGAGTTCTGCTGATAAATTAATATTGATAAACTGGGTTGAATGTAAATAATAATTAGCTTATTATAATTTTGGAATTAATTTTGGTTTTTAGTACAGTTATTTTAGTACAGTTATACGCTTTAATTTA
>JAUCGD010000484.1 GCA_030377945.1 Desulfobacterales bacterium HSG17 | reverse complement strand
GGGATAAAGAGGCCGTTTTTCCAGCAAGCGGCCTGCTTTCAGGGGGTCCAGCGCTGAGGTGATGGCAAGAAAATAAAGAGGGGGGCCAAATTCCGAAGAAGTTTTTGAGGCGGTTTTGGACAGCCCACTTTAAGTACGATAGTAAAACAAAAGATAGATGAGCTTGATTTTACAGATGATAGACTGGGAGTGCTGTTGAAATATTTAAGCAAAAAATCTTATTGGGAAAAAATAGAAAAAGACTTAAGCGAGCGTTCAATTGAAGCATACGAATTACCGGTTGAAACAGTAAGATGTGATGCTACGACAGTATCAGGTCATCATGAGATAGAACAAGATTGTCTTTTTCAAAGAGGTGTCAGTAAAGATAACCCAAAACTGCCGCAGATTAAGATAATGACGGGCGCGCTTGATCCTCTTGGTATGCCTTTGGCTTCAGATATTGTTTCCGGTGAGAAAGCTGATGATATTTTATACAGGCCGGTAATAGAGCGGATAAATGAGTATCTTACAAATAAGGGTGTGATATATGTTGGCGACAGTAAAATGAGTGCGGTTGAAACCCGTATATATATAAAAGGTATAGACAAACATTATCTGTGCCCTATGCCTCAGACAGGAAATACTGCTAAGAACATGGAATTATGGATAAAAATTGGTATATTTAAAGATCGTGAAGATGAATTAAATGAAGTTTATGTAAAAAAAGGCGATAAAGAAAAACTTATATCCAAAGGATACGAATTTGATCGCATTGTATCAGGAGAATTAGATGGAGAAAAAATTGAATGGACAGAAAGAGTCTTGCTTGTGAATTCTCCGAGCTATGCGAAAAGCCAGGCAGCAGGCCTGGAAAGACGAATTGAAAATGCTGTTAAAAAATTATACGCACTGACACCTCAACGCGGCCCCGGAAAAAGACAGATAACTGATGAAGAAACATTGAAAGCGTCAATTGCCAAGATTTTAAAACAGCATAAAGTTGAAGGAATGCTTTGCTGCAAATATGAGAATGAAGTGGAACGTAAGGAAAAATATGTGGGTAAAGGTAAGGGTTCCGCAAACAGACCTAAGAGAATAATTGAAAGAGTCAGATATCAAATGCTAAATATAACCCGCAATGAATACAGAATAAAAAAAGAAAAGGCAGGCCAGGGCTGGAAGGTATTTGTAACTGATGTGTCTTCAGATCGTCTTGACTTCGGTGCTGTCGTGAAATGCTACCGCAAGGAATACAGAGTGGAACGTATATTCAATCGCTTAAAAAGCCGCATGAATATCGCTCCTTTGTATGTCAAAAGAGACGATCAGATAAAAGGCAAAACTCATTTGCTGACTATCGGAGCAAGAGTCTTGACAATAATAGAATATCTGGCGCGGCGCTCACTTCAAAATGATAGCGCCAAACTAAAAGGATTGTATCCTGAAAATCCCGGAAAATCGACTGATATGCCGACAAGTGAAAAACTATTGAAAGTCTTTTCCGATATTAATCTTACTTTTTTAAAATCAGAAAGTGTTATTACAAGATTTTTAACACCATTAACAGATTTGCAACAGGAAATTTTGAAAAGGCTGGGGTTGCGAAGCTCTGTTTATAAAAATCTTGAAATTATAAAAAGTCCTGCTGTATTAAGCGAATGGTGAGTCTATATTTGAGAGATCAATCTGATTAATCCAGGGGTGATCGTATTTTTCTGCCATATACATAAATAACCTTTTGACTTTTATGGAATTACAGTTTTTAAGTAATGTTTGAACAATTTCCGGTCGAAGACTGATAAGATTTTCCATAATCAGTGAAGACTCCTCGAAACCTATTTTTTGAGGAACAAGATATATCATTTCCATTGCCGCCCGTTCAGGCCCGGAAATTCTGATCGAAAATTCCCTGTCTTCATATTGGGAAAAACTCCTTGTCAGGCCAGAAGGGAAAAGGTTTGTATAACTCACTGACATTTCAAAATCCCATGGATAGTTTTTGAACCATGCCGGAAGTTTTTGTCTGCCAGGAGCGTATGTAAAAATTCGTCTTTGGTGTGTCGGGAGGTAATGAGCGAATCCTTTAATTTCAAGTGCCGTTTTACCACCAGCATGGAAATTAAGCCCCAACTGGGTTTGAATTGCATATAAAGCACCAGGCCATGAAACTTTATCACCTGATAAAATATAGGCTCCTCGACCAAATGATTCGATCCATCCACTCTTTTTATACTTAGTCAAAAGATCATGACTATACCCCTCTGAGCTCAGATGTGAGGCTGTCCCCACAGTACCTCTTGGCCATTGGCGAATCAACTGGTTTATTTTTGTCCTTTTTATACTATTCATAGTTATTAAATTATCATATTTTTAAACTAACATGCAAATGAAAAGAAAATATTTATTATCTTCATGTTCATATATCATAATAGTTACATTTCTATAGAGCCTACGCATAAACTAAAAAATACAGCTATAATTGCAAAAAAATTTTATGGTAAATCCAATATTTCGCATCATTTTAATAATTCAGCAGAATTTGGGGAAGCAAAGGATAAAAATCGTAAA
>JAUCGD010000483.1 GCA_030377945.1 Desulfobacterales bacterium HSG17 | reverse complement strand
AAATAATAGACAGGGGATATGCAGCAGACTATCTTTATTTTCAGCGTTTTTATCAAAAAGGTTATCAATGGACAAAAGAATCTGTTTATTATGACAGATATATGGAAGTCCTTTTTATTCCTTTTATTAAAAGCTTTATGTTTTTCTGTGCCGGACTTGGGATACTTGATATTGCTTATGATTCTCCAAAAAACGAAGTTTTCCAGGAAAAAATGAATCCTTATCTGTCAATATTTGACAGTCTTAAATATGTAAGATTGACAAGTCTGGGAGCTTATCTGCTTGGATTATCCGAAGATTATGATGTAAAATTTGAAGTCAAGGAAGCAAAAGTCAGTTTAGACGACCAAAGGCTGATTATAAACCTTGACAAACCTGATACACTTAAAACCCTGGTTTTGGATAAAATAGCTGACAAGATTACAGATACCTGTTTTGCAGTAAATTATAATTCATTTTTAAAATCATGTGTTTCAAAAGAAGATATAAGGCAGAAGATAAGATTATTCAGGGAAAAGATTTCATCAGCTCCGCCGCCCATATGGAAAGAATTTATAAATGAAATCATGAACAAGATTAATCCCATGACCGAGGAAAAATCCATGAAGGTTTATAAATTAAAACCAAATGACGAGCTTATTTCCCTGATTGCAAAGGATGAAGTCTTGAAAAAATATATTCTGAAAGCTGAGGATTTTCATATTATTATCAATTCAAAACACCTGAGACATGTTAAGGCAAGGCTGGAGGAGTTTGGGTATTTGCTTGATAAGATTTAGAATCGTGATGGTATTGTTGTTGTTGATATTATTGTTGGATTGTAGAGACGTTGCATGCAACGTCTCTACAATCCCGATTACAATCCCGATCATCAAATCCTGAAAAAAATGAATTTATGGCATCCATTGCGCCAAAAACAGGATCAATCTCCACAATCATCCGCTCTTATAAATCGGCAGTAACAAAACACGCGCATCGTTTGGGGTATGATTTTAAATAGCAATCCCGATTTTATGACCATATTATCAGAAACAATGAATCATATCAAAAGATTAAGCATTACACTATAACAAATCCTCAAAATTGGGAAGCTGATAAATTAAAGGATTAATAATGACAGACAAGATTTAGGATTCATCAGGATCAATGCCCAGCGCCCTGAGCTTTTCTTCCAGTTTTTTTGCCCGGTCACGCTCTTTTTTTACTTCCTTTTCAGCCTGGACGGCTCTTTTGCGTTCCTGCACAACTTTCATTTTTTCCTGTTCAACAGATTCTTTTCCTGTTGCCATAAGGTTTCCGTCTTTATCACACCAGCGCAGCCATTGAGCTTGCATGCCCTCATAGTTACCTTCCCATAATTTTACTCCGATATTTACTTTTGGCAGGAAAAGATCAAGTTTTGGAATATAATTTCCAGGAGATAACTCAAATACCCGTACTACATCCTTTTGAATCAGTTGCTGAGGGTCAAGAATTATATAGTACCATACCCCGACCTGTGCATATTTACGCATTTTAGCATCTGTTTCACCGCCTTTTCTATTTGAGACAACCTCAATAACCACTTCAGGGGGTTTCCCAAATTCCCATACAAAGTATGAACGGTGTTTTTTCTTCCACACATCTTCTGCATACTTAACATCCAGACTGACCATAACGTCAGGAACAATGGGAGGCAGGTTTATTCCATAAAAAATGCCAACATTGGCCAGGGAAATAAACGGCCGATCCGGTTTCCATGATAAACTAATTGATTCTGTAAGCAGTCTCTGCTGTTTTTCGGAAAATATATTATCCACAGGTGTATCATCCTCCGTAATAATATGACTGATATCAGGTTCGGGAATATCATAGTATTCTGTTTTTAATGCCATTTCAGCCATTGTTATCCTCCCTTGTTTATAATATTTAAACTTGCTCTGTGTTTATACTTAATTTATAATAAAACTAATTAATGTGCAAGTATTGTTGCCATATTTATAATGTTGCAATAAAAAAGGAGAAAAAATGACATTAAAGGCTCAGATAAAATGGACAGACGGTTATCAATTTGTAGCAAGGGCAGGAACCGGCCCCGCAGTTGTGCTTGACTCAACTGACGGTGGAAGCGGACCTACTCCTATGGATATGTTGTTAATGGGGGTAGCAGGATGTTCTGCAATTGATGTGGTTATGATTATGCAGAAAAAAAGGGCAAAACTGACAGATTTTCATGTAAATATAAGCGGAACAAAGGCTGATGCTGATCCCCAACGATTTACCCATATTAATCTGGAATATGTTCTTTACGGCAAAGGCATAAAACCTTCAGGGGTGGAGCAGGCAATACGGCTTTCCGAAGAAAAATATTGCAGTGCAATGGCTTCGGTAAATGCGGAATTCAGTCATACATATCGTATTGTTGAAATGGATTGAAATAGGGACAATTAACCCTACAACGACACTTATGATTTTAAGCCCCAAAGGGGCGGATTAATACAGCCCAGGGCTTCGGCGAGCTCAGTCGAGTCGCCAACGGCCTGGGACTTGAGTATCAAAAATTATTCAGCTCTG
>JAUCGD010000482.1 GCA_030377945.1 Desulfobacterales bacterium HSG17 | reverse complement strand
ATAATTTGTTCATAAATTTTTTCAGTAGAAGCATGGTGGGGCAGGGCAGTATAGATTATTTCATTGTCTTCAATATGAAATTTTGCCCGTATTTTAATTTTACCCCTGCCTTTTTTATAATTTTCTTTTATTTCATGGACAGGAGTTATAATTTCCGCATTGGTGGGAAAATCAGGACCTTTAATGAATTTGCATATTTGATCAATATCTGAATCATCATTATCAATCAGATGGATCAAAGCTTTTGCAACTTCACGAAGGTTATGTGGCAGAATGTTTGTAGCCATGCCAACAGCAATACCAGTGGAGCCATTCAGTAAGACATTTGGCAGGCGGGCCGGAAGGATTACAGGCTCATCAAGGGTGCCATCAAAATTTGGAACCCAGTCAGCAGTCCCCTCATTAAGTTCTGCAAGAAAAATTTGAGCATATTTTGAAAGGCGTGATTCAGTATATCTCATGGCAGCAAAAGATTTTGGATCATTGGGATCACCCCAGTTTCCCTGGCCTTCCACAAGGGGATATCTTAAGGAAAAAGGCTGTGCCAGAAGTACCATGGCTTCATAGCAGGCACTGTCACCGTGTGGATGGAATTTACCAAGAACATCACCAACAGTTCTTGCTGATTTTTTAAATTTTGCCGTGGATGATAATCCAAGCTGGCTCATGGAGTAGATAATTCTTCTTTGAACAGGTTTGAGACCATCACCAATATGGGGAAGGGCACGGTCCAAAATTACATACATTGAATAGTTTAAATAAGCTTTTTCAGTAAAATCCTGAAAAGGCATTTTTTCAAAATCTTCAATTACAGATGGTGCTGATTCAAGTGTCTCTTTCATTAATCAATCTCTTTTATATCACCTTTGGTTTCTATCCAGGTTTTGCGATCCTTTGCCCTTTTTTTGCTCAAAAGCATATCCATGGAATCATGAACCTGTTTTATTGACTCTTCTATACCATAATCAATGGAGAGTTGTACAAGACGTCGGGAATCCGGTGCAATGGTCGTTTCTTTGAGCTGTGATGGGTTCATCTCTCCAAGACCTTTAAATCTTTGGACATTTATTTTGCTTTTGTTTTTCCTGCGCCTGTTTATTCGTTTGATAATATTATCTTTTTCAGGGTCATCCAATGCATAAAAAACTTCTTTGCCCACATCAATTCTATATAGGGGCGGCATGGCAATATGCATATGCCCTTTTTCTACAATTTTTGGGAAATGTTTTAAAAATAGAGCGCATATCAATGTTGCAATATGCAGCCCGTCAGAATCAGCATCTGCAAGGACACAAATTTTATTATACCGTAGTTTTGAAATATCATCAGAACCTGGCAAAACACCGAGAACTCTGGAAATATCCCTGATTTCTCTTGAGTCCATTATGGCAGAGGAATCAATCTCCCAGGTGTTTAAAATTTTACCTCTCAAAGGCATAATTGCCTGGAAACGTCTGTCTCTTGCCTGTTTTGCAGACCCTCCTGCAGAATCTCCCTCAACAAAAAAAAGTTCCCGTCTTCCATGGTCAACACTAGTGCAGTCAGACAGTTTGGCAGGAAGTCTTAAACCATTTGATGTTTTTTTCTTGGTAACTTTTCTGGATTTTTTTATTCTGGTTTTTGCATTTTCAATGGCAAAAGAGGCAAGACGTTCTCCCTGTTCAATATTGTGATTGAGCCATAAACTGAATGCATCTCGTACCTGAATATTCACAAGGCCGGCACAATGTCTCGATGACAGCCTCTCTTTTGTCTGTCCTGAAAACTGGGCATCGGAAAGTTTTACAGAGAGAATATATCCAACATTATGCCATATATCTTCAGGAGCAAGAAACAGACCTCGTGGCAGAAGGTTTCGAAACTTGCAGAATTCTTTGACAGATTCGAGCAGTCCTGACCTGAAACCATTTACATGTGTTCCCCCAAGGCCTGTAGGTATAAGATTTACATAGCTTTCTTCAGGATTAGAGCCAGTTCTCCCACCTCCACCAGCAGATTCGAGTGTCCAGTTAACTGCCCATATAATCTGAATATCTTCTCCATCAAGTTTGCCTGTAAAAGGCTTTTGGAAAATACATTTTTCCTTGTTTAAATTTTCATTAAGATAATCATCTAATCCATGGTCATATTGCCAGGTAATCTTTTCGTTAGATTTTTCATCAAGGAATGTAGTGACAAGGCCTTTACACAAACTGCTTTTGATTTTAAAACTCTTTTTAATGCAGTTGTTGAAAATAATGGTGTGTCAAAATAGGATGTCTCCGGATAAAACCAGATTGAAGTGCCGGATTGTTTTTTACCAATTGTCTTAATAGTATTTAAGTCTTGAGTCTTAAATCCGTTTTTAAAATTAATATGGTATTTGTGACCATTACGTTTTATATGAATAGTTAAATCAGACGACAATGCATTAACTACCGAAACACCAACCCCGTGAAGGCCTTGTACTTATAAATGCTATGCACATAACTGCCTCTGTCTTTATTAATGATGATGAATCAGGCCTGCACCATGATTATGATAACTGGCTTGAAAAATTAGCTCCCCATGAAC
>JAUCGD010000481.1 GCA_030377945.1 Desulfobacterales bacterium HSG17 | reverse complement strand
TCATTTTACCTCATTTTTTAAGAAAAATATTTATAAATCGCATTTACATACAAAAGATTACAATTAAACACTATTTGCTAACAAACTTAACATTTTTTTACAAGCCCAAAAAGTCGTATTGTCAATATTTTATATTAGTTTTCTATATACTAAATCATGTATCTTGCTGCGAAATTCTTTTATACCCTCATTATATCTGAAAGGATGCACCCTGTTGGTTAAAAAAACAACTATTAGAGACTTTTTGGGATCAATCCAGAAAGAGGTGCCCGTAAACCCAAGATGTCCTATTGAAAATTTTGAAAAATATTGACCTGAAGATGAATTTTTCTTTGATGGCGTATCAAAACCTGCAACCATGTCATGGTAATTGTTCTTTTGTACAAAGGCCTTTATAATATCAGGGTTCAGAACCTTTGTTGGTTTATTATTCAAAGCATTTAAAATTTCACAACATAGCGCATATACTGAGCCTGCATTTCCAAAAAGCCCTGCATGGCCTTCTATTCCTCCAACAGCCCAGGCATTGTCATCATCTACTTCACCCACAAGTATTTTTTTTCTCCATGGACACTGCTGGGTGGCAACAATTTTTTGTTTATATCGTTTTAATATTGCATCTTTTAAATTCAAATCAATAAAAAACAGTTCCCTGATTCCAAGGGGAGAACAAATTTGCTGTGCAACAAAGTGATCCAATCTTTGACAGCTTATATTTTCAATAATCCAGGATAAAATCATAAAGCCCAGATCGCTGTACTCCTGATTTTCACCTGGCCTGTTTTCAAGTGGTTCATTGGCAAGAAGCTGCCTCAAATACTGCCTGGGTTCTTTATTACTTTTTATAATTTGTTTATAATATTCACGATGTGCTGGAAAGCCTGATGTATGGCGCAATAACATATCAATGGTTATATCTGCTTTATCAGTATCTTTAAATTCTTTGATGACAGAACCAAGTTTTTGATTTATAGATACCTTACCATTCTCCATGAGCCTGGATAATGCCAGTGTTGTTGCAAATGGTTTTGTCAATGAGGCAAGATCAAAAATATCGTCTTTGTCCATCTCTCTTTTTTCAAAGAGATCAGCCATTCCAAAAGATTCATGGAAAATTATCTCCTGATTTACAGCACACAATAATACTGCACCCGGGAATATACCCTTTGAAATTGCCTGATCAATTTTATTGAAAACACTGTTTTTCTCCACAGGCATTAAATCCAATTAATTTTTAATATTTTTGCATCCATTGCAATATTTATTTCGGCATTTCTTCCCATGGGTAAAGAGATATTAATTTTCCCATGACCTGCATCCATACCAGTTATAACTGGAATATTATATTCTTGAAAAATTTCAATGAGTATTTCATGTATATACTCACCATTATCGCATTTTTCAAAGGAACCTGTAACCACGCCTGAAAGCTGCTTGAACATCCCAGCCATTTTTATCTGTGACAGCATGCGATCAATTTTATAGGCTGGCTCTCCAATATCTTCGAGAAACAGGATACAATTTTTAAAATCAGGTTGAAATTTTGTACCAACAAGGTGGGAAATGGTTGATATATTACCCCCTTTAAAAATTCCTGTACATTTGCCAGGTATAAGAGTTTTAACATTATCAACTGCAATTTCATCAACCTTGCCCATGATTGTATTTTGAAAAGATTCAATGGTCTTATCTTGTGCTTTTGCAAGGGAAACAGTGGTTGGCCCATGGATTACAATATTCCCAGTTTTATCAAGTATTGATAACAGCAAAGAGCTTATATCAGAAAATCCAATAAACAGTTTAGGATTATTTTTTAACATCTCCCAATCTAAATAATCTAAAAGCCTCATTGCCCCGAAGCCTCCTCTGGCACACATAATCCCATCTATATCAGAATCTGAAAACAGCTGATTTATAATATTTGCTCTTAGTACATCATCTCCTGCAAGGTAACGTTTTTTTTCAAAGATTTCTTTTGGAATTTTAACTTTATATCCAAGGTTTTGAAGAACTTTAATTCCATCATTGAATTCTTGCAAATCAAAATATGATGATGGCGCACATACGCCTATTGTATGCCCTGGTTTTAAAAAATAACTTTTATCCATATTTTTAATAATATTCCTCAGTTCAGCCATACCATTACATTGAAAAATATTGTAACAGTTTGTCAAATACTACTTTGGCAGATAATCCTCTCTTACTGGTGAAAAAACTTCAACTGCCACAGAATCTTCAATGATCTGTGCCCAATGTTCAATATCGCCTTTTACGGACCATGTATCACCCGGTTCTGCAATAAAACCTTCTCCATCAATAAATAATTCCATTTTCCCTGAAATCATAAACCCGGTCTGTTCCTGGGGGTGAGAATGTTTGGGCAGAATACTGCCTTTTTTTAAATGGAACCGTGTCAATAAGCTTTTTTCACCATATACAAAAGTTTTCATCTCTACTCCATCAATGGGAGTTAAAAAACCTTCAGGATCATATTTTGCAAACATCTGTTTCTCCTATATCTGTTTTTAACTAACAATTCTATTATTTTGACAAATTT
>JAUCGD010000480.1 GCA_030377945.1 Desulfobacterales bacterium HSG17 | reverse complement strand
AAAATGCAAATGAGCGCGTTAAGTCCATTGTTGAAGTTGCTATGGATGTAATTATTACTATTGATGAAGATCAAAACATTATCCTTTTTAACCCGGCAGCAGAAACAGCATTTGGTTACCGGGCTGAGGAGGTGCTGGGCAACCCCCTGTTGATGCTGCTCCCTGGAAGAGTACATGATTTTCATGAAAAGGAAGTGAAAAAATTTAAGAATGAAAAAAACAAATCCAGGTTTGTGGACAAGCGGCGCGAAATTACAGGACAGCGCAAAGACGGCACTGAATTTCCTGCGGAAGCTACTATTTCCAAAATGGAATTGGATGGTCAGACATTTTTTACGGCATTTGCCCGTGATATAACCGACCGCAAAAAAGCCGAACAAGTGATGCGGGACAACCAGGAGCGTTTGAGGCTGGCTTTAAAAGGGGGAAACCTGGGATTCTGGGACATCAATTTTCAAACCGATGCTGCTGTTTTTAATGACCGCCTGGCAGAAATGTTAGGTTATAAACTTAATGAAATGAAACAGACCCGCACAGAATGGCTCAATACCATACACCCGGATGATCGCAAAAGGGTTCTGGACGTTGGTGAAGATTATCGGGCAGGTAAAATCTCCGATTATGAAGTTGAGTATCGTTCCGTGACAAAACAGGAAACCATTACATGGGTAATTTCTAAGGGTGCAGCAGTTGAAAATGACGAATCCGGTGTACCTGTAAGAATGGTCGGCACAGTCATGGACATCACCGAAAGAAAGTTAATGGAACAGGAATTGATAGAATCCAAAGAAAAGGCTGAACAAGCAACCCGTGCCAAAAGCGACTTCCTGGCCAACATGAGCCATGAGATAAGAACGCCCATGAATGCCATAATAGGAATGTCCCACCTCTGCCTTGGAACGGAAATGCAGCCCCGGCAGAAGGATTATATTGAAAAGGTTTACCTGTCTGCACAATTATTGCTGGGAATTATAAATGACATCCTTGATTTTTCCAAAATAGAAGCAGGAAAGCTGAAAATGGAGTCTATACCTTTCCGCCTGGATGAGGTTCTAAATAATTTGAGCAATCTTATTGCCATCAAAGCCCAGGAAAAAGGGCTGGAGCTTTTGTTTGATACACATCCGGATGTTCCCTGGGCATTGCTTGGAGATCCCCTGCGCCTTGGACAAATTCTGCTGAACCTGTCCGGCAATGCTGTTAAATTTACCGAAACCGGTGAGATTGTCATTCGCACCGAGCCATTACAAATTACTGAAGATAAAGTAGAAATAAAGATTTCTGTTCAAGATACCGGTATTGGTATGACTTCGGAACAATGCGACAGGCTGTTCCAATCCTTTTCCCAGGCAGATACGTCCACCACAAGAAAATACGGCGGTACCGGTCTGGGTCTGGCCATCAGCAAGAAACTCACCGAATTAATGAACGGGCGCATATGGGTGGAGAGCGAACCTGGTGTTGGCAGTGCCTTTATTTTTACAGCAGTCTTGGGCCGTGCATCTGATATGGAAAAGAAAATTCGTAAACCACCCCCTGCTGATCTGGATCAGCTTAAGGTGCTGGTTGTTGATGATATTGCCAGTTCCAGGGAAATGCTTGAAGCAACCCTTTCATCATTCTCATTCAGGGTTACCTGTGTTAATTCCGGGCAGGATGCCCTGGATGCCCTGGAAGAAACGCCAAAGGATGATCCGTATAAGCTGGTCTTAATGGATTGGAAAATGCCCGGCATGGACGGTATTGAAGCATCCAGGCGAATTAAGAATCATCCCACGATTCAGCTCATGCCCACAGTTATCATGGTAACAGCCTATGGTCGTGAAGAAGTAATGCAGCAGGCAGAAAAGGTCGGTCTGGAAGGCTTCCTCATAAAACCGGTAACACCTTCCACATTGCTGGACACAATTATGGAAGTAGTTGGAGAAAAAGGAGGTTTTCGCGGTGCAGGCAAGTCTGATGAAGCATGGAAGATCAAACCTGTTGAAGGAATAAGGGGAGCACATGTATTGCTGGCTGAGGACAACAAAATCAACCAGGAAGTGGCACAGGAACTTCTTTCACAGGGAGGAATTGAAGTTACAACTGCCAACAATGGTAAAGAAGCAGTGGATCTGCTGAAAAAGGAAACCTTTGATGCAGTCCTGATGGATATGCAGATGCCTGAAATGGACGGCTATGAGGCCACGCGAATCATAAGGAGTATGCCTGAATTTTCAGACCTGCCAATTATTGCAATGACTGCCAATGTTATGTCAGGGGATCGTGAAAAATGCCTGGAAGCAGGCATGAATGACCATGTGGCAAAACCTATTGATCCGAAAAAGCTTTTTGCAGCACTTGTTGAATGGATACCCCAGCGTGAATATGACGGCCATCCGGTTGCCGGACCTTTGGTTTCCAAACAGGATATCCAGACACTGCCCCCAGACCTGGAAGGAATAGACATTGAATCGGGAATAAAAAATGTCGGCGGAAACCGCACTCTTTTCAGAAAGCTCCTGCTGGACTTTTACAATGACCACCAACACGATTACCAGCTCGTCTGCGAAGCCATCAA
>JAUCGD010000479.1 GCA_030377945.1 Desulfobacterales bacterium HSG17 | reverse complement strand
AGGGGCAGACAAAAACACAATCCTCCTTTTTAGGGAGTTTTTTTGAAAGTGAAATATGAAAGGATATTTAGACATGAAGAAAATCGAGGCAATAATAAAGCCGTTTAAGCTGGATGAACTTAAAGCGGCCATGGCCGAGGTCGGTGTGACAGGAATGACCATATCCGAGGTAAGAGGTTTTGGACGTCAGAAAGGTCACAAAGAAGTATACCGCGGTGCAGAATATGAAATGGATTTTATTCCAAAAGTAAAGGTAGAGATAGTTGTCAAGAGTGAGATGGTGGACACAGTCGTTGAAGCCATTATTTCAAGTGTCAAGACCGGTAAAATCGGAGATGGCAAAATATTTATCCTCTCATTGGATTCCATTTGTCGAATTCGTACCGGAGAGACGGATAAGGAGGCGATTTAGTAAAGACAATGACTACATTTAAATTTAATAATAAAGAACTTATCATGAACAACCTATGGTCAAAGAAAATGATTTTGCCAATGGCAGTGGCTGCGGCTGCTGTGCCGGGAACGGCCCTTGCTGGTGACAGCGCTGCCCAGGTTATGGGTGCTACCGCCACTTATGTTGCCAACAATACCTGGATGCTGGTTTCAACTTTTCTGGTGTTTATAATGCATCTGGGCTTTGCCACTCTGGAAGTCGGACTAACCCGGGCTAAAAATACCGTAAATATTCTGTTTAAAAATACAGCCATTGTTGCCATCGGCCTTCTGACCTATGCTGTGGTCGGGTTCAACTTGATGTATCCGGGGGATTTTTCCTTATCTGGATTTTTTGGGTTTTCCGGATTCGGTATTGGCGTGGATCCGGCAAACATGATGGTGGCCGGTGATGATGGCGTGGGTATCTATACCTATTGGACTGACTTTATCTTTCAAGCCATGTTTGCAGCCACTGCCGCAACCATTGTTTCCGGTGCTGTGGCTGAACGTATCAAACTGCATAGTTTTTTGATCTTTTCCACCATTTATGTGGCTCTGGTATATCCATGGGTCGGTTCCTGGAAGTGGGGCGGCGGTTGGCTGGATGCCAAAGGATTCTATGATTTTGCAGGATCTACTCTTGTTCATTCCGTGGGTGGATGGGCAGCTCTTGCAGGCGTTCTTCTTTTAGGACCTCGTATTGGGAAATATGTTGGAAATAATATAAAACCCATCATGGGCCACAACATGCCTTTGGCTGCTATTGGTGTTTTCCTGCTCTGGCTGGGGTGGTTCGGTTTCAACGGTGGATCTGTACTCTCAGCCGATCCTGCTGCGGTATCCTTTGTTTTTGTCACCACTTCTCTGGCTGCTGCTTCAGGCATCATTGGTGCCATGATTCTTTCATGGGTTCTGCAGAAGAAACCTGATCTAACCATGGCACTCAATGGCGCTCTGGCAGGCCTGGTAGGTATTACTGCCGGTGCAGATGTGGTCAGTGTGATGAGCTCCATTATTATCGGTTTTATAGCAGGTCTGCTGGTTGTTGCGGCTGTCATGGGTATTGACCGGGCAAAAATTGATGATCCTGTGGGTGCACTTTCCGTGCATCTTGTCTGCGGTATCTGGGGTACACTCGCTGTGGGTATCTTCAGTGCCGATCATTCTTTCGGTGTTCAGCTGTTGGGTGTTCTTGCCTATGGAGCGGTCTGCTTTCCTGCGGCGCTCATTATTTTTTATATCTTGAAATTAACCCTGGGCATCCGGGTGAATGAGGAAGAAGAAATCGGCGGTCTCGATATTGGTGAGCATGGCATGGTAGCCTATGCTGATTTTGAAATTAGAAGCGGTATTTAAATGGTTTAAATAATCGATAAATCAAACAAAAATAAACAAAAAATCGACATATAAATTTCCGCTCGATTCACTACGGCTTGTGTTGAATTGAGCGGGTTTATTTGGATTAACCTGTAAAGTTATAGGTATGGATTATGGATAAACTTGGTGAATTGAAGAATCAATTATATAATTTTATGAGAAACCTTTCAAAAGAAAAGCCTTCTAAGGAAAAACTTGATAGAATGTTGAAACTAATGGGGCAAATGGAGGATGTTCTTTATGAGATAAATCAACCCACAACTAGTGAATCAAGAATTGCTACTAGGAAGATGATCCTAAGGTTGAGAGTGGAGACAGAAAGCGAAAAAAAAATGATATAAAGACCACTTAGCCAATACAATTGATTTTTACCAGAATTGATTTAAACGTCGATAATTTTAATAGAATTTTTTTCCCGATAGGTTTTAAAAGTTAGCAAAATTTTAATATGCAATTGGCCGAGTAATTTGTCTATAATTAATCAGTCTTGATTCTGCCAATTTTCAACAATTCAAATGGTATCATTAAGATTTTACACTAATCAGAATACCGCATCTGGTATAGACAATTTCTTTATCCTCGGACTTAAAAATCAATTATATGGAAATGAGAAAGATCAAATTGAATAAGGCTCCATTACGTTTTATTGGAGATAAAGTTGATTGACTTGTAGTCAAGGATTATTGCATAAATATGACTTCAAGTTTTATCAAAAAATAGTTTTGATCTATATTGGTATCTTTGATGTTTTTCGG
>JAUCGD010000478.1 GCA_030377945.1 Desulfobacterales bacterium HSG17 | reverse complement strand
TTATGGGTAAAATTTCTATTCCCCACGCTATTCCAATTGCAGCACGAATATTTTTTAAAACCAGTTTCTCCAGTTCATCAAGTGGTATATTCTCGCAAATATAAATTAGCAGGTGTCTGGTTAAAATATAATTTTCTGCCTTCCAGGCTGCTGATAAATTTTCAAAAGCCTCCAATATTGAGTTAGGTTCAGTATAAGTATTTGTCATTTGTTTTAAGCTCCTTTTTAGTTATGTAACACCATGCCTGATTGTCATTATCTTCAGGCACAGTCCGATTGCCAGCACAGACAGCCTCCCCGCCGCGAGGCTTTCAGGATGCTGGAGATTCTAACATCAAAGACTTTTCTCAGAACCATATTTCTCAAATGTCTGATTAAAATATTCAATAAAAAGATCACAGGACTTTTGTCTGTGCATGAAATATTTGTCTTGAAGTTTAAAAAAAGTCTTGCCCCAGATCCCCAATGGCTTTTGACCATGAAGAATAAAATCTGTGCCTCCCAATTGTTGTGCATACTTTTCAGTCATGTGGGCATGTCGTTGATGCGGGGGTAATTGCTGGCTGCGGAAAATAAAGTCATGGCAGACTCGGCAAGCAAATTTACCGTTTTCCCCAAAATAAATCATCTCTCTTTTTGCTTGGCATTCTGGACAAACCAGATATTTTCGCCGCCCACCAAAGTTAGGTGAGGTGTGTGCTATTTGGACTGTTTGCTGCCGGGATAGCCCGTTGAAGCGATAGTCAAGACTTAGCATGTCTTTTTCTGCACTGATAATAATACGGCCTATTTCTCTCCCATTTATTACATAACTTCTTGAAGAGATGTTGCCGGGTTTCAGGCAGTCTCGCTTTTTTAAGTCAAGAATATTAATGCTGATTTGATTTTCGACAACTTTGTTGACTTCATCTGATTTATATCTGCGACCTGAACCGAGTGAACCCATTTGTAAGCCCTCCTGTTTTATCGAAATATTTTGGAAATATTATATCATATTTTGTCTTACATAGGGAGCGTTAATCAAATGGTAAAGGGCTTATTGAAATAGTGAAATTCTCGTTATTACAGGAACAATAATAAAATTAAACCTGTTGATTATTGGAAGTATCACTCATAAAGGACTTAGGACATTAGAATCTGTTTTAAAAACCTTCAACTTTGTGGGGAATAGCGTGGGGAATAGAAATTTTACCCATAAAAAAAGGGTCTCAAGAAACTCTTGAAACCCTTGTATTTATTATGGAGGCGGCTTCCAGATTTGAACTGGAGAATAACGGCTTTGCAGGCCGTCGCCTTACCACTTGGCCAAGCCGCCTTTGTCATTCAAACATACCGTATTGATGACAGATAATAATCAAAGATTAAATCTGGCTTAGGTAGTTATATGGAGCGGGAAACGGGATTTGAACCCGCGACTTCGACCTTGGCAAGGTCGCACTCTACCACTGAGTTATTCCCGCTCAACAAACAAAAAAGATTTATATACTTGACCGTTAAATTTGTCAATATAAAAATTACCTATTTTGAATTTTCTATAAAAAAGTTCAAAATAAATTTTCCTGTTTTATTAACACTGTTTTTTTTGATTTATCCGTTCTTTTTATTCCAATCTGCCATAAAGGCATCAATTCCTTTGTCTGTCATGTGATGGGATGCAAGTTTTTGTAATACACCATATGGAATGGTTGCAACATCAGCTCCAAGAAGGGCAGAATCCAATACATGAAGCGGACTTCTAACACTTGCCACAATAATCTGGGTTTCAAAATCATAGTTTGCATATATTTGAGCAATCTCTTCAATTAATCCCATACCTTCCTGAGCAAGGTCATCAAGTCTGCCCACAAAAGGGCTTACAAATGTAGCACCTGCTTTGGCTGCCATTAATGCCTGGAGTGCTGAAAAAACCAATGTTACATTTGTTTTTATACCTTTATCAGAAAGAGTTTTAACAGCTTTTAACCCTTCAACGGTCATGGGAATTTTAACAGTGATATTATCTGCAATTTTTGCAAGATCCAAAGCTTCTTCTACCATACCATTGTATTCGAGACTGATAACTTCTGCACTAACAGGACCTTTTACAATTTTGCATATATCTGTGATAATCTGTTTAAATTCACCATCTTCTTTTGCAATCAGGGATGGATTTGTTGTTACGCCATCAACCATGCCCATATTATTTGCATCTTTAATCTGGTCAATATTGGCAGTATCTATAAAAAACTTCAATTTAAGCCTCCTTTTCCAGAAGAATAACCTTCTGGGTTTCTTGTTTTGCTATTTTTTTTAATAATTCATCAGATCTTTGCTTTAAGATCGGATGTATTTCATGATCTCCTATATCACACATTGGCATTAACACAAAACATCTTTCATGCATTCTTGGATGTGGAATTTCAAGTTGATCCGTTTTTAAAACCACATTATCATAATAGATAATATCCAAGTCGATAATCCTTGGACCAAACCTGAAAGATTTTCCATTTTTATCTAAAGTTTTTTCCAATGCCTTCAGGGCAATAAGTAATTTTTCAGGTGTTAACTTTGTCTCTATTTTTAAAGCTGCATTTAT
>JAUCGD010000477.1 GCA_030377945.1 Desulfobacterales bacterium HSG17 | reverse complement strand
GTCTGATTATTATAAGATTATAATTTTTAATCTTTTTCATTCACAATGGCATCATGCTCTTTTTCTTTTAGATCCCATTGATTTTTTATATTTCGAATTTCAGTTTCGATTTTTAAAAAACAATTGACTAATTCAGGATCAAAATGACTTCCAGCACTTTTTTGAATTTCAGCGATTGCATCTTCGATAGGCCAAGGTTCTTTGTAGGGTCGTTTCATGGTCAGAGCATCAAATACATCACCAATAGCAACAATCCGAGCGCTCTCAGGAATCTTTTTCCCTTTCAGTCCTTCGGGATAACCTGAGCCATCCCATTTCTCATGATGATAAAAGGAAACATCCGCTGCTAGGTTAAATAAAGGCGATTTGCTTTTTGCTAGAACGCGATACCCCACAGCTGAGTGGCTCTTCATAATTTTCCATTCATCAGCATCCAGTTTGGCTGGTTTTTTTAAAATCGAATCAGGGATTCCAATTTTTCCGGTATCGTGCATGGGGGCGGCAAGTTCAAGCATCTCAATATCAGCGACATTCCATCCCATGCATTTTGCAATGGCAGCAGAATATGCGGCCATTCGCCAGATATGAACACCCGTGTCAACGTCGTTATAATGCCCCGCCTCTCCCAACATAAAGATTGCTGAGCGTTGACTCATTTCCAAGTCGAAAGTTCGCTTTTTAACTAATTCCTCAAGGTGATCCTGATGTATTTTAAGCAATAAATGGTTTCTGACTCTTGATTTGACCAAATCCGGGCTAAATGGTTTTGTAATGTAATCCACCGCACCCAGGGCAAGCCCTTTTGCTTCATTCTTTTCCTCGCCCATTGCGGTTAGAAAAACCACTGGAATCATGCTGGTAGCAGGATTGGATTTAATTTTTTGACAAACTTCATAACCATCCATTCCAGGCATCATGATATCAAGCAGGATTAAATCCGGTGGCTCTTCGGAAATATTTTTCATGGCCCGTTCACCATCCATAGCTATGCTGATATCAAAATCATCACTTAAAGCTTCAACAAGCACATCTATGTTTGTCTCCGTGTCATCCACGATTAGAACCGTACAATTAGAAAGGTCGGTCATCACGGCACCTCCAAGTTGAGGACGTAAGGGTTGCGGTAAGGAATAGTGCCGCGTCCTTTTTGTCTTTTTGTTTAGCTACCATTTTAACAATTGTTTATCGAAGGGCACGTTGTTGTCCTGCCGTTTGCATCGAATCGTAAAATAAAAAGTAGAACCCAGGTCTGGTTTACTTTCTACCCAGATTTTACCGTCCATTAGCTCCACAAGTTGTTTGCAGACCGATAAGCCAATCCCTATACCGTCATATTGACGTGTAGTGGAAGTGTCAGCCTGAAAAAAGGGCTCGTATATTTGTTCAAAATGTTCTTCTTTTATACCAATGCCCTTATCAGCTATTGAAAATTCAATATTTGCATCTTCAGGTGATTTTTCAGTTACGCGGATGCGTAAAACTGTTTCAGGACGGCTTGTTGTAAACTTAGCTGCGTTTTCGAGCAGATGATTTAGGATTTCAATGAGGCGTTCTTTATCACCGATGAGGCTATTCGTAATACTTTCTGAATCAATATCAAGCACCGGTATGAGTTCGATATTGGTGCCCTTATGGAAAAAATGAGTTTCAATGCCAGCCAAAGCTTCATCCAATTGAAAAGTTGATGATTCGATTTCCACTTCACCATTTTTTGAACCTGTAAACTCAAGAATCTTTTCTACGGACTGAAGCAGGGCATTGCTGGAAGAGTGAATAATTTCCTGGATCTCTTCAATTTCAGATTTCGAGTCACACAGAGGTAATAACTCTGAGGCCATCAAAATGCCATTTAAGGGTGTCCTGAGTTCATGGCTCATATTCATCAGAAAATTGCCCTTCGCATTGTTTGCAACCCGAAGCGCTTCTTTGGTTTCATTTAGTTCAGTTGTTCGAAATTCAATCAGTTCTTCAAGATGGTTCTTATATATTTCCCGCTCCAGATGATTTTGCACCCTGGCTCTGACAATATCAGGGGAAAATGGTTTTTTAATATAATCAATTGCCCCTAAGGCCAGGCCTTTGGATTCATTTTGTTCTTCAGTTAAAGCGGTTAAAAAAATAACAGGAATTTTCTTTGTCGTTTCATTCTGCTTCAGTATTTCACAAACTTCGTAGCCATCCATTTCAGGCATCATAATATCAAGTAGAATTAAATCCGGCGGATCGGCGAGAACTGTTTTCAATGCTCTCTTACCATCGGTGGCGATGCGAATATCGTAGGCATCTTCCAAAGCTTCTACTAATATATCTATATTAGTTTCATTATCATCCACGACCAATATTTTGTGAATAAATTCATTCATTTTTTGCACCTTAATGAAGTTGAATGCGATATATAAAATTTTATCTTCAGGTTCAGATGCTGTCTATTGAGTTTCATCACCCGTTTGAAGTTTTTTCAATAACGATTCCATTATAGTTTCAGCTGCTTCGAATTTGTATTTTAAAATTTGTGTTATTAATTTTTGTACATCCGCATGATAATCGCCGGGCCAATTGACTGGTTCAATATCCTTT
>JAUCGD010000476.1 GCA_030377945.1 Desulfobacterales bacterium HSG17 | reverse complement strand
ACTCATTAGCACTTTCTCCGTAAATTCAGCAGTTTTTTATTACATAGGGAATTCTAAAACTCTTTTTTTTATTTAACCACGAATAACACTAATCACACGAATATATTATAATTTTTCATTCGTGTTATTTGTGTTATTCGTGGTTTTTTATTTCAATTTGACTCTTTTTAACAACATTGTGAAGTTCAAAACCAGGGGAAAGGTGTATCTGCCCAATTTTTAAAGACAGGGGATCTGAAGATATACTATGGGAAGATACACTGCGGGCTGCCTCATTTGTTTTTCGTTTCATGGCTTCGGAAGGTTCTTCAAAGGTAAGAGCATTTGATTTGCAGGCTTGTACACAAGCTGGAATCTGTCCCTGTATTTGCCGTTCATGGCAATTATCACACTTAATGGCAATAGTTTTGCCATTAAGGGCTGTAAAATCTTTATGATAGCGAATTACACCAAAGGGGCAGACCATAGCACAGGAAGCGCAGTTAATACATTTATCTGGATCAATATAAACCGTGCTTGTCTTAGGGATACGGGAAATTGCTCCAGGAAGACAGGCTGACATACATGGTGCAGGTTCGCAATGTCTGCATCTGTTTGGAAAGCCTTCTCCAAATAGACCTGCTCCAACATGGACACGGGATTTGGGAACCGGCTCTTCCAAAACAGCGGAAAAAAGAGTCTGGGTTTGAGAATGAGCAATTGCACAGGCTGTCATACACTGCATACAGCCCAGGCAATGTTCAGGGTGAACCACAACTTGTTTCATAGTTTCTCCTTTTGAGAGTGTCTATATTTATATTATCTGCTTATAATTAAATGAAGGTGACAGCAGTTTATTTTTGCTGATTTTAACAGGCATCTGGCTTTGTATGAGAGAAAGCAGAATACCGCCCTGTTCAATGTCATTGACCATAACCATTCCAACCAGTTTATCATTTCGAAAAACAAGTTTTTTATATGTTTTATATGCCTTATCTTTCGCACTGGCAATCACCCAGCTATAATCATTATCAGGATCAATCAGGCCTCCGGTCATAATATCCATATCAAATATACGGATAACATTCCTGCTGAGGCTGCCTTTATAAGCAAGTGGGCGCCCTGCCATGTTTATACCTGCAATATGGCCTTGTGCAACAGCTTCGGGCCATATGGCATTAACCCAGTAATCCTGGCGGGCAATATCTGTATATTCTGCCACATCCCCGGCAGCAAAGATACCGGGAACACCGGTTTCCATGTGTTCATCTACCATAATTCCAAGATCAACCTTTATCTTATCCTGTGGTATAAAAGATAAAGCCGGAAGAACTCCTTTACCGATCACAACCATATCGCATTCTATTCTGGTTCCATCGGAAAGATATGCTGTTTTTACATTTTTATTACCTCCAAAAGCTGTCACTTCTATACCAGCCCGAACCTTCAGTCCCTTACTGACAAGTTCATCCATTATTATTTTTCCTGCAATATCATCAACCTGCATGGAAAGAGGGTATTCGGATTTGATAAGCATTGTAACATTTTTTCCCCTGCTCATCAGGCCATAAGCTGCTTTAAAAGCAACAAGCCCTCCTCCAAGTACAAGGGCATTTTTTAAATCAGGAAGCACATCCAGCATTTTCCGAACATGATCCTGGGTTCGCATATAAAAAATATTGCCAAGATCAACACCCTGGGTTTTAACAGGCCTGGGATCTGCGCCTGCGGCTATTAGCAGTTTATCAAAAGGAATTGATGTTTTTCCCTTGGTATTTCTATTATCAGGGATATATACAAGCTTGTTGTCAACATCAATATCTGAAACACGCTTTCCCAAAACAGGTGTAATCTTTAAATCATCATAAAAAGTTGGGTTTCGGATGGAAAGTTTACTAAAAGGGACAGCACCTTCAAGAACCATGCTTATCATAGGTCGGCAGTATGGGGGAACAGATTCATCTGCAATCATGGTGATACTGCCTTTAGAATCTATCTTCCTGATGGCTTCAGCTCCCTTAATGCCTGCAACTCCGTTTCCGATAATTACATATTTCATATTGCTTTCCTTTTTTAATCAGGTTTTTTGGGCAGGATAACAGGTAAATAAAGACCAAAATTTCAAATACACTGCCTGATATTGGTGACTGCTATTTGAAATTGTTTAAACTTTCCTTTGCAGTCCTGATTGATTGCATATTCAACCTGGGCATGGAACTCGGAACCGTCATTTCTGATAAACTTAAGCATATAGTTCTGTTGAGAATTTGATTCCAAATGCTTATGACAATACATATAATAAATAAACTGGTTTTCCTTGCTGATAAAAATCGAGAAAGGTTTTCCGATCAGAAAACATCTTGATACACCGAGAAGAACGGCAACAGCCTTATCTGCTTCCAGTATCATACCTCTTGCGCTGACTGTAAAATTTCCTATCTGGGCAATATTTTGATTATCATAAACATTTTTCATTGTGCATTCACCGTTTCTATTTTCAAAATTTAAAATCCATGAGATTATTCCTGGATATAAAATGGGATAACAAAAATGCTATACATTAAATCATATGAATTCAATCCGTAATAATACCTATTTTCAT
>JAUCGD010000475.1 GCA_030377945.1 Desulfobacterales bacterium HSG17 | reverse complement strand
ATAAACCAAATATAAGAACAGTTGGAATGACTACAGCTGATAACATTTTTAAGTATATGGTGCTGGTTTTAATTTTTTCCATATGCAGCATCCTTTTAGGACAACTTAAACTTTTAAGTAGATTAAAATGAAAAATTAAAAAATTTATCAACACCTGCCTTTTTTAACAGTGCAATGGTACATTTGAAATCCTGTAAACTGGTGCCGATATAACCGGTTATTTTTAATTTTTCTTTAACTGATTTCGCCTCGCTTGAAATGTCGTTTTCGAGTCCAAGCAGAAGAGAAGCCACAAGCTCAACTATTTGTGGATCAGTTTTCTTTGATACAATCAAAGTACCATTGGGATTTTCTCCGGGATCTTCTCCGACACGTACAATATTATTATATTTTTCCTTTACGTTGTCCCATACTCTATTCTTTACAATTGCAATATCAGCTGAACTCCGGGAGAGTGCATCTATTGCAGAACCATGGGAAGCGGCTTTTAAAATTACTGAATCAATGTTGCTCTCACCTTTAACAGAGCGATAAAAAAATTCACCCGATGATGCCAGACTGCAGAAAATCACTCTTTTGTCGTTAAAATATTCTGCATTTTGTGTAAACCGCCCGGTATTTTCAGGTGCCAGAACTACTGCCCAGTAAGTGCTCCATCCATCTTTGCTGACAGGACGTACTACAGGATCTGCCAATCCTTTAATAATAAAACATCCGGCAATTCCAGAACCGCTGAACATTGCATCAGCCTCTCCATTAGAAAACAATTTGGCTGCATGTTGATAGTTTTTAGCAGCAGCAAAAGATACTTTGATACCATTCTGGTTCAAATAGTTGAGCAGAGGCCGAAATTTTGCTGCTGCACCTTTTTTATCCTGCATAATGGCAATTTTAAAGTCAGCATGTACATATCCTGTAAACAGCATACTGATAATCAAAATTAAAGACACACTACTTACAATATGTTTTACATTTTTCATTATGGCGCCTCTTTGTTAATTAATAATCCATTTCTTACACATCAAATTGACCAACCATGGAGTGTAGTTTTTCTGCAAGGCTTGACAGCTGTTCTGCGTTTTCTGCAATATTTGTACTATTGGAAGATATTTGAGAGATTGAACTGCTCACAGTACTGATATCCTGTGATATATTAACAGATGTATTGGAAGTATTTGCCACGTTTTCACTAACTTCCTGAACAGCCATGGCTCCCTCGGATACATTTGTATCAATTTCATCAATGGTACCAGCCTGTTCATCAACAGCCGTTGATATATTATTGACAATACTGTTTACTTCACTGATTACCTGTGTAATTTCTTTAATATCTTCAACCGTTGATTTAGTTGAACCTTGTATCCAATCAATATTCTCTTTTATTTTTTCAGTAGCTTCGGCTGTCTGGGTGGCAAGATTTTTAATTTCACCTGCTACAACTGCAAAACCTTTGCCGGCCTCTCCTGCTCTTGCTGCCTCAATAGTTGCATTCAAAGCAAGCAGATTTGTCTGCTCAGATATATCATTAATTGTATCTGACACTTTGCCAATTTTTTTAGCAGCATCTCCTAAATCATCAACCCTTGATGAGGCAGATTCAACTTTAGAAACAGCTTGACTGGAAATTTGGCTTGCCTGTTCTGTATTCTTTGAAATATCTTTAATTGTATCACTCATCTTTGATGTGGAAACAGCGATCTGCTGAGTATTTGCAGATAACTCTTCCATTGCTGCTGCAACAGCATTCATATCCTGGCTCATATTTTCTGTATTGCCGGACACTTCCACTATTCTGTCAGCAGAAGTATCAGTTTCCTGTGAAAGTTCCTGAGCAACCTGCTGCATATTTGTAGAGGAATTGTTTAGTTCCACAGCACTAAAAGATATCTCTTTGATATTATTTTGCAATGATTCAGCAAATTTATTAAAGCTATTGCCAAGAAAGTCCAATTCATCAAGTTTGTTTAGTTTTTTATCTTTTACAGAAAACCGTTTTGCCAGGTTTCCTTTGCTCATTTTATTTGCAACGCCGGCATATTCCCTGAGACTTGTAACAATTATTAAAATCTGAAAAATGCTGATGCCTGTGATAAAAATGCCAATTATAACACCAATGGTCTGTATAAATATCAACCTAGAAACTTTTTTTTCAGAGAGTATCTGCATCATTTCAACGGCTTTATCCATCTCTGTTAACAGGATCAGATTATTATTCTTTACATAGACCAGGTCATTTTGAGAACCTTTTTTTCCTGAAAGAGCCCCATCTAAATGCTTAGAAAATTCATTCCATATTGTCTTGACTTTGCCAAGCTGTGAAAAAGCGGGTTCAACTGCTTTGGGGCAGGCTGCATATTTCCCTTTTAAGTCCAGTGATAAAGGTGCTTGACCAGAGTCAGATAACGCGCTCAGAGTAGTATAAAAAATTTTTATAGTATTGTTAGCACTTTTGGCCAGTTTTGCTTTCTCTTTTTCATCTTTCATAGAAGCAAATAAAAAAACTTCTTTAGACATCTTCTGGGAAAGCATTCTCTGTCTTCCTGCAAGATTAATCACAAGGCCATCATCTTTTTGCACCGATGT
>JAUCGD010000474.1 GCA_030377945.1 Desulfobacterales bacterium HSG17 | reverse complement strand
TATGAAGGTTGTATTTCATGAAGACTTTTATTCCTTTTATACTTCAGACCCTGCTGCATCAGGAGGAAGGATGGAAGTTATTGTTGAAGCAATAGAATCTAAAGCCGAATTTATAACCGCCTTTCCTGCAACAGAAACTGATATTTTAGCAGTTCACACCCAGGCTCATATTGACAGAGTTGAAAGAGAAGGGCTTCATGATATTTCGTCCCTGGCAGCAGGGGGGGCCATTCAGTCTGCGGAAATAGGTTTAAGAGAACCCTGCTTTGCCTTAATCCGTCCTCCCGGACATCATGCTTCAGCTGATTCATGCTGGGGCTTCTGTTATTACAATAACATGTCAATAGCTCTTCAATATTTAAAAAACAACAACCTTATTGAAACCGCATTTGTCCTGGATTTTGATCTGCATTATGGAGACGGAAATGTTAATATTCTGGAAAATAAAAACTGGGTTCAGATACTTAACCCTCCTGAAAGAGACCGTGAGGAATATATTGACAGGGTTACCCGTATTGTATCTGAAACAAAAGCAGATATAGTAGGAATTTCAGCAGGCTTTGACCATCATATAGATGACTGGGGCGGACTTCTTGAAACCCGGGATTATTATACTATGGGGGCGCTGGTGCGCAATACAGCTGACAGAAATAACGGGGGATGCTTTGCCATACTGGAAGGCGGCTATAACCATGATGTACTTGGACAGAATGCAGCAGCATTGCTGGAAGGGCTTTCAGCGTAAAATGAAGATACTTGAAGCCAGACAATTGACCAAAACTTACACCATTGAAGACCGGCAGATTACAATTCTTGATAATATATCCTTTACAGTTCCTGCCGGTCATTTTGTAGTTATAGAAGGTCCAAGCGGAAGCGGGAAATCAACTCTTTTAACACTGCTGTCAGGACTTGACCGGCCGGATTCCGGCACTGTTTTAATTCATGATACAGATATAACCTATATGAATGAGGATGAGCTGGCTCCCTTGAGAAATGAAACCCTGGGTTTTGTTTTTCAGTCCTTCCATCTGGTCCCCTCACTGACAGCTTTGGAAAATGTAATGTTTCCCGCAGAATTAAAAAAAGACAAACAGGCACTGGAAAAAGCAGAAATACTTTTAAAAAGTGTCGGACTTGAACAAAGACGACTTAATTACCCTCATCAATTATCAGGCGGAGAAAAGCAAAGGGTTGCCATTTGCAGGGCCATGATAAACGATCCTGCCCTGATCTTTGCTGACGAACCCACAGGAAACCTTGACTCTGAAAACAGCCGTGCCATACTTCAAGTGCTCCTTAAACTTAGAAGGGAAAGAGGTTCAACACTGATACTTGTAACCCACAGTGCTGAAATAGCAGCAATGGCTGACAGGAAGATAACCTTGAAAGACGGCAGGATTGAAGGATTGAATCAGGATGGTCAGGATTGAAAAGGATGGCCAGGATTGATATGGATTGGCAAACTAAAAGTTTGGCACTCCTTTCTATCCTGAATATCCTGTAAAATATCCTGACCATCCTGATTCAAATCAGGAGAAAAGAAAGGTAAAAATAATGTACGATGAAAAAATCTTCCCAGTAGAAGAAATGTTAGCCTACGAAGAATTTACAGGCCGTGTGGAAATTCTTCGGGAACTTGATTTATGGATAAAAAATATCCAGAGAATGGCTTCCCCAAGTACAGCTCTTATTGCTCCACGGCGTATGGGGAAAACCGTTTTACTGGACAGGCTTGTAAACACCGTATTTTTCAAACCTGAGTACAAGGTAGCACCGTTTTATTTCAAGGTAAAACGGGAACATACAACATTGCGGCAATTTTTGATGGAATATGCAACAGCCTTTTTCAGGCAGTATATAGCTTATTGCATTCAGGATCCTGTTATGTATCGTAATAAGCGTATTAACTTGCAAGACCTTTTAGGCAGTCCTTCAGATCATAAAGGCGTTACTTTGGCAAAAAATTTCATTCAAGGATTTTTGAAAAGATATTATGATACAAATGACAGTATCAGAAATCAATGGGATGCCTTTATCTGTACCCCCGAAGACCTGGCCTCTTTTTCAGGAACCAGGGTGGCAGTTATTATTGATGAATTCCAGGATATGAAATTTTATATCCATGAAGTGAGTGAAGATTCATTGGAAGGTATCAAGGAAAGACGGCGTATTAATCCTGATATGCTTGGCGTTACGGATTTAACAGCCACCTATGACCGCCAGTCCCAAAGTAAAAAAGCTCCCATGCTTGTATCAGGTTCGGCAGTTACACTTATTTTCAGGACAGTAATGGGCGGCCCCCTTGGAGGCCGCTTTATTTATACTTATTTAAAGCCTTTACCAATACCTGACGGAGCAGCTTTATTACAGACACTTTTGCCAATGTATGCTCCGAAAAAATCCATTTCCCCTGAAATGGCATTGTATGCAAGCGCCCAGGCAGGCGGTCATCCCTACTATATGTACTGTATTGCTATATCAACGCATGATGAAGATAATCTTGAAACAAAGGATGCAATTGACAGAGTCATCTGTCATGAAACCCAAAATGGTTATATATACGGGTTCTGGCAGACCCATTTTGAAGACAACCG
>JAUCGD010000473.1 GCA_030377945.1 Desulfobacterales bacterium HSG17 | reverse complement strand
CTCCTATTTTTTCGGATTTATATGTAGGAAGAATTATATATTTTAAAATAGATAATTTATCCAGTATAATTTAAACTATATGTAATTTCAGATAGTAACGAATGTTTTATTTTGGTTACACTCAAATGATTTCTCAGATCAATATTATCACGAATAGGAGTTTCACCACCAAAATCACGGTGTTTTGCAAGCATCAGGGCTACAACGCCTGACACAAAAGGTGTTGCCATAGACGTACCGCTTAATGTACTGAAAGTATTTGGCGGATAGGTTGAGAGAATCCGATCACCAGGTGCAACAATGTCAACCTGTATGCCTATTGAGGAAAAGCTTGATATTTCCTGCCTTCTATCAATTGAACCAACAGCAATGGTTTCAGGGAATCTGCCGGGACAGTCAACAGCCCCTACTCTTGAACCACTATTGCCTGCTGCACAAATAACAAACACATTAGCATCAACAGCTTCTCTTATGGCATTGTGAATAATACGGCTGTAACCGGGCGCTCCCATACTCATGGAAATTATATGCGCACCTTTTTGAACTGCCCAGCGAATACCATCTGCAACCCAGTCTTCTCTGCCATAACCGTCATCGCCTAACACTTTTGCAATCAGCAGACTGGAAAGAGGAGCAACACCAACAACCCCCCGACTGTCTCTTCTGGCTGCAATTATACCGGCAACATGTGTACCATGCCCGTTCAAGTCAGAAGCACCTGCTGAACTGCCGGTAAAGTCTGCTGAATCTTCAATTGCACCCTGAAAATCTGTATGTAGAAATGCAATACCTGTATCCAAAACAGCAACTTTAATACCTTCACCGCTTGTTTGTCTCCAAATTGTAGGAATCTCAAGAGTTATCAGACCCCAATCAACAATTTCTGATGCAGATAAAACAACATTTTCCACTCTAAATGGCGGAATTCTGAATAAAGGTGCTGATTTTTTTTGATCTGTATGATGTGTCATAAGTCTTTACCTTTCATTATAAAAATAATAAAGTTGGATTACCTTTCAATAGGCAAACCGGCTATCTTGTAAGACCCGTGGCTTTCCGACCTGCCTCACAACAGGATTAGCTCTATCATACGGCATTAAATACAAAAGCCTCCGTAGAAAATGAATCCTGCGAAGGCTCTAATTTGGTAGTTTAAGCAACATTTTAATCCTTTTAAAAAGAGATTAATATTACCTGCTTTTATACCGCATTACAGAACATGTCAAATTAAAATAAATGGCTATAAAAAAGTTTATAAAAACATCTCAGTTATGGCAGGGATATATAACCCGACATCAATAGTTTGCCCCACATTACAACAATGTTAATAACTATTTTTTAACCGTTATAAACTAGTTAATAATATCTTTTAAAATATTTATAACCGTTAAATATACCCTTTATCAGCCAGAGCTATCCGAATTAAAGCGCTGTCATCCACACCATTTTTTTTGCCCTGGCAGTTAAATTTTCCTTTTCAACAGGTGTTAAATAAACAGTTGTTTTTTCAGTACGCCGTTCTTCCATCCCTTATGTTTTTCATATCACCTTTAGAAGGGAGATTAATCCACTAATTTTTTCATCAAAACCTGGAGCAAGAGCAGTTTTAAGAAATAATCCTTTAATGACTTACGGTTTAAAGGTGCATCCACTTGCTTCAAGACTCTTAAGATATTCCCAGTATGCACCTTCAGAAAAGGGCGATCAAACAATTTCAGACATTATTAGAACCAATATTGATTTCGTTAATGGCCTTGGTGAAATCAGTTTAGAAGATAGTATAACTTGTAGCAATTAAGATTTAATGCTATCAACATTTGAAAAAATATACAGGAAATAGACTGCTAAACTGGCTCTGAACTCGGACTCAAAAGAGTTAGCTTAACATTCGGCTTTCAAATAAAATCAGAGGAAAAATTATTGAAAATATTAACAGGCAGACTTTATTTTATAGTGTTCATCATTCTTATTTTGATTCTTAACTCCTGCGGAAAATCCAACAAGAAATTTGAAAATGTTTCAAAGGTTAAACAGCTATTGCTTGAAAATGTTTATAATGACAACAGGAAAAGCTTTTACTGCAAATGCAGTTTTTCAAAAAAGAAAAAGGTACGATGTAAAACAGGAAAAGGAAAAAGAGCAAAATTTGTTGAATGGGAACATATTGTACCAGCTTCAAGGTTTGGAAATACTTTTAAACAATGGGAAAGTCAAAAAAGCTGGGAATGTATGCTCCCGGAATTTATCCAAACAATAACCGGACTTAAATGCAGAAAAACCAGTGGAAGGCAAAATTTAAGAAATAAATCAAAAGAATACAGACTTATGGAATCTGATATGTATAACCTGGTTCCTGCTGTGGGGCTTATTAATCAAAAAAGGTCTAATCTGAATTATGGATTAATCCCAGGAGAAAAAAGAGCTTTTGGCTCATGCGACTTTGAAGTATCAGGCAAAATTGCCGAGCCTGCACCGGAAACCTCAACGCTAATCAAAAATGACCCATGTATGCTAATATAAATTGACCCACTACCGCTAATCAAAAAAACTCTATGAGGAGCCTGGAAATAATCAAAAAATTAGTATTGACATTTTTACTATATC
>JAUCGD010000472.1 GCA_030377945.1 Desulfobacterales bacterium HSG17 | reverse complement strand
AATATTGTATATCGCAAATAACAGTATAATCAACGCTGTCAGACCAGTTGCGAAAATAATAATGGAAAGCTTATCGGAAAATTTCATTAATATATCCTTCAATCAGGAAAATACAGAAGACCAATGCTTAACAATTAAAATTATTGATACGTATTGCAGTATCAGAATAAAATAATATTATAAAGTAGGTGCAAATATCAATTTCCGAAAATTCGAATCAACTATAATGGAGACAAAAACAATTAGGACTAGTTCTTTGACATCTCAACAACCATATCTTGTTCATCACCTATTAGTGTACGAATACTATACTAATCTAGTATAAATTAAAAGAAATAATTTATTGGAACTACTGTCAATTTAGCTTATAACTTCCATACTCTATATATTGTGGTGCAAAATGAATATAATTTTGCTATTGAAATTCAACTGCTACCTTTAAAAATAATTGGTGGTGTGAATTTGTGAGAGTTTTCCAGACGATCTCACACAGAGTCACAGCTCAATTATTTTTGTATAACAGTTTCATTTTTTGTATATTTTTTACTGAGCACAGAATAATTTTTAGCATAATTAGGAGGCATTCCCCTCAATGCACATTATCAGAACTAAATCGGTGATATATTCATAAGATCAATCTGCAAAAAGCAGTTGAAAAAATGAGGAGGAATTCCAGTATGAAAAAGAAAAATATCTTTCAAAACCAAAGTCAAGAGATCCTCGCCATCTTCGAGAAGGCTGGGGACAGATCAAAAATCATGTGTGTCCCAATGGATTATGCAAAAAAGGATCATTTAGTCATGTTTTGCAATGGTAATGGAAAGATCATCAGAAAACCATTCTCGGTAAAGAATTCACCAGATGGTAAAAATTATCTAGTTGATCAAGTTACAAAATCTTGCAGGCATCATGGAATTAACCCAAAGCATATTGTTTTTGGAGGTGAAGATTGCGGGTCTTATACTGACAATTTCACGTGTGACCTTTAGGTTATATCTACCTTACGTTCCGAAAATTGGCTGGTGGCAGGAGTAAACGCCCATGATGCAAAAAAGCAACGTGAAAATATGCAGGCAAGCACTGATAGATTGGATTTAATGGGCATTTGTAAAATGCTTATCAGCTGCAGAGGCAATTGTTCTCCTGTCCAATCCGGGATTTATTGGAACCTAAGAACACTTGTCCGGCAAAGACGCAAACTTGTGAGTATGGCAACTGCAGTAAGGAGTAGAATGCATACCATTGTTGATAGGATATTTCCCGGATTCTTAAATGAAAAAAAGAGTGGAGTATTTCCATTTTCAAAGGGTTCTCTGGCATTGATGGCAAACAAGTTCTCTGTACATCAAATTCGTCGGAGGAGACCATCTACATTATCAAAATTTCTTGCCAGGCATTTAGTCCAACACCCAGATCATTGTACTAAAAAACTTCAGCAATATGCATCTCAGGTTCTTTTGCCTCCATCAGATCATATTGTATCATTGCAGATTTCGTTACAACAGCAGGTAAAACTTTTTGTCTGCCTTCAGGAAAACATTGATCATCTTAATAAGGAAATTGCTCAACATTTAGCTCAAACTCCTGGAGCATTCTTAACCAGTATTAGAGGCATTGGTATTACTTTAGCTGCAGGAGTAACAGCTGAAATTGGAGACCCTTATAAACAAAAATCTTTAAGTAATTTGGTTTCATACTCCGGCATTATTCCAAGAGTTAAGCAAACCGGCGGAGTCCAAGGGAAAACTCGGGTCAAAAGGGTTGCAAAACGTTGTAATCGCATACTGAAGAACTATGTGGTTCAATCAGCTGGTCATATTGGTCTATATGGACCAAAAGATTTACATTCAGATTATAAAAGACGCGATGCACAAGGACAGCATGCAGATTTTGGTATGAGTAGAAGATTTTTACGTATGGCAATTTCCATGATGAAAACTTCCCACGTCTATCTGCCTAAAAGCCTGCGAGCTTCCAAGACTAATATGAACGGTAGAGCAGACTATTATATTAAAACTTGGCCAAAGCTCATTGAAAAATGGCATAGGGCACAGGCATTGGATATTGCTTTTGATAAAAAGATGCCTTTAGGTCAGTGGCGTAATATTGTACAGGAGCTTTATGGAATAGAACTCAGGCTTTAAAATAACACGGGCTGATTTTATTTTTAAAAATTTGAAGTTTTATAAATTTTGCGGACAGGATGGCTAAAATTCAACTGTCGCAGTACTCCGAATATAAAGGATGTAATGACGGCTTAGTATAGAATGTCTACCATGTTCGCTCCAATATTAAAATTATGGCTCCAAGGTGCTTTGATCCTTAATGTAATATTTAAGAGATCTTGTTATAGCAGTATGTCAAAGTTGGTTATACGGGCGTGGGATGTCACCAGCGACGCAGAATTTGGAGAATCAATAATTTTTAAATTTAAGTCGGTCTCAGAAAAGTATTTTAAAAAACCGACTCAATCGGATAGGGGGAGTATGTGCAAAAAATAAATATAAAAAAATGCTTGATTTACTCCTGGTACTCTTTATAGACAAGTTGAGAGTGAAGATTATTAAAATCTGAATCCGCTATATTGGAGATACTAATTAACAGA
>JAUCGD010000471.1 GCA_030377945.1 Desulfobacterales bacterium HSG17 | reverse complement strand
TAAGAAAAATATTAGATAGATCTCTCTTTGTTAAATTGCTGTATGAAACGGATTTGTTGATAATCACTCTGACTTTTTCAGTATGATTTGCTGCCAGCAGATCATGAAAAACCAGATTGAGCAGACATATCATTATCAATAATTTCCAAAACCTCATATGACACTCTCCTTATGTAAATCAGTTTAGCCATGGTGTGTTAATGACACAGGTTTACACAAAAATATTACACACAGATTACGTTCCTGCTTTTTTACAAATTGTCCTTTTACAAATATCAACAGCTAAAGCAAATATAATATTCAATGCTAAATGTTCGGAAACAGACTTATCAAACAATAGTTTTGATTCAGCAGGAAATTCATCATCACCTTCCCAGTACAGCATAGCTATTGGAAGCCGTGGAGTTATTTCAAACACATATGCAGCATCAGCCAAATCAAGTGGAGTTCCTCCAAGCTGAACGCATTTATCTTGAAATTTTTGGTACAGAGGATAGCACTATTGCAACATAAAATCAAAATTCAGCAGATACTAAATAGACATTCTCGGAAATAAGGATTTTTACATGTAGGGTGCATTAGGCGATAGTCGTAAAACACTGTAATTTAAAACGATCTGTGAATTACGATACACTAACACACCCTATGAAAATTATTTTTGATAAAATCTATTGATAATCATGATAAGACTTATACCATTCAATAAAACGCTCAATACCTTTTTCTATGGGAGTTTCCGGCTTAAATCCCACATCTTTGATTAAGTCATCAATATCAGCATAGGTAGCAGGTACATCTCCGGGCTGAATATCCATGAAATCTTTTTTTGCTGTTTTACCCAGAGCTTTTTCAATGGCTGCTATAAAATCCGTAAGTTCCACAGGATTATTGTTGCCGATATTATAAATTTTGTATGGAGCATATGAAGTTCCCGGATCAGGATTATTCCCTGTCCATTCAGGATTGGATTCAGGCAGTTTGCCCATTATCCTGACAACCCCTTCAACAATATCGTCAATATAGGTAAAATCCCGGCGCATCTTGCCGTGGTTAAAAACCTTTATTGGTTCATCATCTAAAATAGCCTTGGTAAAAAGGAAAAGTGCCATGTCCGGTCTTCCCCAGGGACCGTAAACCGTGAAAAACCTGAGACCTGTACAGGGAAGGCCGTAAAGATGACTGTATGTATGAGCCATGAGTTCATTTGACTTTTTGGAAGCTGCATAAAGGGATACAGGGTGATCCACATTATCATGAATAGAAAAAGGCATGTTTGTATTTGCTCCGTAAACAGAGCTTGAAGATGCAAATACCAGGTGTTTTGTTTTATTATGACGGCAGCATTCCAGAATATTTACAAAACCCACAAGGTTGGAATTTACATAAGCATGGGGATTAACGAGAGAATAGCGAACCCCGGCCTGGGCTGCAAGGTTGACTACAACATCAAAAGGATGTTCCTTAAAAATCTTTTCCATGCCTTCAAGATCTGCAAGATCTGTTTTATAAAGGGAAAAATCAGGATAAGATTCAAGCTGTTCAAGGCGGCTGTGTTTATATTTTACATCATAATAATCATTGATAATATCTACACCAATAACCTTGCAGCCCTTTTCCAGGAGCTGTTTGGAAAGATGAAAACCAATAAATCCTGCTGCCCCTGTGACCATGACCGTATTATACTCAAAACTCATATTATTTGCTCCTTAATGATTTTTTAACTGTTTTTATAGATTTGCGGCAAGAAAACCCCTGAGTCATTAGTTCAGGGGATTCTTGCCGCTCCTTGTTAACCTTGTGAGTCAATATATTGCTTTACTGTATCAATTAATGCATTTTCCGGCTTGGGGGCTGGATCGACTTGAATTCTAAGTTTCCGTTTACTTCTTGTCTGCAATCCTCGGTTATTAATGGATTCACAGTATTTTTCAAGCAAAGCCAGCATATCAGGGTCCCGCCGTAAAATATGTATTTGAGTAAGGGGTGCATATTAAGAACCGGACTCCCTGCATGCGTGGCTCTTTGCCGGCTATTGATCCATGTCTTTATCTGATATTTTACAGGTCAGTGGATGGGCGTCAAAAGAAGCGAGGGCTTTCTTCCAGGCTGTCTCATATTCTTTCCTTAATTCAGGATGCTCAGTCTCACTTCTTCTGGGTCTGGTAAATGGCCATAAGCCCGATGTTGTTTTTGTCAGTTGAAAAAAACTTTCAGGCAATCATCTCTTTTTTGAAACAAAAAGTTATGCCAATTTTATTGTTGTTACCCTGTTCTTTTACAAATATCAACAGCTAAAGCAAATATAATATCCAGTGCTAAATGATCGGAAACAGACTTATCAAACAATAGTTTTGATTCAGCAGGAAATTCATCATCACCTTCCCAGTACAGCACAGCTATTGGAATCCGGGGTGTTATTTCAAATACATATGCAGCATCAGCCAAATCAAGGAGAGTTCCTCCAAGCTGAACGCATTTATTTTTAAATTCCTCAATATTATTTTCAAATTTTTCTACAATCAAATTTGTGGGAATTTCATGAGGACCGCGGAAAAAACCAGCACCTCCGGGAATATCTTTTTCAGATACCCATTTATTACAGATTTCA
>JAUCGD010000470.1 GCA_030377945.1 Desulfobacterales bacterium HSG17 | reverse complement strand
CTCTCTGATGTACTTCAACAGCAGTTTCCTGTGCCTACAAACCGGGATATGGATGAACTTTATAAAGAAATTTATTTGTTAAAAAAGAAGGTAAGAGACCTTTCCCGTAAAGTAGATAGTGATCAATAATACAAATATATTTTAAAAAACTTATTAGGTCACTGAAAGGAGGACATGTATGAGTAAGCCTAAAATTGCCGTAGACCTTATATTAAATAAAATTGCTGAAAGCACTGAACAGGTTAAGGCCCGTGCTCAAAAAGCATCAGAAGTATTATTAAACTCCCTGGAAACAGATATAGCCACCACACCCCATGAAATAGTTTATGAAGAAGACAGGGTTAAATTAAAATATTATAAACCGGAAAAGGTGAAGCATAAATTCCCCCTTTTGCTGGTTTATGCACTTATTAACCGTGAAACCATGCTGGATCTTCAGCCGGGCAGGAGTGTGATTGAAACATTTTTAAAAGAAGGCATAGAAGTGTATATGGTTGACTGGGGCTATCCTAGCCGTAAAGACCAGTTTGTTACCATTGATGACCATGTTAATGGTTATATGGATAATATAGTTGATTTTATTCGTAAAAAACATGATATTCCCCATATCAATCTTATGGGAATATGCATGGGCGGCGCATTTTCAGTAATGTATTCATCTCTTCATCCTGAAAAAATTAAAAATCTTGTAACAACAGTAACTCCTACAAATTTTGATACTGATAAAGGACTGCTTCATATATGGATGAAAAATACCAGTGCATTTATGATGGGAGAATCTTATGGAAACATGCCCGGAGACCTTATGAACCTGGGTTTTTTGCTCCTTAATCCAGCCCGTCTTATTATTGATAAATATGTAGGATTTGTTGAACATATGGACAATAAGGCATTTGTTGAAAATTTTGTGAGAATGGAAAAATGGATTTTTGACAGCCCAGATATTCCTGCCGCTACCTTTAAGCAGTTTATTGAAGATTGTTATCAAAAAAATCTGCTGATCCAGAGTAAGCTGGAACTGGATGGTAAACGGGTTGATTTAAAAAATATTACCATGCCTTTATTAAATTTTTACGGTCAGTTTGACCACCTGGTTCCACCTGAGGCATGTGAACTTTTAACTAAAAATGTCGGCAGTAAAGATACTGAAGATATATGTCTTAAAACTGGTCATATTGGTATTTATGTCAGCTCCAAATGCCAGGAATTATTTGCTCCCAAGGTTTCTGCCTGGCTTAAGGAAAGAGAAGGTACGGAAAAAAAGTCAAAACCGGCATCTTCGACTGCATCTAAAAAGTCCACACCTAAAAAGAGCGCATCTATTAAGACCACATCTATAAAAACTAGTGCAGGGAATAAGAAAAAAACAAGTAACAAAAAAGCAGGCGATTCAGTTAAAAATGCTTCATCAAGATCATCAAAAGCCAAGAAAAAGTTTTCTGCAAAATCATCATCTGCAAAAAAGAAAATATCTGCTAAAACAGTAGATTAGAAAATTTAATTTAAAGATTTGGTTTGTCAAAAAGAAAAAAAATGGCAAGCATAAGGAGATTAAGTCATGACTGTTAAAAAAGATTATTTCAAAACCTTCTGCAATATCAGCAAAGCTTTTGGAACAACCGTGAAAAAGGATGACCTGCTTGAACTTATTGTTCAAAGTGCTATTGATTCAATGGATGGAAAAGCAGCCTGCCTTTTTCTTGCAAATGAAAAAGAGGATATATTTGAACCGGTTTGCCAGAAAGGGCTTTCCGATGATTATCTGCATTCAGATCCCTATCGCGGGAAAAAGATGGTAAACGAGATTCTGGAAGGCGGATATCTTGCTTTTCATGATGTAGAGACTGACAGCCGCATGGAAAACATTGAGGCCAAAAGAGCCGAAGGCATTGCTTCAATTCTGGTTGTCCCTGTTATGGTTGAAGCAAAGGCAATAGGTGTTCTTTCACTTTATGCATCAACAGTCAGGGATTTTTCAGAAGATGAAATAGCTTTTTTAAGCGCCCTGGCAGAACAGGGAGGCATTGCTATTCAGAATTCCAGGCTGGTGGAACGTATTAAACAAAATGCAGTGCTTTTCCATGATATGGCAAGCAGTATTAATTCCAGCCTTGATGTTAAACAGATTATGCATATTCTGACTGCTGATATTGCCGAAGCTTTTAGTATTAAAGGTGTTAATATCCGTCTTCTTAATGAAGATGCCGGAACCCTTGAACTTGTTTCAACTTATGGATTCAGTGAGGAATTTATCAACAAAGGCCCGATTGATAAAGATAAAAGCATAAGTGAAGCGATTGAAGGAACAACAACATATATTAAAGATGCAGCCACAGATGACAGGGTTCAGTATAAAGATGCCATGAAAAAAGAGGGTATTGCTTCCATGCTTTGTGTTCCCATTCCTTCAGGTGAAAAAATAATCGGTGTGATGAGACTTTGCAGTGATATTGAAAGAGAATTTTCCGAAGATATGGTTATACTTGTTGAAGCACTGGCTAACCAGGGCGGGATCGCCATTCAAAATGCTTCCATGTATCTCTCTCTCCAGGAAGACAAGAAGAATCTTGAAGAAGATATCTGGAGCCATCGTTTATGGTTTTAATATGA
>JAUCGD010000003.1 GCA_030377945.1 Desulfobacterales bacterium HSG17 | reverse complement strand
TCACTGTTTTGATCATTATCTTTTATCATTATATTATCTCCTTGCGTAATTTTATTGTTCAAGGGATAATAGTAACATAATTATTTCATTCTGTTAAGCAAAAGGTATATTCATATAAACTTATCCGAAAAGAACAGCCGATTAAGGAACGCAAGATACTTGAAAAAGCAGTTGATAAAATAGACATTATCGGAAATAAAAAAAATCGTTTGACAATCCTTTAAATAGATATGTATCAAAAAATTTTAAGATATATACCACATTAAGCTGCACCTATTTTTTGAAATTAGAATAGTGCCATAATGATAAACTCCTCTCATTTCATTAAAAGATATTTTCCGCATTATTCCGAGTAATAGACAATATTTTGAAATTCAGAGCCTAAATCGCCTATCTTCTAATAAATACGGAATATTATAAATTCGCATTGTTTTTTCAGGTCTTGCGATGCTCTGTCCTGAAATTATGTAACCCACATGCGATTTCCATCACAAGGTCGTCGAAATTTTCCTTTGTATTGCGGTATACATCTTTAACTATGCGACATCTTTTTACCCCTGAAATTACATGTTCAACTACAATTCGAGTGCTTGAAATAATCGAATTTTGATTTTTTTCAAAATGGGTGAGTTCTCCTCCCCGAGGCTTCTTTTTAGGTTGGCGAGTGATAACTCCTTCAGGTTCGTAACCTTGGTATCCGGTATCCTTATTCAGGGTAATTCCTTCGGGATAAGTCGGCTGCTCTTCATCACAGATTTTCTTATCGTGCTTTTTCCCTTCACAGGTTTTGCTCAAATATTTTACTTTCCTATTTTCATTGTTAATAATCAGGTTATTTTTTATCGTATGCGTTTTTTTCTTGCCGCTGTAATACTGTTTTTGCTTTTCATTGTCTTTTGGGCGTTGGCATCTCCCTTCTGTTGCATCAATCGAAATTTCCTCCGCTCCTTCTTCACGTAAAATCTTTTCAAGATTCTGAGGAACTCGCTCCGGCAGTTCCCCCAAGCCTGCTAAAGCTGCTTTCAAAACCTGGCTCAATATGTGGATCCATACATTAGCCTGAGCCTGACTCATACCAAACATAAAACCGATAACCGCTTGTAAAGGATATAGTTTTACATAAATCAAAATAAACAGGAGTTTATTTTCAATTTTATCCAACTTTGCCTTACTCCCGCCACCGTATTTCCGCTTCCGCTTTTTTCCCTTAATACGATTTTCTATGATATAATCTTCCCATGATTTCTTAAAGAATGGCAAAAAAAATTCAAATTCTTCAGGATAAAGTCCTGTAAATGTTAAAAAAAGCAGAATATTTCTTTTTATCATATCATATGTAATCACAGTATATCTCCTAAGCAATAATTATGCCAAAAATAAATTTATATACAACTATCTAAAATCATGTAAAATTTTTAAAAACTGGATTATAATGTACAAATGGATAAACTGCAACAATTATGAGCCTCTTATTCCCGATAATGTCTATTGCCTATGTTAAACAGATTGTATTTTCAGAACAATATTCGGAAAAAATCTAAATATCCTGAATAAAGTTCGGTCGATTAGTATTCAGCAAAAGATATGCTTGGAAAAACCAAAATTGGATGACTATATTGACATTATCTGTTTTAATGATTAACAATTTTTCTGATGGTTATCAGAATCCTTCTAAAAAAGAGCAAATGTGAATTGTAAAAATGAGGTGGAAATAAAATTAATCTCCAAAATATGGAGTTGGTACTACAAATTTTGTAGATTTTTTACTGTCAATAATTTTGTAGATTTTATAACAAACTGAATTTTATGCTTATCCTAACAACTGCTCAACGAATTGGCATAAAATATGCATCAATTTTTAAACATATATTACTTTTCATTATTAAGGATTTTTATTTTTATGGCTTTCATATTCAATAAAGTTCAAAAGGACATATTGAAACTACCGATATAAAATTTCAATTGGATTTGAATATCTTTACTGAAAATTTTTAATCGATAAAGCCAAACCTGTTGTGAAGCAGGGACGGAAATCCACGGGTCTTAAATTAAGATAGCCGGGTTGCCTTGAGTACCAAAGAAAGGCAGCCCGGCTTTTTTTATGAAGACCAACAAACTATTAAATGAAAAAGGAGGAAATTGAACAATGAAATCAAAATTCAGAATTATGGTGGTGCTTGCTTTTTTACTTTTCCCATTTGCAACTGTTAATGCAGGGACAATTGCAGTTGATTTAAATGATTTTTATGCTGATCTATCTGTTTATGTTTCAGCAGACGGAAGTTCTGCAACAATGTATGAAGATGAAGTATTTATGACAGTTTTTCTTTCTAATGACCCTTATTTGGATGATCCGGGGATTCCAGTCCCAGAAAATCTTTTGTCTTTGAATTTTGAATACACCTTTACAGAAGCAATTGATAATGATGATGAGTTCTTTGCTTGGGTTTTTGATGGTGACAGCGGTGATGAAATTGATTTTATACTTCTTGATGAGTCTGACTCTGGAACTGTCAGTTGGGACCTTTCAGGAATTGATCCGGCAATTACACTTTTAGGTTTGGAATTTCAGTTAAGTTCCTGGGAAAACTCAGTTGAATCATTTGTCAATATAGATAATGTTTATCTGACGACTGCTTCTTCCACATCCCCTGTACCGGAACCGGGTACAATGTTTCTTTTAAGCAGCGGTTTAATTGGTTTATTTTCCATGAGAAGAAGGAATAATAAATCCTAAAGTTTATTTTTGGAATGTGACAGCGTGAATAGTCGCTTCTGATAAAGCCACACAGCCACTTTCAGTGAGTTTTTGAGGTTGTACGGAAAGCCACGGGTTCTTTATAAAGAATAGCCGGGTTGCCAGAAGTTGTTTATCAACTTTTGATAATCCGGCTTTTTTTATTTAATTGTAGCCAATTAGCATTAACAGGGAGGAAAGTATGATACGACTCTTAAGTTTTCTTCGACCAATGGTTATCGCCTTAATATCATGTATTTTTATCGCAGTTGCATCTTTTTCCTATGCTGAAACCGATGTGACAGATAAAATTCAGTTGGAAAAATCCGGTTTAAGATATGACCGCAGAGCAAAGACGAGCTATATGGATGTTTCGCTGAAAAATATTTCTGATGATGTTTTGTTAACGCCTATTAAAGTTGTTGTTGAGAGTATTAGTGAGCCGAGTGTTACGGTAGTGAATGCTGATGGATTTACAGCAGATGGGAAGCCTTATTTTGAGTATTCTGAGGAGTCGAATATTTTTTTATCAGGAGCAACTACTGATAAAAAAAAGTGGATATTTTCAAATTCAAATAGGCAAAGATTCAGCTATAGCATTAAAATTTTAGGGGTAATTCTTGAAGCAGTTGAAAGAATTGGAACAGAAGGTGGAATGGTTCAGGCAACTCTTTTTGATGGCACGGAAGTTGAGATAGAAATCACTGAGGATGCCTTGTCTGAGCCACAGAATATCTTTATGTCTTACGCTCTGGTAGAAGATGAAGATATGCCTGACGTAACCCCACTAATTCCGACTATAGATTTAGGGCCGGATGGGCAGATTTTTGAAAAATATATTACTTTAACATTTAAAATACCTGTCCAAAATATTCAAAATGCAGGATATGCAAGTCTTGAAGAATGTAAAAAGTTCATCTCTGCACTTTATTACAATGAAGAGGAAGATGTATGGGATCCTCTTTTGATAATAGACATTAATAGTGATGAAAGAACTATTACCATTAAGACAAATCACTTCACCACAGTGTTTATTGCAATCGGTTACTACAAAATAAATAAATTGGAAATCACTTCACCAGTAAAACAGGGCGGTGCATTCACTTTTAAAGTTTATGGTGAATTTAATAGTAAATACGCTTGGCATTATAGAAAAATTTATCTTTATGCAGAGATAAATTTAGATGGGCGTTATGATACGGAAAAAGTATTAATTGATAACCCTCAATCATCTCCTTGGGAATTTGAGGGAGTTTTTAGCAAAATGATTGTGCCAAGTAAAATTGGTAAAATGGACTTGGAAATTCAGGGAACTTCAGTAATCTCTAAAACAACTTGTTGGGTACAATCAATTATAGTTGATTATGAATTAATAGCTGAAGAATCTTTTATTAATAGCCTTCTTAATCAATATAAACCAAGATTATATTTTAATGAAGGTGAGCTTTATTTTCCAGCCGATATTACAGATGTATTTACTAAAAAACCTATTTTAGTAGACCAAACAAAAATATTCGCTCCTATTGAAATTGTTGATATTATAGATGGTTCTGATAAATTAGCTGCATATGCCTCAAGCAACTATTCACTTATATATGATGGTAAATCTTTGTTAGACGAGACTCGAACCGTATATGCAACTGCTATTCAAGATGATGGTTATATATATCTGACCTATATCTTTTATTATCATTATGACCCAAAACAAGGTATATCTCATTATATTACTCCACACGAATGTGATAACGAAAGAATAATTGTCATTTTAGAAGAAAATTATGGATATACACCTAAGTATGTTCTCTATGGGCATCATTTAGATATTTTTGATCAAGAAGTCGAATTTGTAAATGAACTGGAAACGATTAAATGGTCAAAAGATTATGTTATCGTCCCTTGGAATAATGTATATAAAATAGATGATAATCCAAATGTTTATATAGCTCAAGGTAGTCATGCATGCTATCCTAGACCAGGAAACTATACTATTTCTTATAATGGAATAGAATGTCTAACAGAAAGTGCAGGTCAAAATGGTATATACTGGCCTCCATTCTTTTACAATTTGAAAATTGTACCGAGATTAACTAAAATATCCTCCAACTCAAAAAGTTATAATTATCTCCTCTTTTCAGGTAATTTTGGTGATTGGGGAACAATCCAATGGAATCGAATGAAGTTGATGTCACATATGGATTGGTGGTTACATACATACAAAAACAATTACAATAATAGTGATAACAAAAAGATATTCCCTTCTGAAGGTAATGATACTGATATTGATAGCGTACCTGACTACATAGATAATTGCCCCAAAATTTCAAACCCAAATCAAGATGACTTAGATGACGATGGATTTGGTGACGCCTGTGACCCCGATGCAGACGGAGATCTCTATTTTGATTTATATTTGGGTGGCGATGATTGTGATGATAATGACAAAGATGTAAATCCAGGGGCAACCGAAATCTGCGGCGATGGCATAGATCAAGATTGCAATGGCAGTGATTTGCCCTGTGTTGTTGATTCAGACAATGATGGTGTTTCAGATGAAATAGATAATTGCCCTGATACCCCGAATCCGAATCAATCCGACTCAGATGGTGACGGTATAGGTGATGAATGTGAAACACCTGGAGCAATACTCTTTGAAGATGACTTCAATGACAATAATTCAGATGGCTGGAATGAAATAAGTGGCAATTGGCTGACTGAAAATGGAGAATATTCTATAAATTTACAGGGCTGTGATTTAGAAGCAATATCAACAGTCGGTTCAACTGAATGGACGGATTATATTTTTGAATTTGATGTCATACGTAAAGAAGGCGTTGGGTTTGGTATCCATTTCAGAAGAAATACTGACGGCAACCGATACTATTTCTTCGGTGCCAGGACGGGTTGGAAGTGGGATCAAGGCTATGATTACTATTTTTTCTCAAAAAATGATGATCCCATGTTAATGCAAGGAGAATATACAATTCCTTTAAATATCTGGCACAGAGTGCGTATTGAGGCTGTTGGCAATCACATAAAAATTTATATAAAAGAACAATCACAGACGGACTACAAACTTTTGGTTGATTACGTCGATAATGACGATCCTCAGCTCACAGGAAATGTTGCCATTCGGGCCTGGAGTGGAGGCGCATGTGTAGAACACAATAGCTTTGACAATATACTAATATCATTGCCTGAAGATGGCATTGAACCGGATAGCGATGGGGATGGCATTATAAATTCTTTAGACAATTGCCCCGACACCCCGAACCCGGATCAGACAGACTCGGATAGTGATGGAATCGGCGACGCTTGCGACCATGGTGTTGTTGATCTTGATCCTTGGCCTTCAATGCATTGTGATAACAGGCACACCGGACAAGCTTTAGTTGAAGGTCCAAAAAATGTACCGAATATAATATTTTCTTATCACATAGATGAACCCTTCGCGTCCGATCCAATCATTGATAAGAATAATTCGGTTTATATCTGCGGCAATAACAATCTGTATGCAATCGACAGTACAGGCAATCTGCTTTGGCAATATCCTATTCTTGAAGGGGTGACAGGGACGCCGTGCCTGAGTTCAACAGAAAATGCTATCTTCGTGCCTTCAAATAATGGGATATACTCTTTAACATTAGACGGTACTTTTAATTGGAAATTAAGTTTGCCCTCTGATGCAGGTCATATTGAATATAAAAATAACGACATCTATTTTGTATGTGCCAAATACTTGTATTCAGTAAACAAGGATGGCATTATCAATTGGAATATCAAGCCAGATTATATCTCCTCTGTATATAGTACGCCAAGTTTAACCTCTCAGGGTAAAATTATTATTCCAGCATATATTCAATACGATTTCATTCGCACATATTATTTATTATGTTATGGAAGCGACGGTACATTGCTATGGGAAAAAGAATTGAGTACCGGAAATATAACACCAGTTACAATATCTTCCACTGATATAATATATTGCGGTTACTCCGTATTCAGTGGGGCCATGGGGTGGGGGCATTTATTTGCCTTTGATGATGAAGGGAATACAATCTGGGTAAACGGTTGGTCTCCGAGAGGGACTTACTCTGCACTTTACAATGATGAGATTATTATTGCAGGTGGTTATTGGGGAAGTATGTCCACATTTAATGCGTTAACTGGTGATAAATTTTTTCTCCATGATATTACCAATTCCATATCACCAATTTTTGATTCAAAAGGTAAAATATATACAACAGATATATATACGTTGCACTGTCTGGGGTTGGATGGAGAGACGATTTGGACATATCCATTAAACCCTGCTACACAATGTGCAATTGGCAGTAATAAACGTCTGTATATAGGGTCTAAAAGCGATGATCTCTATTGCCTTGGCGATTAATATTATTCACAAGCTATAATTGGGGGCTCATTATACTTTTGGTTAAAACGTCGATCTTAAAATTTGGAACAGATATATCTGAGTATTAAAAACGGTAGTACACCATTTTTTAAGTCCGTTACCCCCTTTAATATATGTCAAATTAGTTTTTTATGGTATATAGTAGTCCAACTTAGGTTTTTCCGGGCACGCTTATTGCCTATGTTAAACAGATTGTATTTTCAGAACAATATGCGGAAATAATCTAAATATCCTGAATAAAGTTCGGTCGATTAGTACTCAGCAAAAGATATGCCTGGAAAAACCAAAATTGGATGACAATATATTAAAAGTTTTTCATTTCCAGGCTGCTCGTTCCCAAACACCAGGTTGGGAACGAGGTCTTGGAAGCTCCGCTTCCTATAATAGCAAGCAGAGCTTGCTATCATGCGTTCCCAAGCAGGAGCTTGGGAACGACCTAAATCTTAAAATTATAGAAATTAAAAACTTTTGAAGTCCTTCTTTAAAGAATCTGCTGCCTGAAAAAGATTTTCAATTATATGCTGTCAGTACAAGGTATCCGGCCGGTCTGATGAAAAATGTAGAAGCCGAATATGTTAAACCCGGAATTTATGACATTAAATGTCCCTGGGATACCCGCAAAATAAGAATTATTGTTCTCAGCCGAATTTCAAAAGAAAAAAAGAATGCCATATGGCAGCTTTTCAGTGCAACACCGGAACTAATTGCATTAGGAGCATCTGAATACCAATGGCATACTCCGGTCAGTTCTATAATGAACGAATTGTTTAAAAAATATAATTTAGAAGGAATTATTACCATGCCATACACTATGACAGATTATATGAGAGACTATGTAGTATCTGCTGAATTTCTATTATGCAATTTTATCAGGAATATAGGATGTTTTGAGATTATGCTTGTCAAAATATAAATTTCTGATTCTCTATTAACAAGGATGCTTCCTGAGAGCATTACGGGAACACATATCTGACCATGCTTAAATGCCTGAAAATATATTAAATTAGAAATTCAGCAGATACTATGTAAGGAATTATTTCCCTGTTCTGCCACCGGATGAAAAGTATGAAGTTTTGAAAAGTGTTCTGGATGATGAGGTTATAAAAAAAATCACAGATGTTGAAGTTATAAGGGATTTCCGTGAAAATAATCTACCCGCCCGCTTCGTAATCTTGCTCGTAATCTTGCTCGTAATCTTGCTCGTAATCCTTCCCGATTACGATTACGAGCAGGATTAGAATATCGGGTATATTAATTTTGGGGAAATCCCTAAAAAGAATGACAAAAGCTGAAAGAAGAAAAATATTAGAATTGCTTCATGAATTTGAACCATGAATAAATGATTAATGTGATTATCATGAATATTCATAGTAAATCATAGAAATCATTTAATCATGGTTCACAAAAAAGCCGCAATCCAAAAGGATTACGGCTTTCTGTTTTTAACTAATGGTGCGTTACGGCCTATGGCCTAACACACCCTACTTATTGTATATTTACGCAGCGACCTTGTTAACAACTCCAGGTTTAACATCAGGATTATAACAAACCCTGCAACAACCCAGGCATCTGCTTGATTCTTTCATTGCTGTTTCTTCGGATATTACCAGGTCAACCTCTTCAAAGGTCTTTATCCTTGAATCAACTGGAAGTTCGGGCATGGTTGCTCTCTCTGATTTTACTATGCCGTCAACCGACTCAAACAAAGATTCCGGGATATGGGTCTGGAACAGAACCTTTTCAGGGGCTTTTACCATTTCCATTTCCGGTTCTTCATTCATGAGATATTCATGGATAGACCGGGCTGCCCTTCTTCCGCCTCCGATGGCTGAAACCACAAGATCTGCACCTGTTGCAGAATCTCCTCCTGTAAAAATTTTGGGAGTGGATATGGACTGAAGGGTGACAGGATCATTATCAATAGTATTCCATCTGGTAATTGCCAGATCGGAAAGTTCATGATCTTTGTCTTTGAAGAATACATCAGGACGCTGGCCGATTGCACTGATAATCATATCACCTTCAACAAGGGTTTCAGAGCCTTCAACCGGAACAGGTCTTCTTCTGCCGCTGGCATCAGGTTCACCCAGTTCCATTTTCAGGAATTCAAGATGGGTGCAGCCGTTTTCATCGCCAACAACCTTTGTTGGTGCAGCAAGGAAGCTGTAATTTACGCCTTCATGCTCTGCTGCAACAATTTCAACAGCATTGGCAGGCATTTCCTTGCGTGTACGTCTGTACAGCAGGGTCACTTCTGCGCCCTTTCTAATCAGGGTACGAACGCAGTCAATGGCTGTGTTTCCGCCGCCGACTACTATGGCTTTTTTACCTATTGGTATATCTTCACCTCCTGCAAAGCGGGACAGGAAGTTAATGCCGGTAAAGCAGCCTTTCATATCCTCTCCAGGAATTCCCAGGGAGTAGTCGCTCCAGGCTCCTATGCCCATGAATATTGCTTCATATCCATCATTTTCCAGGGATTTCATGTCAAAGTCTTTACCAAACCTGACACCTGTTTTTGCTTCAATGCCAAGGTCCAGAATTCCCTGAATTTCCCAGTCAAGGGTCTTTTTAGGAAGTCTGTATTCAGGAATTCCGTAACGGATCATTCCACCGAGTTTGGGCATGGCTTCAAAGATAGTTACATCATGGCCGATCCTTCTCAGGAAAAATGCACAGCTTAAACCGGCAGGCCCGCCGCCAATAACTGCAATCTTTCTTCCTGTTTCAGGAGCGCATGTTATGGGGAAGCGTTTGCCTGAATTCAGCTCAAAATCCGCTGCAAAGCGTTTTAACTGGTTAATTGAAACAGGCTCATCATCCTCAATACCCCTGCGGCAGTAATCTTCACAGGGATGGGGGCATACACGGCCGCATGACAGGAGCAGGGGGTTTCTTTCCCTTATGGTACTTACAGCTCCTTCATAATCACCGTTTCTTATTTGTTCTATATAAGTTGGAATATCAATTTCAGCCGGACATGTCTGCTGGCATGGAGCCAGGGCATCTTCGGTTTCATTGATATGGAGCAGACGCTGGGACAAGGTGCGTACTGTCATAATACTCTTGGGACATGCTTTTTCACATGCTCCGCAGCCCACGCATTTAGCTTCATCTACAACAGGATATGCATCCGGGCCCATGACAATGGCTCCGAAATTACAGGAACGGATACAATCTCCCATTCCCAGGCATCCGACTTTGCAATCCCTTTTGCCGCCGTAAAGAGCTGAAAGGGCTGAACATGTTTGAACTCCTGAATAATAATATTTGTCAGCAGCCCGAACACCGCCGTCACAGGTGTTTAACGAACGGAGAGGCTCTGCTGAACCGGGATCCATCCCCATAACTTCAGCAACAAGTGCAACTCCTTCAGGATCGGAAATAACACATACAGTGGGAGGTGCTTTTCCTTCTACAACAGCTACGGCAGCAGCAGCACAGCCTGCAAATCCGCATCCGCCGCAGTTTGCGCCTGCCAGACGGCCTTCAATTTCCGCTATCCTGGGATCTTCATATACATAAAAAACTTTAGAGGCAATACTCAGAACACTGCCGCATACTGCCCCTACGCTTAACATAATCAGTATGGCTTCTATCACGATAAACTCCTTTTCAGTTATCAGTGAACAGTTATCAGTAATCAGTGAACAAAAATCCATTTGTCAGACAGTTATCTGCTATGATTTTTTGTTCACTGTTCACTGTAAACTGTTAACTGATTAAACCATTCCCTTGAAAGCAAAGAAGGTCAGAGAAATCATTCCGGCTGTTATCAGTGCAATGGAAGTATCCTGAAGGGGTTTTGGAACTCTGCCAAGGAGAATACGTTCACGCAGACCTGCAAAAAGAATCAGGGCCAGTGCAAAACCGCAGGCATAGCTGAAAGATGCTGCCAGGGCCTGCATAAAGCTGTATTCTTCATTTATATTGATAAGACATACACCCATAACAGCACAATTGGTTGTTATCAGGGGCAGAAAAATACCCAGTCCTGCGTACAGGGCCGGGATACTCTTTTTCAAAAACATCTCAACAAACTGTACCAGGGATGCAATAACCAGGATAAAAGCTATGGTTCTGAGGTATTCAAGGCCGAATTTTACCAGGATAAAAACATTTGCAACCCATGTTATCATTCCGGCCATTACCAGAACAAAGATAACTGCCATACCCATACCAACGGCTGTTTCCATTTTTTTGGATGTTCCCATAAATGGACATTGGCCAAGGTATTGAGCAAGCAGAATGTTGTTAACAAGTATGCAGCTTATGGCAAGGACTATATAATCGCCCATATTTCCTCCTATTTATTTCCTATAAGGTTCATGCAGCACAGCATAAGACCGAGGCAGAGAAATGCACCCGGAGCTTCTACCATGAATCCAAAAGGCTCAAATGACGGGCCGAATATATCTATACCCAAAACCGTTCCGTTTCCCAGGAGTTCGCGGACTGCGCCCAAAGCTCCCAGGGAAAGGGTAAAACCGATTCCTATTCCCAAACCGTCTGCTGTTGAAGGAAGTACCGGGTTTTTGGATGCAAAAGCCTCGGAACGGCCCAGCACTACACAATTAACAACAATCAGGGGGATGAATATTCCCAGTTTGAGAAACAGGGGATAAGTAAATGCCTGCATGAGCAGCTCAACTACTGTTACAAATGTTGCAATTACGATAATAAAACAGGCAATCCTGACTTTTGGAGGAATAATATTCCTGAGCATGGATACCAGGATATTGGAACAGAGCAGGACAAACGTGGTTGCAAGTCCCATTCCTATGCCGTTTTCAACTGACTTAGTGACTGCCAGAGTAGGGCACAGGCCGAGCACAAGCCGAAACGGAGGAATTTCATTCCACAGACCTTTTGTAAACTCTTGTACAATTGACTTAGCCATCTTTATCTCCCTATTTACCGAAATTCTTTGCGTTTTCTTCCAGTTTCGGTTTCAGCCGTTTATAAATTTCGCTAATATCAGATGCGGCTGCCGCTACTGCGCGGGATGTAATTGTTGCCCCGCTGATGGCATTAACCTTGCCGCCGTCTTTATTAACCTTAACCGGTTCCATGATGGACATTCCTTTAAACTGGGCGGAAAAAGCAGGGTCATCTTTTGCTTTTGAACCCAGGCCCGGAGTTTCAGCATGGGTTGTTACTCCCACCCCGATTATGGAGTCGGTTTCCAGATCAACTGCAACCATTAGTCCGACATCACCGCCATAACCTTTTCCATAGCTTTCAAAAGCTACTGCTTTAGGCTTTCCATCCAGTATTGCAACAAAAAAACTTCTTTCGGTTTCCCCGTCTTTTATTTTAAAACGGTCTGCAATAGGATCATTGGATGCACCCTCAAAAATAGATTTGATGGCAGGGCCTTTAACAAACTGCAACTGCTGATTTTCAATTTTATCTTTGGTATTATCCCGAACAGCAGCCAGCAGTCCGCCTGAAAAGGCACTCAAGACCGTAAGGACAAGAACCATTTTTATCATATCAACCATATTACACAACCTTTCCTAATGCTTTGGGTCTGATTTTATCCAAAAGCGGGTTTATAAGATTGATAATCAGGATGGCATAAATCACACCATCAGCATATGCTCCGATATTCCTGATAAGAACAGTCATAATTCCGCCAACAGCACCGTAGATAAACATTGGTGTGCAATTGACTGGTGAAGAAGAATCTTCAGTAGCCAGGAAAAATGCTCCAAGCAAAGTGTATCCTGTGAGCAGGTGAAAAACTGGACCTGCATATTTTGTTGGATCTGATGCATTAAAGAGCATTGCAGTAATAAAAACACCTGCCAGAAAAGAAACGGAGATTTCCCAGCGTATAAATCCTCTAAATATCAGATAGATTCCACCGGCAATAATTCCCAGACCAAAGGTTGAACCAAGTGCTCCAACCTGTTTTCCCATGAGCAGATCTTTGGCACTAAATGAGGCTGTAAGCTCCCTGAGATCAAAAAGATCTTTGTGAAGACCTGCATGTTTTGCAGCAGCCAGGGGATAAAGCATATTAAAATCAAGATCATAATTAACAACAGCAGCATTAAAGTCAAGGTAATGGGGCCAGGAAACACCAAGGATTGCAATGGCAATCACTGCCGGGTTAAACGGGTTGCCGCCAATACCGCCGAAAATCTCCCTGCCGATAACAACAGCCATTAATGTAGCAACTATTACAACCCACCAGGGCATAACCGGGGGCAGGAGCATGGCTACCATAACACCGATAAGAGCAGATGAGCCATCTCCTATTGTATCAGGGGTTTTGGATACGCGGGTAAAAGCAAGTTCCCACAGGATAGCAGAAGAAACAGCCAGGGCAGCAACACCCAGGGCAGGAATACCATAGGTATATATACCGAACAGAATGGCCGGAAGTGCGGCAAGTATAATATGGTAACTTCTTTCTGTCACCCCGCTTCCGTCATGCCAGAACGGAGCATGTGAAACGACAAACTTTTTTTGATTAATCATTCGGCTGCCTCCTCTTGAATACGAATCTGCTCAAGTTCATATTTTGCCAGTTTAATATACTGGAAAATAGGCATTTTTGATGAACAGACAAAACTGCACAGACCGCATTCAATGCAGGAATGCAGATCATATTCATCAGCTGCCTCTTCATATTGTCTGGCTTCAAGGAATCTTACCAGCATACTCACAGGCACATTTGCAGGACATATCCTGACACATTCACCGCAGTTTATGCAGGGATAATCCGAAACCAGGGGAATATCTTCACTGTCCTGAATCATTATGGAGTCAGTGTCAGGTTTAACAGGATATTCCTCAGTATAAATTGCAGAACCTGTCATAGGCCCGCCTAATATAATTCGATCTTTATCAAACAGGCTGATGCCCAGATCTTTTAATATTAATCCTACGGGGGTTCCTATCCTGGCTTCAACCATTATAGTGGTCAAATCTTTTTTTATAACAGTTACGGTTTTGGTCATGGGAATTGTTTTGTCAGCAAAAGCTTTACCAATGCTGGCAACAGCTTCAGCACTGATAAAAGCAATACCTGCTTCTTCACAGGTTTTCCCTGCCGGAACAACCTGTCCCATAACATCTCTCATAATAAGTTTGGGAGATGCGTAAGGATACTGGGTATCAATAACCCTGAGCTCCACTCCTGATGCACCGCCGATAGCTCCGGCTTCCTGCATAAGGCTTTGTGGCAGAGCAATAACGACCTGATGAACACCGGTCATCTTTTTAAGAACACTGATGCCTTTGTTCATATTAGATACATTGGATTTCATTACATACTGGTTAGTTGTAATGAGCAAATCTTTTTCAACTCCGCAAATGACAACAGTGTCAATATGCCTGTCAGAATTGAAAAACAGATTTAAAGGAAGGTTTCCCGGAACATAGGCAAGAAACTCCTTTCCTGCATCTACTCCGTTTTCTTTAACACTTTCTCCAAAAGCCTGGTCAAAAACATCTTCAGCTTCAGTATTAATGGTAATGGCTGTGTAAGACATGCCAAAATCACCTGTAAATGAGGATATGGAGTCAATGGTTCCTGTAACCGAAGAAATTACATATTCTTCTTTACCCTCATATGGAGAAATCTTCTGCCCGGTATTGACCGGGTCCCCGATTTTGATTGAAAGCGGTGCTTTACTGTCAAATGGTCTCTCCAAAAACAGTTTAACCTGTTTGGAAGTACCGATTTTAACAGGTTCCATCGGTACACCTGAGACCGCCTGATATTCAAACCGAGGCTGTTTTAAACTAAAAAATGGTCTTTTAATCATAGTCCAACCTTTTTCTCTTAGCGCAATTTAAAAAGTGAAGGGACACAAAAAGCCGGTAGAAAACTGCCGGCTTACATCACATGGCATGCCGCACATTCCACAGGGCCGGCATCACTTTCCTTATGACAACCAATACATTGCCCATGAAATGCATCTGTTTTACCCGGAGTCGTTTCAAGATCAACATCACCTTCCTCATGACATGCCAGGCATGACTGGGGGAGTGAGCCGTCTTTTGGAAACTCGTCGTGACAGGCTGAACAAGATTCCACTGCAGCACCTTCTTCCGGTTCAGCAGGGTGGTGATGGCAGGCTGTGCAGGAAAGTGCATAATCGGCAGTATGGGTCTTGTGGTCAAACAGAACGCTACCTGCCGCTCCATTGTACACCAGCCGCAAAGGTTCATCAGGAACCTTTGCTGAAAAGGCGGTGTAGCTTAACACACCCACGACCAGCAAAACAACCGCTATGCCATAAGCCAGCTTTAATTCTTTCTCTGAAGTCATCTTTCTCCATCTTCCTTTCAAAGTTTGATTTTGGAATAAACATTCAATTTTTCCAGGCTAAATCCTTTAAACAGCCAGACTATATCCTTTAATAGATAGGTACAGGCTGCTCTTAAAGATTTTGACAAAGGCAAATTGAATACCATTCCTTATAAAGTGGGCGTACACTAAAACCGGGTATCGCCTAACACAGCATTAAAAAACTTTCAAGATATTTTTTTTTAATATAAACCGATAAACCAGATGTAAGTTCCCGAAACACAAGCCGGATATTAAATGTTTTATTAGTATTGACGCTTTGTTTTGTCTCGTGTATATTTTATGGATTAATCAGGAGGAAATATTAAAAATGACCCATGAAAGTACTAATGAAAATGATATCAAAACAGATGTCAATGAAAAATTAGATCAAATTATAGATAAATACAGCAGCAAGGAATCCATTCCCGCAACACCGGTAATAATGCCCAAAAGCGAGAGCTATCATCCGCCTGCCAATTCTTATTATAGCAATAAAGATGTTCGTTCAAACTCCTTTGATGCCAAAAACCTGCAAAATGTTGTTGATGAAATAAAGGTTATTGAAGATGGAATAAAAAGCATTATTGCTGCCAAAACCAATAAAATAATTGAAGAAAAGGTTCCGGTTGAAAAGCAGCGGCCTGTTAAAACCAATGTTTTTGAAAAAACATTAATTTCCCTGGGAATAAAAGAACAGGAAACAGAAACCTATACTGATTATGAAATAGTCAAAAAAGAGGTTTCCCGAAAACCTGATGAAGTCATGATAACCGAATTCAGGGGAATGATTGAAAAATATATCAACAGTCTTAAGGGGCTTAATGACGGGCTTCGGGGCACTGTTACAGAAGTTGACGGCATTGTTAAAAATCTGACCCAGGTTAATGATGCATTTACAGACCAGATACACAGTGACCGCCGGGCTTATAATGAACAGGTTAAACATAGTCAGGATCTTGAAAAGCAGTTGGAAGAGCTTATTCCCATCCATGAATCCATGTCTTTAGTTGATGACCGCTATGCAGAGGTTGAAAAGGTCAGAGACCATATTGAAATGGCCTTAAGAGAAAGCCAGGGCATGGAATTTAAATATAAAACCAATATAGACATGGGTGTTAAATATCAGACTGCTCTTAAAAGTTACCGTAAACTTATAAATGATTTCAAAGAGCGGGGCGACCTTCATGTAAATATGGTAGATAAATTTGCAGCCGGGGCCGAGCACATGAAAATAGCTGTGGAAAATGTTTCACAGATTTGTTCAGGTGTTGCCCGTGTAACCCAGTCCATGATTATGATTGTTGAAAGTATAGAAGACGGTAATAAGGTTCTTGGCAGATATGCCTCACTTGTAGGAGATCAGATGGCCTCCAGCCCCCAGTGGCAGATGGAGTATAATGCTTTGAAAGATGCAGAAGATGTTTACCGGAAAAATGATTTACAGCGTCTGGAACAGATTCAGGATAACCGCCAGGAAATAGAACGAATCATTAAAAACAAGTAGCATATCTTCTTTTCCCCATAATTTTGATTTAAAATTATTTTTGAATTTATTAAATGATGAACAGTATAAGTATTCAGGAAATGTCAGACGCACTTGAGAGTATTGATATAAAACCTTTTGTATCCCAGGTAAAACAATACATCAAAATTTCAAAATACATAGACCGGGCATTGGAAATGCCTGATTTAAAAAAATCAGGCATAAAAAAGTACAAAAAAAAGGTTGAGCAATATGATAATTGCTTTAATAATATTGGCAAACACGCCTCGGAAATCCTTACAAAATCAACCCTGTCTGCAAACCGTATCATAAATTTTGCAATAAATATAAGAAACCAAAATTTTAAAAATCAGGTCAATTCAATCCCTGATATTGATACTCAAACTGAATATTATTTCCGAAGGATAAAAAAACAGCAAATGGAGCTTTTGTCTGCCATAGGAGATGATATTGAAATCATAAAAAACATGATTGGCCAGGCAAAAGAGATGCGTTCTGTTATGAAAACCCATGCTCCTGCCATAAACAAGACAAACGGACTCATGGAAGTAATGCGGGAAAGGCTTGCAGAACGGCCCACAACATTACTCAGGCTTGAAGGAACCGGGGATAAGATTCGGGAATTGAATAAAACCCTTAAAAACATGCAGGAGTATGAAAATATTAATGGAAACAGGATACATAAGGATGCACAAAATAATCCTGTGGGAAAAGCATTTTCAGCCTATCATGACCTGGTTCAAATTTCATGCACTGACATTGATTGTCTGAAACTTCGAATTCAAAGGCGTTTCAAGGAATTGAAACTGGGAGGAAAGCTGATGCTCAAACTATCTGCCAGGGGATATTCTTCATTTCAAAAATCAAAGCTTGATATGCTTTTGTCCGGCCATGATGAAAGGACCAGGAAATTTCAGAAAAATATCCATGAATGCAGACGAATTTATTTTAATGAAACAGAGCATCCCCCCCTTGTTCATCATCCTGACATCTTTAGCAATATCCACCCTGCCCCCGGGTTTGGCCTGCACTAATTTATTAGTCGGGTTTCAGGCATATAATTATTTACCAGACATTTAATTTATGAAAATTGAAAAAAAACATCAGAAAATTGAAAATGAACTGGACATGATTGTCCGTACTGAACTCAACCAAAGAGTCGGTCATAAGCAGAAAAAAAAAGATATTGACAGCATAAACCGGTTAATAGAATCAAAAAACCGTCAGATTGTTGAAGTCCACCAAAAAGGAAAAATAATCAATATTCTGCCGTCCATGATTTCAGGCTGGCTTCAGACCAGGGAACAGGGCAGTCTTTATCTTTCCCCTGAAGAAACAATTGCACAGAATTATAAAGAATACAATAATATAAAGGAGAGATTTGAAACCCTGTTTGCAGCTTCCTTAATGGCCTTACCAGACAAGGAATTAATCAGCATAGTAAAAAGCAGGCAGAAATTGTTTTATGATAATTTTACAATAATCAGGGAACTCTCAATCCTGGGTACAACTGTTAAAAATATCGCAAAACAAATAAATATGACTGAATCTGTTAAACCCCAGGATGAAGAAACAGCAGTTTCATATTTAAAGGGAATTGCTCCTTTAAAGACCGATCTTCAGACAATTGAAGCAAGATACATAGAAGTCAAGGATTCAGATTATATTGAGGAAGCTGTAAAAAAACTTCATGGGGAGATTCATTGGGCAGCCAAAAGTCTTGATGAAAAAAATAAAAATGCTGCAAAATATCTTTTTGACCAGGCAAACCAAATATTCCACAATTATAAATCCACTTCAGTTTCCCTTAAAAATTTAGAAATATTCACAGCTCAAAAGCAGGATCTGCTCCGTTATTTGGGTATATTTGACAGCATCGGCGATACAGAACGAAAATCAAAAATAGAAGGGTTTGTTTCATCCATAGATAAAACCGTTTTAAATCAGCAAGATGAACTGTTAAAACAAAAAGAGCATGAAGCCCGGCTTTCTGAAAAAATTCAAAATGAAATTAATGAAACCTATGACCGTTTTCTTGAAATTAAAGCTCTCTATGCACAGGGAAATCTGAATACTAAAATCCAGCAGAAAAATGCAGAAGCCAGGTTAATAAAGTACAGGGACACTCTAATTGCAAACGGCCACCGCATAATGGCCCGTGATATAGAACGATTTATAAATTCAACAGGTATCGGGAAAAAGAATACCAGATCTGCAACTGAAAATTCTGATGATTTTGATTATAAAAAAGGCTTTCATATTCTGCTGCCAGTTACAATTCTTCTTTTGTTAATAGTATTTATAATGATAATAAAATAAAGGAGAACATAATGTGAAAAAAGAAAAAGATAATCTTTTTGATAAAGAACAGAAAATTTTAAAACAAGGTGAATCTTTCATAAAACAGGGTGATACAGATCATGTTCTGTTTTTGGAGCAATATACCAGGCTTTTGAAATCCTATAAAAAACTTCTCCGCCAGACCAAAACCCTTACCCGTGTCAGTGATAATCAGCAGCAAAAATTAAACAAAATTCTGGAACGACTTGGCAGGTATCTATCATACCAGCTTGTCAAAAAAATTACCTATGAAAAAGAAGAAAGTGAAATAAAAACCCATAGAAAAAAATTAACTGTATTCTTTTCAGATTTAAAGGATTTTTCATATATCAGTTCTCATATGGAAGGTGAAGCTTTGTCAGAATTCTTGAATTCCTATCTGGAAGTGATGACACAAATTATTACTAAATGGGGAGGAACCCTTGATAAATATATCGGCGATGCAATTATGGTATTTTTCGGAGATCCTGAATTTACATCTGATGAAGATCATGCCTTTAGGTGCGTGAACATGGCAATGGAGATGCGGGAAAAAATGAAGGGGATGCGCAAGAAATGGTATGATATGGGATACCAGGAACCCCTTCACTGCCGCATGGGAATAGCCACCGGATATTGCACAGTCGGAAATTTCGGTTCATCGGAAAGAATGGATTACACCATAATTGGAACACCGGTCAATCTTGCAGCTAGGCTTGAAAGCGCTGCTGAATTGGATGAAATTTTTATAAGTCATGAAACCTGGGGATATATCAAGGAGCAGATAAACTGTGATCCCCCTTTATCTCTAAAACTTAAGGGGTTCCACCATCCCATACTGGCTCATAAAGTTTTGTCTTCAAAGTCGGAAAATAATGAAAACCTGTTTTATATTAATGATGAAATCAAGGGAGAAAACATTGAGGTTGATTTCTCAACAGCTTCCAGGGAAGAGCTTATTTCCATAATCAAAATGCAGGAATCATCAAGATATAGTGCAACACATGATCCTCTGACCGGATTTCTTAACAGGGAGGCTGTTCTGGAACGATTGAAAATAGAAATAACAAGAGCTGAACGCGAGGATAGTTCCCTGAGTATTGCGCTTATAGGTCTTGATAAGTTTGATCAGATAAACAGATCACATGGTTTTAATTTTGGAAATGAAATACTTTGCAAATGTGCTGAGAGGATTAAATCCAGTGTAAGACACTATGATATTGCAGGCCGATTTGCACTAGATCAAATGCTTATAATTATTCCGGGAAGCACTCATTCCACAGCTCAAAGTGTTTTTAAAAGAATCAGTAATTGTCTGGCATTCCCAAAAATTGAAATCAGGAATATATCCATCTCAGTAACAGCCAGCTTTGGATGCGTTACCTTTGACGGTATTATTTCTTTAGATGGCTTGATAATTTCTGTTGAAGAAGCTCTGGAAGGGGCTAAGAAAAAAGGTGTAAACAGCATTGAATTTGTTGGATTTGATTAAGAACAAAACCTGATAACCACAGATTAGCAGGCCTCTACAAAAAATGCTATGAAACTTATGCACAGGTATTTAGTAATAAGGATTTGGCAACACTCTATAATATGGGAAGATGTATAATAAATTTTGTACCGCAACCAGGTATAGATTCCACACTCATTGTTCCATTATGATTTTTGGTAATTATAAAATAAGATACGGAAAGTCCTATTCCGGTTCCAATCCCCACCTCTTTGGTTGTAAAAAAAGGTTCAAAAATTCTTCTGCGTACAGATTCATTCATACCAGCTCCATTATCCTCAATCTCAATACAAACCATATTTTCTTTGGATTTTAATCTTAAAATAAAACATGGAACTTTACCCTCTTCTTTATTTTCCGACATGGCCTGGGCACCGTTTTTCAATATATTGAGAAATACCTGCTGGATTTTGGTTGCTTCGCAAGGTACTTCAGGCACAAAGGAATCGTATTCACGGACAATTTGTATCTGGCGAAAATCATATTTTTTTTTCAAATCATAATCATTTTCTGCCAGTTCAATTGTTTTGTCAAGAAGTTCTCCAAGATTATATAGGGCAAAAGACGACTCGCTTTTTCGGCTGAATAACAGCATGTTTTCAACAATTTTTGCGGCCCGCTTTCCTGATTCTTCAATGGAATTCATCATTTTTAATATGCCGCGTTTATTCATATATTCTTCAATGCCTTCAATGGTCAGATTGCATTCTTGGGCAACAAGCTTATTTTTCTGCAATTCTCCTGAAATACGGTTACGCATGACCTGTGTATTTTGAAGAATACCGGCCAGGGGGTTGTTTATTTCATGTGCCATGCCTGCGGCAAGACCGCCAACTGAAAGCATCTTTTCCGATTGAATCATCATTTCCTCAAGATTTACTCTTTCTGTTACATCATCCACACGGATTACAGCACCCTCAGCGCCATTGGAGATAAGCGGATAAACAATCACATCTGTAAAAAGAGGCTTATTGTTAAAAATACTTTCAACTCTTAAATCTTTCTGGGTCTCCAGTGTTTCAATAGCTGAGTGAACCTTTTCCATTTCAGGTGCAAGTTGAGGAAATGTTTCTTCCAGCAGCTGACCCAGGGCATTTTCAGCTTTTATTCCTGTTACATTTTCAGCCTGCCTGTTCCACTGGGTTATAACTCCGTCCCTGTCCACTCCAACAAGAACCGAAGGCATGGAATTGATAATATTGCTGAGCAGGTTACGCAGTCGCTGCAATTCATTTTCCGCTTGTTTACGTTCTGTAATATCAACATGAGTTCCTAATAGTCGAACAGGTTTACCTTTTTCATCAGAAACAATATTGGCCCTTGATAAAATATCAACCCAGTGACCGTCTTTGTGCTGCATTTTAAATTCTTTTTCAAAGCGATCCCGCTTTCCTTCCAAAACCTCATTCAACATAACCCATGATTCTTTAATATCCTGGGGGGCTGTGAGTCGCTCCCATTCGGAAAAATCATTTAGAATTTCATTGTCATTATAGCCCAGCATTTTTTTCCAGGCAGGTGAAAAGTATATATCATTGGTTTCCAGGTTCCAATCAAAAAGACCGTCATTGGCAAAACGCATGGCCAGTTCAAATCTTTCTTTGCTGGCTTTTAATTCCATTTCAGCATTTTTTTGATCTGTAACATCATTGTAGATGGTAACAATTTCACCTGAAGGAATTTTAAAAATATAATTTTCATAATAATTGGAAAAATTTTTATCCTGGTATATTTTTACCGGAAAATAAGCTGATATACCTGTTTCCCAAACCTTTTTCAAAACAGGAATCAACCCAAAGTCATCTATGCTAGGCCGGAGGTCAAAAAGATTTTTACCGATTACCTGATCCAGGGTTTTTCTTTCTAACTCCAGGCTCTTATTATTAAATCCTTTTACTATATAGTCAGTCCCTTTTGAACCATCATTGATAACTTCATAAATGGCAGAACCACTGGTCATATTATCAAATAAACCGCGAAAAAGTGCTTCGCTTTTGCTAAGTTCACACTGATTTGCGATCAATTGTTCATTTTTCTTTTTGATCTGTTCTTCCACGGTCTTGCTTTTGAATTCAGCCTGCTCCAATCTCTGAATCCGTTTTTCCAGTTCTTTATCGTCAGGTTTTTCAGACATGATTATCTGCCCTTTTCCATTCCGGGTTATGCCCGGATCAATTTGAATTGATTTTGATGTTCTTTTTGTCGTTTGCTTCAGTTATTCTTACTGATTTTGTACTTTGTCTGAAAAATTTTATCAATAATTTTATCATTGTTTACCTGAATTATTCATAAGCATATGATAAGTTTCCTGTATCGGATTGATATTGTAAAAGTTGAAAATAAGATATTGATTCAAATGTAATCTTGATAAAATGTAAGGTAAATGATAATTGTACAAATATCAATTTAAAATCTACGCCGATCATATAACCTCTCTTGGAGAAAAATTAGGAATAAATTATGGCAAGCCCGCTGAAAAAGTTTCTTTAAAAACTGTTCTTATCGTGCTTTTTATTATCCAGACAGCAATTGGAGTGGAAATCATCCCTTATCTTTCTTTTTACAATTGTCGTGTGAGCATAAATAACACGGCGGTGAAATCACCCTGGCAAGGGAACAACTTTTTCACTAACTTTACCCAGTAAGGGAAGACATCATATTGATGAGTAATAAAACCTGTTGACACTATCCTGCGAGGCATATTTTGAAAATTCAATATAAAGTATCTTTAATAATATTTGCAATTGGGATTATTACATTACTTGTTATTTCGGGCTTTTATTATGGTTATACCCATCGTATTTCAATTACGGAAAATTTGAAAAAACTGGAAACATTGTCTGAAGAAACTGCTAAACATATCCAAACACATTTGGAAGAAAAATCAACAACTGCCATAACTCTTTCTTCAGCCCCGGTCATCAGGCAGGCTCTGAAACAAAGCAATAAAGACTTTGCTGCTTTTCCAGATGATACAAGAAAACAAAAAATAGATAAATTAAATCAAAAATGGATGAATACAAAAAATATCAATGATCCCTTTATCCAGGCCCATATGACAAATTCTGCTGCTGGTTATCTCATACAACAGCAGGAGCTTTTTCCAGATAAGTACGGTGAAATATTTCTAACAAACCGCTTTGGTGTAATGATTGCCACCACAGGAAAGTTGACCACCCTTGCTCATGTTCATAAATACTGGTGGATTGCAGGTTATAATGACGGAAAGGGAAGAATATTTTTTGATGATCGCGGGTTTGATGCCAGCGTAAAAGGATATGTGCTTGGAATTGTGGTGCCGGTAAGGGAAAAGGACGAGATAATTGGCATCCTGAAATGCAATATCAATATCCAGGGAGCCCTAAGCCATATAGTGAAAGCCTTCACTCAAAAGAAGTATGGCACAGCAAAAGTGCTTCGTTCCAAAGGCAGGATTGTCATAGAACCTGGCATGGAACCTCTTTCAACACAAATTCCAGATACATTAGTCAAGGAATTGCACAGAAACGAGACTCGATCAACAATCGTTTACGAAAAAAACGACACAGAAAAATTTGTCGCAATCACGCCCTTAAAAATGACTATGGGATCTAAGAAATATGGATTTGGCGGAAGCTATGAGTCCATCGATCATATCAAGGGAAATACTGGTGAAGGTTGGTATACTGCTGTCTTTCTTGATAAAAAACAGATTGAAGTTGTCACAGTCAAGGCAACACGAATGCTGACCATGACAGGTATTTTCTTTATTCTTGTAATTTCAGCGGCAGCATTAATCCTGGGCAGAAAAATTGCCAATCCCATAATATTGTTAATTCAATCCACGAAAAAGATTGGCAAAGGGGATTTTGATTCGAGAATTGCAATTTCCTCAAAAGATGAAATCGGTATGCTGGCAAAATCTTTTAATACTATGACCGACAACCTTCAGAGAGAAATACATGAACGGGAACTGACAATTATTGAGCGCAAAAAAACAGAACAATTGCTTCAACAGGCTTATGCAGATATGGAACAGCGGGTTAATGACCGGACACAGGAACTGGCAAAAGCCAACAAGGAACTTGAGATTGAAATCACCGAGCGCAAGAGAATTGAATATATACTAAGAGATAACCATAATAAATTAGAAAATCGAGTCGAGGAACGTACCCTTGAATTGAAAAAAATTCATGAACAGCTCCTCCATGCAGAGAAATTTTCTGCAATAGGCAGTCTTTCAGCCTCTATTGCCCATGAATTTAACAACCCTCTCCAGGGAGTAATGAATATTATCAAAGGAGTTGCACGCAGGGTAAAACTTGATAAAGATGATGCACAACTTATGGCCCTGGCAATTAGTGAATGTCACAGGATGAGGGATTTGATAAAAAGCCTTCAGGACTTTAACCGTCCAACTTCCGGCAGAAAAGTGCTAATTGATATCCATGTTGTACTGGACAGTCTTCTGCTGCTGTGGAAAAAAGAGTTTAAGGCAAGGAAGATAAATATTGAAACAAGGTTTTCCCAAAACATGCCGATGGTTAAAGCTGTGGGAGATCAGATAAAACAGGTTTTCTTGAATCTTCTGAACAATGCTGCTGATGCCTGTACCCAAGAAGGAACCATTATAATTGAAACTGAAGCACTGGATGAAAAGGTCGTAGTCCGAATCAGCGATACGGGAACCGGTATTAAGCCCGAACACAAGGACCATCTCTTTGAACCGTTTTTTTCCACCAAACCGGCAGTTAAAGGAACAGGGCTGGGGCTTTCTGTAAGTTATGGGATTATCAGAGAGCACGGCGGTGAAATCACCCTGGAGAGTGAACCTGGCAAGGGGACAACCTTTTCAGTCTTTTTACCCATTAAAGGAGGACATAATGAGGAATAAAATAATTTTGCTGGTTGATGATGAGGAAAGTATTCTCAACTCTTTTTGCAAGGATTTTGAATATGAAGGTTATACTGTTGGCACTGCATCAAGTGGTGAACAAGCAGTCACGAAGCTTCAAAACAGTCATTTTGACCTGGTTATTACCGATCTTGTTATGCCGGGTGTCGATGGAATAGGTGTGCTAAAGGAAGCCACAAAAAATGTCCCGGATATCTGCGTGATAATCCTTACCGGATACGGTGACTTGACCTCGGCAGTTAAGGCCCTTCGCCTAGGAGCAGATGATTATCTTCTAAAGCCATGTGATACAGATGAGTTGTTATTGCGTGTATCACGATGCCTTGAAAAACAGGATGCTTTGCGGAAAATCAAAGTGTATGAAAATATTCTGCCTATCTGCATGTACTGCAAGAGTATCAGGGATGATACCGGCACTGAACATGGCAAAGGAGAGTGGATGCAGGTAGATAAGTATCTTTATCGCAAATGTGCTGCAAACCTTTCACATGGCTATTGTCCCGAATGTTTTGAAAAGCATAAGGATGATTGAATTACGAGCAAATATTATCCTTTTTCAGTTTCATTTTCTGCTTCAGGTTTTGCTGCAATATTCTCAAGCTCAGCTATTCTCCTGTTGGTCAAATCAAGTGCATTTTTCATTGAGTCAGCTTCTGCTTTAAGCAGACTAATTTCATCTGCCGGCCCTGCTGCATATGTTGAAGAAGGAGCAAATCTGTCCATTCTTGCAAAACCTCTGCCCATACCCCTTTGGGTGTTACTGGCTCCCCTGCTGTTTCCAATACCCCGGCCGCAGCCCTGGCCTCTTCCGAAACCCATATTGCCGCCAGCTCCCATACCAAATTTGCCTTGAAAACAAACGCCTTTTCTTCCACCTGACATAGGCCCGTTTCCCATAGGCCCGCTTTTATCATATCCTGGCATGATAATCCCCTTTTTGCTTGTTTTATTTATTGATTTCATTGTCCGCCTTTGCCGCGCCCCCTGCCTTTGCCTTTTCCTTTTCCTCTAGTGGAACCCTGGCCTCTTCCAGTTCCTTTACCCTGTCCTGTGCTGCATCCTCCCTGACCTTTGCCTGTTCCCTGGCCCTGGCCGTCCCTGGGGCCGCTTTGATCTCTATCTGGCATATTGTCACCTCCTTTGGATGATTATTGTTCTTAATAATTCAATAAAGCTCAATAAAACTCAATAAACTAAGAAGCAAGAAATATGCCAGAAATACAAAATTTAAATAAAAAAGACGAAATAATGTAACAGAATTTATGAACAGGTACTTAAGCAGGTTTATTTCAGAAGCATGATATTAACAGCCTGGTAATTTATCATCATGCTTTCAGTAGTGAATTTACAATTATAAACTGATTATTGTTGCATTTTTGCAACTCTGATTAAGATTACAAGATAAAACCTTTATTGCAAATCAGTTTTTAATGAATTGAAACTCTATTCAAATACTGCTATAATATTTGCTAATTGATATTTTACAATTGATAATTGCTTCTTAAATTAGTTTTAGGAAAAAAATGATACGGATCCAAAATAAATTATTATTGGTTGATGATGAAGAGGGCATACGCAGGGTTTTGGCAATATCTCTGGCTGATATGGGGTATGATGTTAAAACTGCTGAAAACGGTTTAGATGCTTTGGAAAAATACAGCAGGATTAACCCTGACATAGTGCTGACTGATATAAAAATGCCGGTAATGGGCGGCATTGATTTACTGAAAAAGATTAAGCAGGATAATCCTGATACAGAAGTAATAATGATAACAGGTCATGGGGATATTGATCTGGCTATTCAGAGCCTTAAATATGAAGCAACTGATTTTGTTACAAAACCCATAAATGATGATGTTCTTGAAATTGCTTTAAAGCGTGCTGAAGAACGGATTGCCATGCGCCTTAAGCTCAGGGAATATACAGAAAACCTGGAAAAACTTGTTGAGGAAAAAAGCAGGGAAATTGTTGCTGCTGAAAAAATGGCATCTGTTGGAGAAACTGTTGCAGGACTTTCACATTCCATAAAAAATATTGCCAGCGGCCTTAAAGGGGGAGCATTTGTCCTGGAAAAGGGCATAGAACTGGATAATAAAAAATATCTGAATCAAGGCTGGGAAATGCTCAGGGGAAATGTTAACAAGATTACAAGATTATCCCTTGATCTTCTTGATTATGCCAAAACCGCTAAAATGGATTTCAGTCTTTGTGATCCTGATGTTCCTTTACAGGAAGTAGCTGATCTTATGGCCCATCATGCAAAAAACCATGACATCTGCCTGAATGTCTGCCCTGATAAAAACCTTAAAAATGTTTATATGGATTCAGAGGCCATTCATCGATGTCTGCTTAATCTTGTTTCCAATGCTATTGATGCATGTAAGGAACAGGGATGTATAGGAAAAAAAGTAATAACCTTAAAAGTATTGAGAACAAATAACAGAGGTATTGAGTACCAGGTTGAAGACACCTGCTGCGGTATGGGAAAAGAAGTAATAGAGCATCTTTTCCAACGTTTTTTCACTACCAAAGGAAGTAAGGGAACCGGTATCGGACTGATGCTTACCAAGAAAATTATTGATGAACATAAGGGCACAATAAAAGTTCAATCGGAAAAAGGCAAAGGCTCTGTGTTTAGTATATATCTGCCCGGAATAAAGCCTGAGCTTGAACAAAATATGAATGTAAAACCTGAAAATGGATAAAATCCTGACACCATATATCCGCCTTGCTTCAATCTTTGATTTCCTTTCCATTGGGAGCATTATCCTGGCCAATGACCGTAAAATAGTATCAATGAATGAAACAGCCCGGATGCTCACGGAAACCACCCATGAAAAAGTTAAGGGGAAATTCTGCCACGAGATCTTCAGCGACCATTTCTGTACAGGCAAATGCCTGTTTGATGAAGCAGTTCAAAAGGGTCAGGATGCACTTACAGATGAGATTGAAATCAATGATATGGGGCATAAGTACCATCTGACCAAGATTGCTTTTCCTGTATATGATAATAATCAAAAGCTTTACGGCTGCATTGAGGTAATACAGGATCATTCTGCATTTCGGGATCTTATGGAACGTATCCGCTATGAAGGCCATAAGATGAAGATGATTTTGGATAATCTGGATATTGGGGTGATGACTGTTGATCGCAGGGGCTATGTTACATTTTTTAATGCAGCAGCAGAACTTATTACCCAATATACCCGCCAGGATGTTTTAGGTAAATCATGTGCGGCAATTTTTGGAAACCAAAAATTTGATGAACATCTTCCCCTTTATGAAACAATCAAACACGGAGCCACCATTTCCAGACAGGAAGGTAAAATACTGACAAAACAGGGGCAGGCTGTTCCCATACGTGCAAACTATATGGCTTTGAAAAATGAAACAGACAGGATTATCGGGGGGCTTGCCACCCTTTCGGATCTTTCCCTGATGTATCAGTTTAACAGCGAGATAAATGCCAGATATACATTTTACGATATGGTGGGCAAAGCCCCTTCCATGCAGAAGATATTTGATATTCTCCCGGTTATTTCCGAAAGTGATGCCACTGTGCTTATTGAAGGAGCTACCGGAACAGGCAAGGATATAATGGCCAAGGTAATCCATAATGCAAGCAAGCGGGCAGGCAGAGCACTGGTTAAAGTCAACTGCGCTGCTCTTCCTGACAACCTGCTGGAATCTGAAATGTTCGGATATGTCAAAGGAGCTTTTACAGGTGCAGACCGGGATAAAACAGGGCGTTTCCAGGAAGCTGACAAAGGCACAATTTTTTTGGATGAAATCGGTGATCTTCCTTTATCACTTCAGGCAAAACTTTTAACAGTTCTTGAAGATAAGGAATTCTATCCACTGGGAAGCAGAAAAACCACAAAGGTGGATGTCAGGATAATTTCAGCAACAAACCTGGGACTGGAGCAGCAGGTAAAAGAAAAGCAGTTCCGGGAAGACCTTTTTTACAGGCTCAATGTCATGAGACTGGAACTGCCTGCACTTAAGGATCGGAAAGAGGATCTTCCAATTTTGATTTCTCATATTCTTAAGCGCCTTTGTGCAAAAAAAAATATCCATATGCAGACAATATCCGAACAAGCTATGGAAACACTTCTTAACCATGATTATCCAGGTAATATAAGAGAGCTTGAAAATATTTTGGAACATGCCCTGATTATATGTCAAACAGATGTTATAGATCAAAAGCATCTGCCATTATCACTCAGGAACCGTTCAATAAACCGGCAGTCATCTGTACCGAATTTGCAAAAAAATCAGTATGAGAACCTTTTATATGAATCCCCTGAAAAGCAGGAGATCATAAAAACCCTTGAAAAATATAACTGGAACAAAGGACAGACTGCCAAAGCACTTGATATAAACCGTTCAACCCTTTGGCGGAAGATGAAAAAATTTGGCATTTTTTTGAAATCCTGATTAGAAAATATATGAAACAAGAACAAGAAAAAGAACTTTCTGATGAGGTCAGAGAGATTATAGAAGCTCTTGATAAAATAAGAAAAGAGACTACTTTTGACATTTCAACAAAAGCTCTTGCAAAACTGCCCCCCAATGTTGTTAAAGCAGTTTTGGAACTGAGACGAAATGCAAAAAGAATGAATACACGGCTTACTGCTGCTGACAAAATAAAAAAAACATCGCCTGAGAAAAAACATCTTAGAATAATTGATGAAATTCTTGAAATAGACCCGGATAAAACATTAAGGGCAAGTCTTACGCCTGATGAGCTTAAGCAGTTGAGATATAAAAAAAAAGAAAAGGATGATGAATGATTTTCAGAAAAGCAACTATTGAAGATATTAAATCTATTCACGCACTTTTACATAAATATCAGCACCAGGGGGATCTTATTCCCAGGCCATTAAGTGAATTATACGGCTGTGTCAGGGATTTTTCCGTTGCGTTAGACAGCAAAACAAATCAAATTATTGCCTGCTGTGCCCTGCAATTCTGCTGGGAGGACCTGGCTGAAGTGCGTTCCCTGGTAGTGGAAGCTGAATTTCGACAAAATAAAATAGCTTCAAGACTTGTGGAAATCTGTCTTAATGAGGCTGTTGATTTTGGAATGACAAAGATATTTGCCCTTACATTTAAACCGGATTTTTTTCAAAAATTTGGCTTTACCCTTATTGACCGGTCAGAACTGCCCATTAAAATATGGGCAGACTGTATGCTTTGCGTCAAATTCCCGGATTGTGAAGGGATTGCAATGATGAAGGTTATTGATTAACTTTTTGTTACCACAGATTACACAGATTAACACAGAGATATTAATATTTTAATCTGTGAAAATCTGTGTAATCTGTGGTAAGATTTTGATGTTGATGAGTACTATTTTATGATTATTTATACTCTGCAATTCCCTGATCTATGACGATATCTTTAGTTTTGGCATTAACAGTTCTCCACACAGCTTTTCCAGGCTCTGTTTTCCAGATCAATGTCTGGATGGGAACTCCGGGATAAAGAGGTTTTGAAAAACGGCAGCGCATTCTTTTGAGTTTTTCCGGCCGGCCCGGAATAAGATTTTGAACCAGGGCACGACAGGCATAACCATGAGTACAGAGGCCGTGCATAATCGGCATTTCAAATCCTGCCAGTTTTGCAAATTCAGGGTCAACATGAAGATCAAATAAATCCCCTGAAAGCCTGTATAATAAAGGCTGATTTGGAGAAGGCAGAGCCTCTGAAATAAAATCAGGTTCTTTGTCAGGAAAGAGTACTTCCTGCTTTGGAGCATTTTCTCCTCCAAAACCTCCATCCAGGCGGGCAAAAAGAGTCATGATGCTGGTAAAAATTTTCTGATCGTCTGAATGGCCGCCAGAATGAACATCAGAACAATAGGTATCACTTTCTGCCACAACAAGTGCGCCTTTATCTTTTCCTTTATCATAATAATTGGAAATTTCCCCTTTGGTGGTCAGGGTTCCCTCTAAAGGCATGGGTGCATGGAAAATAAGCTCCTGTTCCCCATGAAGAAGCCCTGCAAGATTTATATCAGCCTGCACTGCTGCATGAAAGAAAAAATCAATTATCATGGCAACAGAAAAGCTTGGGATTATCTTTAACTTTTTTTCATAGCAGTATTCCAGCTCATCAAAACCGGCCCCTACCCCTAAGGCATAAAGAACAGCATCTTTCCAATTATAATCTTTTGTAACAGGTTCAATCTTTTTGTTTAGTGCATCTAAATTAAGAGGCATAATTTTTCTCCTTTTTATATTGATTACCTGCTTTATAACAAATCATGTATAAAAAAGCAAAAAAATCATTTTAATTCCTGTGATATTTTTTAAATTCTCACATAACCTGCTCAACCAGATTAAACTTTAAGGATTCAATATCTTCCATAAATTCCTCTCCCATTTCAAGGCCGTCTTCATCATCTTCTTCATAGAACCAGTTTAAAGTAATGTCTTTGCCGTTTCCTGCTGCTTCGTCTAAGAGATCGCAGAAATCCATGAAAACTTTGGCAGAACTGCTGTTTATTAATATCAGGTTCAGGTTTACTTCAACATGGCGGTCTTCTATTTTTTCAAAATATTCATTTAACCATGAAAATACAGGTTCATAAAATAAAGATGTATTTTCAGGATATGATTTTCCTTTTATTTCCAGAATATTTTTTTCACAGTCAAAATTAATTTCAGGGGTGTATTTTGTGGATTCCATAATCAGATTATTCATAAGTACCTCCTATAATATAGTTTTTATTGAAAAATAAGATATTTCATCATTGATTCTTTCAAAATCAAATTCAATGGGTTTTCCTGCTTTTCTTGCAATGTCAATCAGGCCGATTCCTGAACCTATACTGCCTTGAACCGGGTCTGCCTTAAGCTGTTTTTTATATAGTTTTTTCAGTTCTTCTTTGCTCATACTTTTTATTTGGATGAGTCTTTTTTTAAGTTTTTCAACTTTATTATTTGGGATCATATTGCCGCTGAGTACAAAATATGTGTTATTTTCTTTACCAACTGCAATCAGTCCAAAACTTAATGTTTCATCTCCTATCTCAATTTTTTCAGCAGAATAGCGGAGAATATTCTGTGCTTTTTCCACAACCATGTAAAACACGCGGAGAACCATTGCTTTTCTTGCATTATCCTTTGCCATTTTCTTTTCCAGTATATCCCCGAAATCAGTTAACAGGGTCTGGGAGATATAACCGGTAAAGCAGAAAAATATTCCGTGTTTGCCAAGACCTTTTAAATAATCATATACTTCTTTTAACATATTAATTCCTCCAACTTTTAGGGCTAATTTTCCGGGTTTAGTGAATCAGTTTAATTGTATTTCATCTGTTTCGTCTTCTTTCAATAAAGCACTCCCTGCTGTCAAGATGTCCTTTTCTTCTGTCTCTTTTCCCAGGGTTATCAAAACCAAATCCTGCTATTGTTACATCGTCAACATTTTCATGCTCGTCTTTGTATTCATTAAATGCCTGTAAAAGCATATTTTTTTGTTTGTCAAAAGGGGAAGATGCTGTTTTTAAGAGCAAATCCCTGAAACGCCTGGTTCCAAAACGCAGCTCCCTGTCACCGCCTAACTGGTCTGTAAAACCATCGCTTGCAAGGTAAAAGCACATGCCTTTTTCAAGTTTTATTGAATGATTAGTATATTTAAAACTCAGATCGGATCTTTTATAACCAATACTCTGCCTGTCGCCTTTAATAATATTAACTTCATTATTATGTACACAATACAGGGGCAGATGTGCGCCTGCAAAGGTCATCAAATTTTCTTCGGGTTTTGCAAAGCAGATTGCAGCATCCAGGCCGTCATCTGAGAGTGCATATTCCGTATCCTGCTGAAGAGATGTTTTTATTATAAAGTTGAGCCATTTTAATATTTCAGCAGGGTCATGGCATCTTTCCGTCCTGGTTATTCTCCGCATGGCTGATGATGCTATCATAGTCATAAAAGCACCCGGAACCCCGTGCCCGGTACAGTCTATTACAGCAATAACAATACCTTGATGCAGGTATTCTGCATGATAAATATCACCTCCTACTATATCCCTTGGCTGCCAGAGAAAAAAACTGTCAGGAAGATAGTATTTAACTTCATCAAGGTTTGGCAGCATGGATTTTTGTATTATTGTTGCATACTGAATGCTGTCCATTATCTTTTTATTGGCATCTTCGGATATTTGACATTCTTTTTCAGCTTTTTCCTTGGCATTTTCCAATTGAATCTTTGCCTGTTCAAGATCTTTTTTTTGTTTGTAAAGATCTAAAAAAACATTAACCTTGCTCTTCAAAATTTCAGGTTCAACCGGTTTAAAAAGATAGTCAACAGCACCGGCTTCATAACCTTTAAAAATGTTTTTTTTCTCTTTGCTGATGGCTGTTACAAAGATTATGGGAATATGCCTTGTTTTTTTACTGCCACGCATTAATTCTGCTGTTTCAAATCCGTCCATTTCCGGCATTTGAACATCCATGAGAATAAGGGCAAAATCATATTGCATTGCATGGCGGAGAGCTTCATTTCCTGATAATGCTTTTATAATGTTAATATCATGGCCCTCCAGGATACTTTCCAGGACAAGAAGGTTTTCAGGCCGGTCATCAACTATAAGTAAGTTTGATTTTTCCATATTAATCTCCGTTTATATAAAATCTATATCCATTTATTGATAAGTTCAAAAAGACTGTCAATATCCACGGGTTTTGTAAGGTAGGCATTTGCCCCTGAGTTTATACATTTCTCATTGTCTCCTTTCATTGCTTTTGCAGTAAGGGCTATAACCGGCAGATTTTCAAATCTCTTTTGTTTTCTTATTTTTTCTGTGGCTTCATATCCGTCCATTTCAGGCATCATTATATCCATAAACACCAGGCTGGTATCCGGGTTATGGTCTAATTGTTCAAGAGCTTCCTTTCCGTCACTTCCCACAATAATCTCAAAGTTTTTTTCTTCAAGAAGGCTGGTAAGGACAAATACATTTCTCATGTCATCATCAACAATTAATATCTTTTTTCCGCTCATACTTATATTTTGTTTTTTTCCGGTTTTTACAGGTTCATTTATTTCAATTCTGGATTCAATTATAGGTTTTATTTCGGATTTAAAATCAGGTTCCTTACCTGTTTTTTCAGATGATTCGGATTTATGTTCCCCGGAGTTTTCATGTTCTGATATTTCAGGAAGATAAAGGGTAAAAGTGCTGCCTTTACCTTCCTGGCTCTGCACCTGGATTTCTCCTCCAAGGAGTCTTGAAAATTCTTTTGAAATGGAAAGCCCAAGACCTGTCCCCCCGAATCTTCTACTTGTACTGCCTTCTGCTTGTTGAAATGCTTCAAATATTGCAGCTTTCTTTTCTTCAGGAATACCAATGCCGGTATCGGAAACTGAAAACCCCACAGATAAAAGATTGTCCAGATTGCTCTGGGAAAGATTTGTATCTGAAGGAGGACGGAAAATTTTCAGGGAAACATGTCCCTGCCTGGTAAATTTAAACGCATTGGAAAGCAGGTTGCGGATAACCTGTTTAAGTCTCTGACTGTCAGTACGCATAATTTCAGGTATATCATCATCAATAAGGCTTATGAATTTAACGCCTTTATCTTTTGCAACATGAGAGAATAATTGTAGAATATCATCTTTAAAGGCTTTCAGGTTTACTTCTTCCACATGGAGTTCAATCTTGCCTGCTTCAACTTTGGACAGGTCAAGTATTTCATTAATAAGAGACAAAAGGTCTGAACCTGAATTGTGTATAGTACTTGCAAATTCAGCCTGTTTATCTGTGAGATTATTGCTTTCATTGCGTGAGAGAAGCTGGGACAAAATCAGGATGCTGTTAAGGGGTGTGCGCAGTTCATGGGACATGTTGGCAAGGAACTCGGATTTGTATTTACTTGCCATTTCAAGTTCCTGTGCTTTTTGCTCAACCTTTAACTGGGCCTGTTTTAATGCTTCATTTTTCTGCTCAATGGCTCTGGAGCGTATTGAAAGTTCCTGGTTGGTGCTGCTCAGTTCTTCCTGCTGTATTCTCAGTTCTTCAGCCTGCTGCCTGGTGGCTTCCAGCAGTTCATTCATTTTTCCCCTGGTTTGAGCTGTATTAAAGGCAATGGCAATATCCTCGGATGCCTGGGTGAGAAATTCCATATCTGTTTCTTTAAATTCATGGGCTGTTCCAAGTTCTAAAATTCCTTTGGTATCACCTTCATATATAAATGGAAATACAAGAATATTATTGAGTTTTGTTTTGCCAAGCCCTGAACTTATTTGAATATAATCATCTGGAACTTCTGAAAACAAAATGCTCTTTTTTTCCAGGGCTGCCTGTCCTGGCAGACCGTCTCCAGGGGCAAACCTGAAGGAATTATCTATCTGTTTCTGCCAGGCATAAGCAGATGCAAGATAAAACGATTTATTATTATCTTCCAGATAAATGGCTCCTATTTGTGCATTAAGATAATTTGCAAGCCAGGTAATGATATTTTCAGCCAGACCGGTTGCTTCCTGTTCTCCCCGCATTTTATTGGAAAGTTCTGCAAGGCCGGTTTTAAACCAGTTTTGCTGTTGTACAGTATTCATCGAAGATTCAATATCTTCCATCATCTGCTGAAGATTTGCAACCATTCTCTGTAATGAATGGTTTAAAACATCATGATCGGATTTGGGTGAAACTTTAACTTGTAATTGATTATTTGAAACCTTTTCCGTTATATCTGCAACATCCTGGATATAGGCAATCATTGATTCAAAGGCTTTTATCATGGCATCATGCTCAGAACGTTTCTCAACTTTAACCATGAGATTGCCCCCTGCGATTTCCTGGGCTGTTTGTGTTATTTCCTGTGTTGCGATTATGAGTACGTTCAGATTATTTTTTATGTCATTAAAATTGCCTTTATAATTTTCAGTTATTATTTCAGGAATATCCCCTTTGGATATTCTTTCTATATACTCGGCAGTCTTGTTAATCGGGCCTGTTAAAGCATCAATAAGGGAGTTTATTCCTGAAACAAGCTTTTCCCATCCGCCTTCATATGATTGAGCATTACCGCGAACATCCAGACGGCCTTGTCTGACTGTTTCAATGAGTTCTTTTGTTTCATTTAAAATTCCTTTCAGACCTTTTATCATGGAATCCAGAGCTTTCATAAGCCGGTCATTATCAGAACGTTCCTTGACATTAATTGTCAGATTTCCGACTGCTATTTCTTCTGCAATCCTGGTGGTTTCATTTGTAACATCAATAAGTGTATTCAGATTTCTTTTGATCTCATTGAAGTCTCCTTTAAATTCTTCTTTGATCTTTTCAGGTATGTCACCTTCTGCAATCCGATCAATAGTCTTTGCTGTTATATTTATCGGGATTATAAAGGCATCAATTATATTGTTTACACCGTTTATAAGATCGCACCATCCGCCTTTGAAAAGTGTTGAATTACCGCGCACATCAAGTCTGCCTTCCTGAACAGCACAAATCAGGGAATTTGTCTCATTTAACACACCAAATATCCTGTCTTTCATTTCCAGTACCGCGCCTGTTATAATACCTACCTCGTCCTTTCGCTTTGAATCCTGTACAGTTTTTGTATCAGATATTTCGGAAAAATTTCCTTCAGACACCTTTTGAATCAAGTCCACAACCCGGTATAAAGGGTTCAGCAGAATTATTTTGGTAAATAATGTCAGAGCCATTGCAATCATAATATCCAGTATTAATATCCGGGCTAGTATGCTTATGAAAAGGCGGCGTTTATCCAGTTCAAGAAAACGGGTGGTCACAAATACTTTGACCTGTCCGAGCATGTAATCGTCTTTCTGTATTTCTCGTTGTGCAATGCGGTGTCCTTTGTCAGGCATGATTGCTGTAACCGGAATAATTTCTCCTGACTTATTTCTGGAAAACCCGTATGTTATTTCCTCCTTATTTATGATAAATACTCCGGAAATAAGTCTGGATTTCATTTCCGCAGAAATAATACTCGTAATAGTATCATAATCATAATCAAAAAGAGGATTTTTCAGGCTTATTTCCATACGTTCAGCAGAAAGTACAAGGGTGTCATCAAGAAAGTTATTTATGCGATTATAAGACTGCCTGTACTGATAATATCCAAAGAAAGTCAGGATAATGGTTGATGTAAGGACAACCATAACGCAGACTTTCATTAACAGTGTCACCCTGAATTTATTTTTTAAAATGGATTTTTTGGACATGGTGATTTTCCTTTCTCATTTGCTATAATTCAAAATGAATCTATAAATATTTTTCCAAAAGCAGAAAAAGTTCATCTATATCAACGGGCTTTGTCAGATAATCATTTGCACCTGCATCCATACATTTTTCCCTGTCGCCTTTCATGGCTTTTGCCGTCAGTGCAATGATTGGCAGGTTTTCAAATCTTTCCTGCGTTCTTATGGCTTTTGTTGCCTCATATCCGTCCATTTCCGGCATCATTATATCCATCAGCACAATGTCTGTATCCGGGTTTTGATCTAATTGTTCAAGAGCTTCCTTTCCGTTGCTTCCAACAAGTATATCAAAGTTTTTGTCCTCAAGCAGGCTTGTTAGAACAAATACGTTTCTCATATCATCATCAACAATTAATATTTTTTTCCAGCTCATATTTACATCCTGCTTTTTATCGGTTTTAACAGGCAGCAATGTTTCTTCAGGAGGTTTTGGTTGTTCTATGCGGTTGAGGAAATGATCAATTTCATTAAGAAGTCTTTCCTGTGATTTTTCATTTTTGATGATAATACTCTGGGAATATTTTTTTAGCTTCCTGTGCTCTTCCTGTGTGAGCTCTCTTCCTGTGTATATTATAACAGGTATTTGAGGGATATTTTCCGTATTTTTGAGTTTTTCCAGAAGATCAAAACCTGACATTTCGCCCAGACCAAGATCAAGGATCATGCAGTCAAAAGAATCTTTTAACAATATGTCAAATGCCTGTTCTGCGGTTTCTGCTCCTTTTGCATTTATGCCGACCTGTGCAATAAGTTGTATAAGGGGTTCTCTTTGAAGTTTATCATCTTCAACTATGAGAATATTTTTTATACTGCCTGATATATTCTTTTCTATCTTTTTAAATACATGGTCAAATTCTTCCATGGAAACCGGTTTTGTCATATACCCGATAATATCTGATTCAATATTTTGGGGTTTATCTGAAGAAGATATGATATGCACAGGAATATGAAGAGTTTGAGGATTTTTTTTCAGTTCTTCCATAACTTCCCATCCGTTCATTTCAGGCAGTCCAAGATCCATGACAATGGCATCAGGATTAAAATTTTCAGCCAGTTCAAGCCCTTTTTCACCGCTGCCTGCAATCAGGCATTTATAATCTTTTTCATGAGCCACATTGAGCAGAACCCTTGAAAAATTGGGATCGTCCTCAACTACCAGGAGAATACGGTCATTTTCCTGAATATTTGCTCTGTCGTCTTTAATTTCTTTTGAATCAATCTTTTTAATATTTTTATTGTGTCTTATTGTCTGTTTTTTATCTGGTTTTATTTGGTTTTTTTCTATCTCCAGTTCCTGGGCTTTTTGTTCAACCTTTAATTGTGCTTGTTTTAATGCAATATTTTTCTGCTCTATGGCATTGGAACGTTTTGAAACCTCTTCATTAATTGCGCTCAATTCTTCCTGCTGTTCCCTGAGACGGGATTCAGACTCTTTTAATACAAGGGTCTGGGATTCAAGTTCATTGTTAGCAGATTGCAGTTTATCCTGCTGCATTTTTAATTCTTCTGCCTGCTGACTTGTAGCCTTTAGCAGTTCCTGCATTTTTCCGCGTGTCTGGGCTGTATTAAAAGCAATGGCAATATCTTCAGATGCCTGGGTAAGAAAATCCATGTCAGTCTCTTTAAAGTCGTGTACAGTTCCAATCTCTATAACCCCTTTTGTATCCTGTTCATATATAAAAGGAAATACAAGTATATTTTTGGGTGTTGTTTTTCCAAGCCCTGAATTTATTTGAATATAGTCTTCAGGAATGTCTGAGAAAACAATGCTCTTTTTCTCCAGTGCAGCCTGACCTGCCAGACCTTGCCCCAGGCTGAGCTGCGAAGAATATCCCTTACGCTTATTCCAGGCATAAGCAGCAGCCAGATAAAATGATTTATTGCCGTCTGCCAGGTAAATGGCTCCGATCTGTGCCTGTAAATAATTTGTAATCCAGGTAATAATATTTTTGGCAAGGGCAGCAGCTTCCTGTTCTCCCCTCATTTTATTTCCAAGTTCCGCAAGACCTGTTTTAAACCAGTTCTGTTGTTTAACAGTATTCATTGACGATTCAATTTCTTCCATCATCTGACGGAGATTTTTTACCATGCGCTGCAATGAATGGTTAAGAACATCATGTTCGGATTTGGGCGAAACTTTAACCTGTAATTGATTGTTTGAAACTTTTTCCGTTATATCTGCCACATCCCTTATATACTCAATCATGGATTCAAATGCCTGCATCATTGCATCATGGTCAGAACGTTTTTCCACCTTTACATTTAAATTACCTCCTGCGATTTCCTGGGCTGTGTGCGTTAATTCCTGTGTTGCAAATATGAGTACGTTCAGATTATTTTTTATATCATTAAAATTGCCTTTATAATTTTCCGTGATTGGTTCGGGAATATCACCTTTGGATATTCTTTCTATATATTCGGCAGTTTTGGATATGGGGCCTGTAAAGGCATTTATCAGCTTGTTAAATCCTGTAACAAGTTCTTTCCAGCATCCTGCAAAATTGTCGGCATTCCCCCGTATCTCCAGTTGCCCGACCCGGATATTTTGTATTACTCCGCCTGTTTCTTTTAATATATTAGACAATACATCTGTCATAGTTTTTAAAGCTATCATTAATCGGTCATTTTCAGATCTTTCCTTAATTTTAATATCCAGGTTTCCGTCTGCAATTTCTTCAACCAGACTGCTTGATTCATATGCTGCATCAATGAGCATATTGAGATTATTAATTATTTTATTGAAGTCTCCTTTATACTCGTCAGTTATTTTCTCAGGTATATCGCCTTTTGCTATTTTATCAATATAAGCGGAAGTTAAATTAAAAGGTGACATAAATGCATCAAGGATATTATTTATCCCGACTACAAGTTCTCGCCAGTCTCCTTCAAGATTTTTTTCGTTGCATCGTATGTCTAAACGGCCTTTATATACAGATTGAATTAGTTTTTCGATTTCCATTGTTAATTTTAAAATAGTGCTGTGCATGTTTTGAAAAGCTGCTGCAAGAATACCGACCTCTCCTTTTTGATTAATATTGATTGTACCTGAGAAATCTCCTTTTGCAATGGCATTGGCTGTATTAACTATATGTAAAAACGGTTTTGTAATAGACTTGAGAAAAAAAATGCCTGCCAGTATATATGCTGCAATAACAATGATGAAGGTAATCATGGAGAGATACAGAAGATTTTTCTGCTCTTTTTCTATTGCAGATTTTCCGTTTAAAATAATTTTTTCTTTAGTTAGAAAAATAATATTCCTGATTTTATCAAGTTTATCTTCAATAATGATTTTTTCCTTCCAGAGCATACGGGTTTTGTCTGTATGTTCAGGCATGACATCAATTACCCTGCTTATATTGTTAAGATACTCAAGATATTCAGGATCTTTCATGTACCTGGATATGGTCACAGCATTTTTTTGTTCTGTCTTGAGAGAAGAAAAAGCTTTTTTCATATCTTTGAGAAAAGCTTTTTCATTTTTTTTTACAAATAGATTCCTGTTAACAATAAGATTAACCTGTTCCATCCATAATTGAGTATTCATGGCTATTTCTGATAGATTGCGAATATTTTCATCTACTTCTTCAACATTCATCATGGCCATTCCAATATCCATTTTTGTTTTTTCAAGAACAGCAATGGTTTTTTTGTTAAACTTGTAGAGTAATTCGCTTATATGCCCTGTTTTATCATCTAATTTTTTTATATTCAGGGTCAAAATTTTAAATGTTTTCTGATATTCATCAATCTGTGAGGATAATTTTATAAGATCATCTTGAATATTAGAAACTGAACGGTTTTTAAGTTTTTCTATGTATTGATCTGCTTTGCTAAACAGGCTTATAATTTCTTTGGATTCATTTTCTTCATGTTCGGTCAGGTATTTTTTTTCTTCAATAATTGCCTTTAATATCAATTCATTGGCAGTATTAAGATCATTAATGGACTGACTGGTTTCAGCAACCTTGATGTCATGGTAATAGTTTATAGCAAACATAATAAGTACCATTATGATACCAATTCCAATTAATATGCTAATTTTATGAGATATTTTCATTTTTGCCTCACAATATTCTGTAAAAAACAATTTTTGTGAACTCTGACTTGATGAATCCGAATTTGCATTAATAGCCTGTTATTTAAACTTATTCAGTTCTTCGATAGATATTGTATCATCATAAATACCAACCCCGACCTGATAAATCGTTTCAGGAACCTGCAAAAGATAGGAAATCTTCCTGGAAGGTATTTCTTCTCCTATCTTTTGCCACATATATTCAACCCATCCTCCTTTTTGATCTTCTGCTGCTGCACAGAATTCAGCAAAAAAGAATCTTCCGTTAATATCTTTCAGACCCATTAATTTCTTTCCCACAAGTTTTGACTTAAAGGGGTGAGCTGCCACAGTTTCAGACTTACAATTCATTATAAATATATAAGTATCTTTCCAAACCCATCTGCTGTTTTTATCCATAAATTCCTTAAGCCCTTTTTTCCCGTTTTTCTGGAGAAAAGCAGATGCTTCTCTTGCTTTTTGAATAACTTCCTGAGGTGTTACTTTTTCCTGGGCATTTGCTGTTATTGTAGTGATTGACAAAAGAATTATTAAGCACAATGATATTTTTCTAAATTTATTCATGATTTTCTCCTTGTATTAAGTGAAAATAATAACTTGTTATTTTAGCTTATTCAATTCTTCTATTGATATTGTTTCATTATAAATGCCGGCACCTGCCTGATATGAAGTTCCGGGAACCTGCATTACATAGGTGATTTTCCTGGAAGGTGTTTTTTCTCCGACCTTTGCCCACATATATTCGACCCATCCTTTTCCAAAACTTTCTACTATTGTGCAGTATTCAGCAAAAAAAAGTTTTCCGTTTACATCTTTAAAACCCATTCCCAATTTTTTCCCCACAAATTTTGGTTTAATGGGATGAGCTGCAAGAGATTGAGCACTACAATTTGCTATGAATATATAGGTATCTTTCCAAACCCATCTGCCGTTTTTATCCATAAATTCTTTTAGCCCTTCATCCCCGGTTTTGCTGAGAAATTCAGATGCTTCTCTTACTTTTTGAACAACCTCCTGTGGCGTTGCTTTTTCCTGGGCATTTGATACAATTGCCTGCAATAAAAATATTGCTATAAATACAGTAATCTTAAATTTTCTCATATACTCCCCCTTTATTGAATTTATTTTAAATAAAACTTAAGCAGTCTCAAGTAATTCCTGCATCTGTCCCCGTGTCTGTGCTGTATTAAATGCAATGGCAATATCCTCTGCTGCCCTGTCAAGAAAATCCATGTCAGTATCGCTGAAATTATGGGCTGTTCCCAGTTCTATTACTCCTTTGGTTTCTCCTTCATATAAAAATGGCAGAACCAGTATATTGTCCGGGACTACTGCCCCGATCCCCGAATTAATCCTGATATAATCATGTGGAACTTGGGTAAAAAGAATGCTTTGTTTTTCCAGGGCTGCCTGCCCAACCAGGCTTTGTCCGGGTTTTAATAATGAGGAATTCCCTTTTCTTTTGTGCCAGGCATAAGTACCAGTTAGATGAAGCAGTCCCTTATCATCTGAAAGATAAATTGCTCCTATCTGTGCATTAAGCCAGTCAGCAAGCCAGGTGATTATATTTTGTGCAAGATTTGCAGCATCCTGGTCGCCCCGCATTTTATTTCCAAGTTCTGCAAGGCCGGTTTTAAACCGGTTTTGCTCTTCCACGGCTTTCATGGAAGTGTCAATTTCATCCATCATCTGTTGAAGGTTTGTCACCATGCGGTGCAGTGAATTGTTAAGAATATCTTTATTTGATTTTGGCACTACTGTTACATTAAGGTCTTTTTTTGATATTTTTTCTGTAATATGGGCAACATTGGCAAGATAGGTAATCATATCGTCAAGTGCTTTCATCAGTTCATCCTGCTGTGACCTTTTTTCCGCTTTAACCTTGAGATTTCCTGCTGCTATTTCCTGGGCTATCATTGTTACATTCTTTGTGGTGCTTGTGAGGATAGTGAGATTATTTTTTATTTCTATAAAATCGCCTTTATATTCTGAGCTTATGTTTTTGGGAATATCGCCCCTTGAAATACGGGCTATATATTCTGCTGTCATATATATCGGCATAATAACAGCATTCAGAATATTGTTTATGCCTTTGATTATTCCTGCATACTCGCCTTTAAATCTGGCTGCATCACCACGGGTATCAAGATCTCCTTCTACTGCTGATTCTGTAAGAATATTGATATCCATAACAATGCTCTGAAGAGTATTGACCATTACATCAAGCGATTTTCCCATCAGATCCTTATCCGAGAGAATAGGAACTTCAACAGACAGGTCGCCAGCAGCAATTTTTTCCGCTATCTGAACTGTTCCGCTCAGGTTTGAAATCAATGAGTTAAGGTTATTTTTGATCTCATTAAAATCTCCTTTATATTCATCTGTGATTATTTGCGGAATATCTCCTTTTGATATTCGGTCAATGGTTCTGGCTGTCATGGAAATAGGGGATGTAAAGGCATCTACAACATTGTTGACTCCCAGAATAAGTTGCTGCCAGCTTCCTGAAAATGCTTCTGCATTACCCCGCAAATCCAGTCTGCCTTCCTGGATATTGCCAATAAGAGTTTCCGTTTCCCTGAGAACATATTTGATTTTGTCTTTCATATCCCCAAGAGTTTGTGCTAATTCCCCGATTTCATCTTTCCGCAGAATTTTAATCTCCTGGGTAAAATCTCCGCTGGCAATATCATTTGCAATTTTTAGAATTTTGCTGATGGACTTTGAAATGCTCCGGCTTATAAAAAAAGCTGTTAAGAATCCTATTAAAATTGCCGTTAAAGTACAGGAAATCATTATCCAGTTGGCAATATTGATTTGTTTATCTATTAATGTTTTTTGTCTTTCACGGGCTTTAGTGCATACCTGTCTGGCTTCGACTGCTGCTGTTTCCATGATTTTTCTTGCAGCATTCTGCTGTTTTATGAAATTCATGTAGTTTGTAAATGTTTCTTTATACTTTTGAATATCCTGAATTGCCTGGTCTATCATTTCTATGTTTTCAGATGACTTGAACCTGATTTTCATATCTCGTGCCAGTTTCAGATTTTCTTCTGTTGATTCTTCTGCCAGATAGAAATATTTTTGTTCTTTTGTAATAATATATTCTTTTATATTTCTCCGGGTTTCTATAAACCAGTTTGTAAGTCTGGCAGCATTGTCGGCCATTTCCATTTTGTCATCTATAAATATTTCATTTTCCTCATATGCCTGAGCCAGTTGAAGTTTTTGCCTGTTTTCAACAGCATGAATTTGTTCCAGGGCTTCATCAGCACGCTCATTCATAATTCCTATGACTTGATTATACCTTTTAAAGAGCCTGCTGAATTTCATAAATGCCTCATTATAAGCCTGAAGCGCAGAAGCTAAATCATTCTCCTGCTTCATACCAGTATCTTGATTCAAGTTTGATTTAATTCTAAGAAGAATTTCATTTATTTTATTCATTACTTGCGAATAGGAATCCAAATATTTTTTTTCGCCGTTTGAAATAATATAATTTTTTTCATACTTTCGGATATCAAGGAAAAATCCGTTTAATCTGTTTATATCATCTGTTCGGGTTATTATACCGTCAAGCAGATTTTTGTTGCTTTTAACAGTTTCAGCTAAATGGATATTTTGTTTATTTCGGATATTCTCAATCAGCCTTAAAGCATTGTCTGCCTGTATTTTCATCCTGTTCATTAATTCATTTTGCCATTCCATCAGGCTATAATCTCTTCCAAAAGCCCCATCATAAATCTTGACTGCTGCAATGGCATTGCCTAATTGAGAAATATCTTTCTTGTTTATTAGGCGTGACTTCAGATCATTTGCCAGGCTCATTATTTTTAATATTGACTCCTGATGAACCTCCAGCCATGCATCATCTCCATTATTAATTATATATTCTTTTTCAAACCTCCGAGCCTCAAGAAACCATTTAATAAGATTGCCTGCGTCATCTGCTTTGGTCATTTTATCTGTTAATAAAGCAGCCATGTTTTTCCTGGCATTGAACAGCCCGGTTATCTGTTCTTCGCGAATATTCTCGATGTGAATCAGGGTTAATTCAGCCTGACCTTTCAAATCAGTCATCATAATCTGTCTTAATTTATGAAGGTCTGCATATTGAGTAAAAACTTCCAGGTATTCTTTTACTCTTTTGATTACCGTATCCATCTGATTAAGATTATTTTTTTCGCTGAACCTGATTTTGAGCTTTTGGGCATTGCTAACTATATTTTCAATATGATTTTTCACTTTGTTGTATGAATCATCATCATGGGAGATTATATAATTTTTCTCAGCCTGTCCTGCTTCAAAAATTTCTCTTACCATATCATTAACATGGGTGCTTATTTTTAGACTTTCTTCAGCATTTTTCAGGCTGATATATCCGGCAAAGGCTACAATACAGAGCAGGATCAGGATAATTAAAAAGCTGCTGAATAATTTTGTTCCGATTTTCATATTCCTGAACATGGCTGTTTCTCCTTTAATAAAGGGCTGTTTCGGATTCTGTCAGTATATCAGTCTGCATTTCATGCTCTTTGTTAACAGCCTGTAATTCTGCCTGCTGCATACGAAGTTCTTCTGCCTGCTGCCGGGATTCTTCCAGGAGTTTTCTCATTTTTTCGCGTGTTTGTGCAGCATCAAATGCTATGGCGATATTACCTGCTGCCTGATTTAGAAAATCCGTTTCAATCTCGCTGAAATTGTCAAAGGTTCCAAGTTCTGCAACACCCTTGACCTGTTGCTCATATATGAGGGGAAATACCAGGATATTTTTAGGCGCACTTCTGCCCATACCTGAATATATATTAAGATAATTTTTCGGGACATCTGAAAAAAGAATGCTTTTCTTTTCAAGCGCCACCTGACCTGCTAACCCTTCTCCTGCTTCAATTATTTTCGGTACACCTTGGCTTTGTTCGCAAGCGTAGGAACCTGCAAGAAAAAATATATTTTTTTCTTTTTCCAGGTAAATTGTTCCGATCTGGGCATTTAAATAATCTGCGAGAAATGAAATAATGTTTTGCGCAAGAGTTGACACATCCTGTCCCCCTCTCATTGTATTGCCCAGTTCTGCCAGACCTGTTTTAAGCCAGTTCTGCTGCTTGACAATATTCATGTTTGCTTGAATATCATCCATCATATTTCGCAGATTTTTAATCATTTTTTGTAAGGACCGGTTAAGAACATCTTTATCCGATTTTGGAGCAACCTTTACATTGGGTTCGTTATTTGAAACCTTTTCAGTTATATCGGCAACATCCTGAAGATAGTTTATCATATTTTCAAAAGCTTCCATCATTGCATCTTTTTCAGACCGCCTGTCTGCCATTACACTTAAATTGCCTTGGGAAATTTCCTGTGCAATTTCAGTAACCCCGTTTGTAACATTGATGAGCCTGTTGATATTGTTCTTTATTTCATTAAAGTCGCCTCTGTATTCCTCATTGATTTTCTCAGGTATATCGCCTTTGGAAATTCTGTCTATATATGTTGCAGTGACATTGATAGGTGTTGTAAATGCTTCTATAAGTCTGTTAAACCCCATGATAAGCTCCTGCCAGCCTCCTAAAAAATCTTCTTCCCTGCCTTTTATATCAAGCTGGCCTTGCTGAATCCCATGAATCAACCTGCGGGTTTCTTTCAGTGTTTTATTCAGAACATCTGTCATTGCCCCAAGGGCCTCCATTAAACGGTCTTTTTCAGAACGTTTTTTTAATGCTATATTTAAATTCCCGTCTGCAACAGCTTCTGCTAAAACGCTGATCTCATTCATGGAATCAATGAGCAGATTCAAATTTTTCCTGATTTCACCAAATTCTCCCTGGCATCCCCTGCATTCAGCACTTATCTTTTCAGGAATATCTCCCCTGGCTATCCTGCTTATAATTTCAGCAGTCATGGTAATGGGGGACATAAATGCATCTATGAGATTATTTATGCCGATAATAAGCTCCTGCCATCCGCCTTTATAAGCTTCTGCATTACCGCGAATATTCAGGCTGCCTTTTTGAGCACTCCTGATAAGGTTGTCGGTTTCCATTAATACATCTCTTATCCTGGCCTGCATTTCATAAACAGCACTGATTATCATGCCGATTTCATCTTTTTGATTCATGCGGGAAAATTCAAAATCAAGGGATTCGAAAAGTCTGCCTTCTGAAACTTTTTTGATATTCTCGGCAATTTGAACAATTGGCTTCATAATAAATCCGGTAACCCAGAGAGCAAAAACAATAATACCTGCAAATGCTATAAGACCCACAATAAGCATGGTTGCTTTAAGATTATTAACAGGTGCGAATGCTTCGGATTCATCAATTTCTGCAATTAATGCCCAGGTTTTGTCCCATATTTTTAAAGACGTGTATGCTGAAAGTACCTTTGTACCTGTATAATTAGTAATTATGTCCTGTCCGGCCTCAGATTGCTCAAGAGCTTTTTGGCTTGATTTTGTTGTTACCCGTGATTTTTTTACAAAGGAATTTTCAACTGAATAATTTTCAGGGTCGGAAAAAGAATCCGAGCGCATAAGCCTGTCATGGCCCACAAGATAGCTTTCCCCGCTTGCTCCCATGCCTGACCGCTCTTTCATAAAATCGTTAATTACTTCAATGGGTATTTGAAGAGCTGCAACCAGTTCAATATTTCCCTCAAATATCACAGGCTGGGCTATAAATGCCGAAGGCTTGTTATCTGACGGAAAATAGGGAGCAAAATCTGCAAATCCGAATTTGCCGGTTTTCATTACATCCTGGAAAAGAAGAGCAAGGTTTGAACCTGCATAATCTCCGTTAATCAGGTTTGAACCGTAATCAGAATGATGTTCAACAGAATAGAAAACCTGACCTTTAGGATGAATAAGAAGAAGGTCATGGTATCCGTACTGGCGGACATATTTGGAAAAATAATCTGTTGCCTCGCCTTTTAATCTGGGCGAAATTGCTTCTTCAAGAGACATTACAGTTATCATTGTCCAGCTCAGGCCAGGTATGTTTATAGGGGCATATCCTGCTATATCTACTTTATTTGTGCTGCCAATCCTGATTATTGAACCGGTTTCTCCATTTAAAGCAAACTCTATCTCTTTATCGGATTTGAATTCGCCAGTTTTCCCGGGCCTGATTAAACGGTCACTGCGATATGATATTTTATCATTCCACCTGCCTGCAATATAGGTTTCGCCAGTTTTCCCCATTCCGTTGTGGCGCTGAATTATTTTGTTGATCGGGTCTTTGCTCAATTTGAATACAAGAACCCCAATTGTCTCATCATTCTCTTTTATGGGGGAGCCTATAAAAGCAATATATTTATCTTCTGAAGGAGAGAAATTTTCAAAGTCCTGAATATTGACATGTTTTAAGCCTTTTTGAAAACATATTCCAAGACCAGTATTTTTTAACTCGCTATTGATTAAATCCTGTCCAAGATCCGATTCTTTATTTATTGAATAAACAATCCTTCCTTGTTTATTAATGAGGAGTAAGTCATAGTATCCATATTCAGCCTTATATTGAATCAGGGAGTTTTTATATTTCATTTCTTCAAAATAACGGAATAAAGCTTTGTCATAAGTACCGTCATTCTCAAAGGTTGCTGAAAAATTGTTCAGTGCTTCGTTTATCAGGATATTTTTGGATATAACTTTAATGTCGCTTATGCAATTTTGAAAATATTCTTCAACCTGAGCTTTTTTTATCTCCTGCACTGTAATTATTTTTTCAATAGCTGCCTGCCTCAGAGTTGACACAGTTTCCGTAAGAACATTCATATTTTTTCTTCGTTCTTCAAAGAAATTGGTAATTTGGTCTTTTTTAATTTCCCTGATACTTTCAAGTTGACTGAATGCCTGGGAAGAGAGTGCCTGACTTGATATGTTAAATGAATAGAGAACTGCAAAAATAAAAGGAATAAAACCGATAGCTAAAATTGCCAGGAGCAATTTTGTTTTGATCTTTAGATTGGCAAACATAATATCACCCCGATTAATTTCAATAATTTCAATGGTTTTGTATGTATAAAAAACGTTTCAGGATAAACCATATTAACTCATAAACATACAGTTTAATCAATGGGATGAACTAAGTAAAATGGGGTAGAAATATCCTACTTGATATGTTATACAGAAGGCTATTTTTATAAGCAAAATAAACAGACAGGAAAAATCTGACTTGCAGATTTTTCCGTTATTTTTTTCTGGACATTTGCATTCCCGTTCATATATATTCGGTCTGTTTTAACTGACATAATGATATCATAACCAAGTTTACATAAATAAATATTGCTGTTAACAGTCCTTTGGGGTGGGGTTCCCGCTTACTCGAATCTTCGGCATATTAATAATTGAATGTTATCAAATAAGGAGAAATTATTATGAAAAACAAACTGA